>JAJTGU010000003.1 GCA_021297985.1 Rubrivivax sp.
CTGCGGCCGAACGGGTCCGGGTCCCAGCTGGCTGTGGCGTCCGAGCCCAGCCTGTTGAGCGTCAAGCGCCCCTCGTCGGGCGTGTCGCTGCCTGGCGGGCGCCGCGCGTTGCGCACCCGGTCCATCGAGGACTGCAGCGTCAGTTGGGGTCGGGCAGCGGCCTCCACGCCCGCGACCTGGGCTCGCGCCTGGCTCAGGCGCGCCGCAGCGCGCTGGGCATCCAGCCCTTCGGCATCGGCCAGGGCCAGCAGTTGCTGCAACTGAGGGTCGGCAAGCTGCTGCCACCAAGCGGTCTGCAACTCGGGCTCGACAACGGTCTGCGGTGCGACCGCTTTGGGTGTGTAGGCCTGCGGTCCAGCCGGTGGCGGCCCGAGCTGAACGCAGCCCCCCAGCATCACCAACAGCAAGACAGGCAGCCAGCGCGTGCGCATCTCAGGCCCCTGCCTTGGCACGGGGGAAGCGCACGATGACGCGTTGGCCGATGCGCAGCGAGTCGACCTCCAAGCCCAACACCACCTCGGCCACCCGAACGTCCTGGCGTTCGGCAGGGTCGTCACCGGCTGGGCGCTGACCCACCACCGGTGCGATGCGCAGGATCTTCGCCGGGATCGACTTCCCTTCCTCGGATTCAAGCTCGACTTGCGCAGCCTGCCCGATCCGAAGCTGTTGAAGCCAACGTTCTTCGACGTCGGCGCGCACGATGAAGGGCGCATCGGGTGCAAACAGGAACAAGGGCGTGACGGTGGCGATCGAAACCCCGTCGCCCGGCCGGGCGGACCGGCGCACGATGGTGCCCGCCATGGGGGCACGCACGCGCCGCTGCTCGATCTCCTCCAGAGCCACCTGCTCGCGGCGCTCGCTCAAGCGCACGGCGGCCTGTGCGGCGGCCAGTTCGGCTTGCAACAGCGCAACCTGGTCGCGCGCCACGTCCAGCTCCTGCTCGCTCACGCTGTCTCCCGCCATGGGCTGCAAGCGCTTCAACTCACGCTCTGCGCTGCCCAGTCGCAAGCTCAGTGGCGGCAATTGGCTGCGAGCCTGATCGGTTTCCGCACGGGCGACGTCGAGCGAGCGCTGCGATGGGGCATCACTGACCACGGCCAGCAACTGACCGCGAACCACCCGATCACCCTCTTCCACCAAGACGCGCTCGATGACGCCCTCGCGCTGTGCAGCCAGGCGCACCAGGCCGCCTTCGACATCGATGCGCCCTTTGGCGCTGGCTGCAAATGCGCTGGGTGCCGTGGGTGCCGAGGCAGTCTCCGGCTCGTCTGTGCAGCCGCCAAGCAGTGCAGCAGACAGGACCAGAATGGCCCAAGGCGCGACGCGCTCAGGATGCTTCAGTCTCTGCATGTTCTTGGGTACTGAGAGGCATGTTGGGTCGACTGTCGGAGATCACGGCGCCGTCTTCGAGCGTGATCACGCGGTCGGCGTAGGCAAGTAGGCGGGGGTCGTGGGTCACGCCCAGCACCGTGCAGTTCTGCTGCCGCGCATGGCTGCGCAGCAAATCGGTCACCCGTTGGCCGTTGTGGCTGTCCAGGGCAGACGTCGGTTCATCGACAAACACCAGCTCGGGTTGCTTGACCATGGCGCGAGCGATCGCAACGCGCTGCTTCTCGCCACCCGACAGCGAGGCGGGCAACAACTGCCCGCGCCCTGACAGCCCGACCGCATCGAGTGCGGCCAAGGCGCGCTGATGCGCTTCGCGGTCGGGGACGCCCTGGTACTGCAGCGGCAAGATCACGTTGTCCAAGGCAGTCAGGCTGCTGAACAGGTTGAAGCCCTGGAAAACAAAGCCACAGTGCGCCAAGCGGAAGGCGTCGAGGTGCTTCTTGCTCAAGCTCCACAGGCTTGTACCCAGGGCGTGCACCTGTCCCTCGTCCGGCTGACTCAGACCAGACACCATGCTCAAAAAGGTGCTCTTGCCCGAGCCGGAGGGCCCGACGATGAGCGTCAACTCGCCCGGCAGGATGTCCAGGCTGCAAGGTTGGACCACTTGCAGCCACTGGTTGCCGTTCAGATAGCGCTTGCAGACACCCCGGACACACAGGGTCGGCTCCGCGCCGGATGCGTGCGTCATCGCAGCAGCCCCGCCGGATCGGCCTTGAACAAGGGCTTGATGGCGAGCAAGCCCGACACGGCGGTGATCACCAGGATCAGCGCCCCAGTGCCAATCACGGCCTCCGGCGACAACACCATGGCGACGTCCACGCTGCGTGCCAGTGTGAGCACACCGGCAGCGGCCACCGCGGTCAGCACCACGCTGAGGCCTCCGATCCAGAACGACAGCTCCAGCACGACCTTGCTGAGCGCCTGGGTGGACACGCCGATCGCACGCATGGCCGCGAATTCCTTGATCGAGGCCTGGATGGCAGCGCTCAGGGTCTGGCTGGTGATCACCACGCCCACCACCAAGGCCAGCAGCACGCCAAAGGCCGCACCGACGCCCAAACCGGTCTCCAACAACCAGTAGATCTGAGAGGTCTTCGAGAACTCGTCAGCGAAATAGGTCTGCCAACGCGGTTTGGGACCAGGTTCCCCCACGGATCGAGCCACCGCCTGCACATCCGCACCGGGGCGCAGGCGCAGCAGCCAGAAGTGCGCTTCGTCGCGCCGCAAGGACGGGTCGAACCGCCGAGCCGTTGACCAGGAGGCCAACACCGTCAGTCCGCCGACACCGCGCAGGCCGCCCGGCAACACACCGGCGATGTGCGCCTTCTTGCCATTGATCTCGACTTGCATGCCCACCGAGCCACCGACCTTGTCAAGGTCGGCCCGATCGATCAGCAAGGCGCCGGGTTCGTCCAGCAGCGCGCGCTGAGCGCCCGTGAGCAGCCGAGAGAACGCCATGGCGTTCGGCGCGGTGTCGATCACATGGACCGCCGCGAACATGGCAACGCCGTCGAGCCGGCGCAAGTCGCCGCCGGTCAACGCGTAGGGCTCGACCTGTTCCACGTCGGGGTGGATAAGGGCCAAGGAGGGCGCATGCACGGTCAGCGGCCGGCTCACGTCCACGCTGGTCAGGTTTGGGAAACCCAGCCACAACGGCGCGCTCGACCGATCCAGCGGAACCGTGACCGACGCAAACAGGCCCTGCAGCAAAGCCAACTGCACCAACATCAGCAGGCCGGCGAATGTGACGGACAGCAGGGCCGCCACATAGCGGCGTGTCTCTCGGCGCAACGTAGAGCGAGCGATCGAGACCGGCACGGACTGCCCTCAGCTGCAGGACTTGAAGTCTTTGGCTGGGACCAGGACCATGGTGTCGCTGACCAAGCCGCCCAGGGCACTGACCACGAGTTCCAACTCGCCGCTCTTCTTGCCGGGCTGCACTTTCGCGCGGTAGCGCTTGTTGGTCTCGGGGTCCAGCGCCTCACCCACCCAGTGGGCGCCCTTGGGCTTGAGGCCCTTCAGCACCTCCAGGCCACAAGGCGGTGGCATCTCGCCGGGTTCCGGCTTGGGCGGCAAGCCGCGCACCCGGGCGCAGACGGCATCGCCGCACGGCACGAACTCGATGACGCTTGCGTCGTCGATGAACTGCCAATGGCCAGTCAACTGAAGACTGGGCGTTTGGGTCGACGCTGGGGTGTTTGCAAGAAACAAGCAGCCCGCGACCCCAAGAGCTGTGAGAGTTCGCATGGGCGCACACTCTGCCGCCGCTACCTTTGGCGAACCTTAGGACCGCGAAGTCGGCACGGCCGCTGCATCTGCGCGCTGGCCGAAGACAGGCTTATCGCAAAGGCTTTACCGGGAGACAGGTCGAGGATGAATGCGCAACGTCAACCCACAGGGCCAGGACGGGCGACGATTCAAGGCAAACGCGCCCGCACCAGCCTTTCGATGAACGCGCTGCGCTGCTGCTTCTGGCTGGCCGTTCCCTGGCGGGACAGCACCGATTCAGCCACCTCGTAGCTGTAGAGGAAAAACGCGCGCATGGCGGCCTCGTGGTCGTCGAAGCCGAGCGCCTTGAAGATCTGCTCGTGGTAGGCCAGCCGTGCGGCGTCGCCATCGTCCACCGCCTGGCGCGCCATCGCATCGCGTCGTGCCCAGGCGCGGATGGCCAGTTCGATGCGCGCTGCACGCGCCGCTGCGCGGCCGCGAAAAGGCAGCGAGATCACGTCGCGCAGTTGCTGCAGCGGATCGTCGGTGTGCGCCGTCTCCAGCCTCCGCGTGAGCTGCCGGGTGGTGGCCTCGCTCCAGCTTTGCAGCACGCGGCGCAGCAGATCCTGCCGGTCACGGAAGTGCCAGTAGAAGCTGCCGCGCGTGACGTTCAGTTTGGTGGCCAGCAGGTCGACCTTCACGTGGTCGATGCCCTCATCCACCAAGACCTCCGTGGCGGCGGCGATCCAGTGTTCGGGCACCAGCGTGCTGCGGGTGTCCGTCGCAACCGGCGAGACGCCGGGAGCGGCAGCCTGACTGCGCTTGCGGCGCGCAGGCACCGGGGCAGGCGGTGTGGACATGGGGGTGGTGGGGATGGGCATGGGCGTGGACGCCATTCTGCGGTCACCGCTTCACGACGACTGTTCGACCATTCAGACGCCGGAGCAAAGCATACATCACTGTATGGTGATTGGTGTTTTCCCCAGCAGGTTTTATTGGAGCCGTGGATACGATTCGCCACCCAACACATACAGATGTGTATGGAAAAGAGCAACGCCCGTGAAAGCGCCCGATGACCGACGCCTTCTTTGAAAACGTCCGCCTGCTGGCACCCCGGCAGACGCAACACGTCAGCCTCGGCGAAGGCGCTTTTGTCCTGAACCATCCCGAGCCGCTGCGCCCGTACGCACGCTGCGTGGGCGAGTGGCTGGAACAGTGGGCGCGGCTCACGCCGCAGGCGCCGGCCTTTGCCGAACCGCTGCCGGCAGGCAGCGACCCAGAGGACCGCGGCTGGCGCACCGTCAGCTATGCCGAACTGCGGCGACAAGTGGGCCAGGTGGCGCAAAGCCTGCTGAACCTGAACCTCGCAGCCCACAAGCCCGTCGTGGTGCTGAGCGACAACTCGCTCGACCACCTGGTGCTGTTGCTGGCTGGCATGCACATCGGCCGCGCGGTTTGCACCGTCTCCAGTGCCTACTGCCGGCTCGCGGGCCGGGACTTCAGCCGAATCCACGGCATTCTTGAAGCGCTGGACCCGGCACTGGTGTACGCCAGCGACGCCAAGGTCTATGGGCCGGCCGTGCACGGCGCGCCGATGCAGGCGGTGGTGGTCTTCGGCCAAGGCGCCGAGACACACCCGGGTGCGTTGGGGTTTGCGCAGTTGCAGACCGGCACCGAAACCGCGGCCGTGATGCAGGCCTTTGCCGCCATCACCCCTGACACGCACGCCAAGTACCTGCTCACCAGCGGCAGCACCGGCCACCCCAAGGTGGTGATCAACACCCACCGCATGCTGTGCGCCAACCAGCAGATGCTGGCGCAGACCCTGCCCTTTCTGGAAACCGAAAGGCCGGTTCTGCTGGACTGGCTGCCCTGGAGCCACACCTTCGGCGGCAACCACAACACCAACATGGTGCTGCGCAACGGGGGCTGCATGTACATCGACGACGGCCGCCCGATGCCCGGCGTGGTGGACAAGACCCTGAGCCACCTGCGCAGCGTGCAGCCCACGGTGTACTTCAACGTGCCGCGAGGCTACGAAATGATGCTGCCGGCGCTGGAGCAGGACCTGGAACTCGCGCGCCGTTTCCTGGGCGGCCTGCGCATGATGTTCTACGCCGGGGCCGGCATGCCACCGTCGACCTGGCAGCGCCTGCTGGCGGTGGCGCAGCAGGTGCGCACCGAGCCGCTGTGGATGACCACGTCCTGGGGCAGCACCGAAACCGCACCGGCCAACACCTTCGTGAACTGGCACATCAGCGAGCCCGGCGTCATCGGCCTGCCGATGCCTGGCGTGAGCCTGAAGTTCGTGCCCAACGGCGGCAAGCTGGAGATGCGCGTCAAGGGCGAACACATCTTCCCCGGCTACCGAAACAACGAGCAGGCCACGCAGGCGGCATTTGACGAAGACGGCTACTACTGCATTGGTGACGCCGGGTACCTGCAGAACGTCGACGACCCGCTGCAGGGCGTGGTGTTCAACGGCCGCGTGGCCGAGGACTTCAAGCTCACCAGCGGCACCTGGGTCAGCGTGGGCACGCTGCGCGTGCGCGTGGTGTCGGCGCTGGCGCCTTACGTGCAGGACGTGGTCATCACCGGCCACGACCGCAGCGAGATCGGCGCTCTCGTGTTCCTGACCGAGGCCGCGCGCGGGCTGGGTGCCGAGCAAGTGGCCCGGCACCTCCGGCAGGGCCTGCGCAGCCTGAAGGCCGACGGCGGCGGTTCGTCACAAACGCCCACCCGTCTGCTGCCCTTGCCCGACAGCCCGAACGCGGGCGAAGGCGAAATCACCGACAAGGGCTACGTCAACCAGCGCATGGTTCTGTCGCGCCGCGCGGCCGACGTGCAGGCCCTGTACGCCACCGGCGCCAGCGGCGAGCCGACCGACACACGCGTCATCACCCTTTGAACAAGCAGCTCGAAAGCGAACATGGCCCTGCAACTTGAACCTTTCGTCGCGACCGGCGCGCTCGGCAACCTGCACATGCTGGTGCTGCAACGGGCCGGGGAGGTTCTGCACATCCGCTTGAACCGGCCGGCCAAGCGCAACTCCATCAGCGACGAACTGCTGGCGCAGCTGCACACCGTGTTCGTGAACATGCCCAAGGCCATCAAGGCGGCCATCGTCAGTGGCGAGGGCCAGCACTTCTGCGCCGGGCTGGACCTGAGCGAGGTCAGCGAGCGCAACGTGTTCGAGGGCATGCAGCATTCACGTTCCTGGCACGCCTGCTTCGACGCCATCCAGTTCGGCCCGGTGCCGGTGGTGGCCGTGCTGCACGGCGCGACCGTGGGTGGCGGGCTGGAGCTGGCGTCTTCAGCCCACCTGCGCGTGGCCGAAGACAGCAGCTTCTACGGCCTGCCCGAAGGCACCCGCGGCATCTTTGTGGGCGGCGGTGGCTCGGTGCGCATCAGCCGCCTGATCGGCGTGAGCCGCATGACCGACATGATGCTCACCGGGCGCGTGTTCGACGCCGACGAAGGCCAGACCATGGGCTTGAGCAACTACCGCGTCGCCGATGGCCAGGGCGTGGCCAAGGCGCTGGAGCTTGCCACCCGGATTGCCACCAACGCGCCACTGAGCAACTACGCCATCACCCAGGCGCTGCCGCGCATCGCCGACCTGTCGGCCAGCGACGGCCTGTTCCTGGAGTCGCTGATCAGCAGCATCGCGCAAGGCGACGAAGCCGCCAAGCAGCGCGTGCGCGCCTTCCTCGAAGGCCGCGCCAACAAGGTGGCCAAATCATGAGCCTGGGTGCACTCGACGGCCCCAAGGGCCAGTTCCAACGCTTCGAGGACGTGTTCATCCTCGACGGCCTGCGCACGCCCATGGTCGACTACATGGGCGCCTTCGCCGACGCCAACCCCATCGACCTCGGCATCAAGGCCGCGCGCAGCCTGCTCGCGCGCGCCGGTGTCGCGGCAGCCGATGTGGATTCGGTCATCACGGGCAACATGGCGCCCGGCGGCTTCGACCAGTTCTACGTGGCGCGCCACATCGGCCTGTACGCCGGCGTGCCGCAGGAGGTGCCGGCGCTGAACGTGCAGCGCATCTGCGGCACCGGGTTTGAACTGTTCCGCCAGGCCGGCGAACAGGTGATGGCCGGCTGCGCCAGCGTGGCGCTGCTGGTGGGCACCGAGAGCATGACGCGCAACCCCATCGCCGCCTTTGACCACCGCGGCGGCTTCAGGCTGGGCGCGCCCATCGGCTTCAAGGACTTCATGTGGGAAGCCCTGGGCGACAGCGCCGCCGGCATCAACATGATCCAGACGGCCGAGAACCTGGCCCGCCAGTACGGCATCTCGCGCGCGGATGTCGACGCCTTTGCCGCGACGTCCTTTGCCCGTGCCGTGGCCGCGCAGTCGGCGGGCTGGTTTGAGGACGAAGTGGTGGCCGTTGAAGATCAGACCTTCGAGCTGCCCGGCTACAAGCCCCGTCACCTGCGCCTGGCCGGAAAGGCCACCGTGGCCGACAAGGACACCCACCCCCGTCCCACGCCGGTGGAGGTGCTGGCCAAGCTGCGCACCGTGTTCAAGGACGGCGTGCAGACCGGCGGCAACAGCTCGGCGCTGACCGACGCCGCCGCCGCGGCACTGGTGGCGGCAGGCGGCGCGGCGAAGGCCTGGCGCCAGGCCACCGGCCGCGCGCCGCTGGCCCGCCTGGCCGCCGCCGCCGTGGTCGGCGTGCCGCCTGAAATCATGGGCATCGGTCCGGCGCCGGCGATCCGGTTGCTGCTGCAGCGCAGCGGGCTGCAGCTGTCTGACGTGGCGCGATTCGAGATCAACGAAGCCCAGGGCGCGCAGACGCTGGCCGTGGGCCGCGAACTGGGCCTGGACATGGACCGCCTGAACGTGAAGGGCGGCGCCATCGCGCTGGGCCACCCGCTGGCCGCCACCGGCGTGCGCCTGACCATCGCCGTGGCGCGCCAACTGCACGAGGCCGGCGCACGCTGGGGCGTGGCCTCGGCGTGCGTGGGTGGCGGACAAGGCATCGCGCTACTGGTCGAAAACACCGCGGCGTCGGTCTGAAAGCAGCCACCCCATGAGCAGAACCCACGTCTACCCGGTGAACGTCCAGTTTGGCGACTGCGACCCCGCCGGCATCGTGTTCTTCCCCAACTTCAGCCGCTGGATGGACGAAGCCTCGCTGGCCTTCTTCATGGCCTGCGGCGTGCCCCCCTGGCGTGAACTGGTGAAGACACGCGGGATCATCGGTACGCCGCTGCTTGAGATCCACACCCGGTTCATGCGGCCCGCCACCTACGGCGAGACCCTCGAGGTGCACACCACCGTCGAGGAATGGGCCACCAAGACCTTTCGGCACCGCCATGTGGTCAAGCGTGGCGACACGGTGCTGTGCGAAGGCACGGAAGTGCGCGCCTTCTGCATCAGGGACCCCGAACAACCCGAGCGCATCAAGGCCATACCCGTGCCTGAAGACATCCGCGCGCTCTGCCTTTGAGCCCCCCAACGCTTCTGCGCAACCCTTTCACACCCGGAGACTTTCCATGTCGCTGACCCGCCGCCAGACCTTGATGCTCGCTGCTGCCGCTGCTGCCGCCGCCCTGCCCTTGCGCGCCCGTGCGCAGGCCTTTGAACAGGCCAGGATCCTGTACGGCTTCCCGGCCGGCAGCTCGGGCGACATCGCGGCGCGCCGCGTCGCTGAAAAGCTGGCGAACACGGCCTATGCCAAGAACGCCGCCATCGTGGAGAACCGGCCCGGTGCCGGTGGCCGCATCGCGCTGGACGGCCTGAGGGCCGCGCCGGCCGACGGCTCGGTGCTGGCAATGACGCCGTTTTCGGCCATCGCCATCTACCCGCACGTCTACAAGAAGCTCAGCTACGACCCGGTCAACGACTTCGTCCCGGTGTCCATCGCGGCCATCATGCACCACGGCCTGGCCGTGGGCCCGGTGGTGCCCGACAGCGTGAAAGACGTGAAGGGCTTCATCGCCTGGGCCAAGGCCAACCCCGAGAAAGCCAACTATGGCTCGCCGGCGGCGGGCAGCACCCCGCACTTCCTCGGCGCGCTGCTGGGGCTGAGCCAGGGCATCGACCTCAAGCACATCCCTTACCGCGGCAGCGTGCCGGGCATCACCGACGTGGTGGGCGGCCAGCTGGCGGCGATGTTCACGCCCGCGGGCGACTTCCTGGCCAACCACCGCGCCGGCAAACTGCGCCTGCTGGCCACCTCGGGCCGCCAGCGCCTGCCGTTTGCCACCGACGTCGCCACCTTCGCCGAGCAGGGCTTCAACGAGCTGACGACCGAAGAGTGGTTCGGCTTCTATGCGCCGGCCAAGACCCCGGCCGCCGTGGTGGCCGCTGCCAACGCCGCCATCAACGCCGCGCTGCGAGACAAGAGCGTGGTCGACGGCCTGAGCGTGGTCGGATTGCTCGCCCAGGGCTCGACACAGGAAGAGATGGCACGCAGCGCACGAGCCGAAACCGAGCGCTGGGGCCCGCTGGTCAAACGCGTGGGCTTCACGGCCGAGAGCTGAAAGCAGGCGCGCGCCATGCAGATCGCAGGACACAGCGCCATCGTCACCGGTGGCGGTTCGGGCTTGGGTGAAGCCGTGGCGCGCGAGCTGGCCCGCCAAGGGGCGAAGGTGGCGGTGCTGGACGTCAACACCGCCGGTGCGCAGCGCGTGGCGGCCGAGATCGGCGGCCTGGCGTGCACGGCCGACATCACCGACACCCCCAGCCTCGTCGTCGCACTCGACGCCGCCGAGGCCGCCCATGGAACGGCGCGCATCGTGATGAACATCGCCGGCATCGGCACCGCCAGGCGCGTGGTGGGCAAAGACGGCAACCCGGCGCCGCTGGAAGACTTTGAACGCGTGGTGCGCGTCAACCTGCTGGGCACCTACAACGTCGTCCGCCTCACCGCTGCACGCATCGCCAGGCTGGCGCCGCTGGAAGGCGGCGAACGAGGCGTGATGGTGATGACGGCCTCGGTCGCGGCCTTCGACGGCCAGGTGGGCCAGGAAGCCTACAGCGCCAGCAAGGCCGGCATTGCGGGCATGACCTTGCCGCTGGCGCGCGACCTGGCGCAACACGGCGTGCGTGTCTGCACCATTGCACCGGGCCTGTTTGAAACACCGCTCCTCAAGGGCCTGCCCGAAGCCGTGCAACAAAGCCTGGCCGCCAGCATCCCCTTCCCGCCCCGGCTCGGTCGGCCGCAGGAGTTTGCCGAGTTGGCGGCGCACATCGTCGCCAACGGCCACTTGAACGGCGAGGTGATTCGTCTGGACGGCGCGCTGCGGATGGCGCCGCGCTGAGTTTGGATCGGTCGTGGGTTCGGACCGCATCCATCGGTCTTGAGACGGGCCTTGCGTCCTGCGCGGGCGCCTCAGCTGTCAGGCGTCAGTCCCCAGTCTTGCCGCATGCGACCGCTGGCCCGCAAGGGGCCGAGCTTCGCCGATACGAACAACGGCTGGCCGCCCGAAGCGCGCATCACTTCGGCCCGGGCTGCGTCCCGGTGGATCGGTTCGGGACTCACAACATGCCGTTCCGAAGGGCGAGCGCAACCGCCTCGGTGCGGCTCGAAGCCCCCAGCTTGCCCATGATCGCGGTGACATGGTGGCGAACGGTGATCGGCGACAGGCCCAGCGCCTCGCCGATGGCTCGATTCGACTTGCCCTTGCCCAGCAGCGACAGCACCTGGACTTCCCGTGCCGTCAGGGCCGTGTCGCCGGCCACACCGGGCCGGCGCGTTTGCCGGGTGTCGAACCCCAGTGCCTGCAACGCCTTCTTCAACGAGGCGTTGGCGGTTCGAAGCTGTTCGTTGGCCTGCTGGAGCTCGGCGTTGTGGAGAGCCTGCAATTCCGCTTCGCGACGTGTCTTGTCGAGTTCGAAGCGTGCAGTCAATGCGGACAGCCGGCGGGCGGCCCGATCCCGGCCCAGCCGCAGGTCGATCTCCCTCAACGCTTCGCTGGCCTCCAGTGCGCCGGACGAGTCACCAGCGGCTTTCAGGCTGAGCATCAGTTCCTCGCAGACGAGCCGCTCGTCGGCCAGCCGTCCGGTGCGCGAGACCGCTTGCTGGCATTGGCGGAGGCAGGCCACCGACTCGTCGAAAAGGCCCAGATGGCGCAAGGCCTCGCCCCGATAAGCCAGCAACTGTGTGTTCTCTCGGTCGAAGCCCGCGGCAAGCGAAGTCTTGTGCGCCCCGTCGAGGACCTGCAGCGCCTCTGAGGCCTCGTGAATCATCGCCAGAGCCACGCCGAGGGTGCCCTGGATCGGCAGCATCTGGGCGGCCAGCATGCCGCTCTGACGTGCCAGCTGCGAGGCTTGCCTGAGATGCACGATGGCGTCCTGGGGCCGGCCCAGGCGCATGTACGACCGCCCCAGGTTGTTCAGGGCCGAGACGCGGGATTCGGCCGTATGGTGCTCGGAGACGACGCTGGCGACTCGAAGGGGCAGCAAACTCTCCAGCGGCTCGCCGAGTTGCGTTCGGACCGAGAGGAGACTGTCCAGAACCCGCCTCTCGCGGACGGGGTCTCCAAGCTGCGTGGCGAGGGTCAATGCGGCACCGAATCGAAGGAGCGACTCGTCAAGGTCATCCAGTATCAGCAGCGCGATGGCGTGATAACGGGTGCAATCGAACTCGACATCCAGCAGCCCGTGCCGCCGGGCAAGTTCCGCTCCCTGGACCAAGTGGGCGATGGCGAGATCACCACGGTCGGTCACGATCAAGGAGTGACCGGCGACAAAGTGCAGCCGGGGTTGGTGCTCGATGCCAACGTCGTCCTGGATGAGCGCGAGCGCTTCGACGGCCGTCGCCAAGGCGCCCTTGGCATCGGTGTGCATGGCTTTCGTTGCCCTTGCCAGGAGGCCCTCGACCTTCTGCAGCAATCGGCGTCTCAGGTCGCGAGCCCGTGCCGGGGCAGTCGCGAGTTTCCTGTCACGGAAGGGTGTACTTGGGCTCACAGGTCTGGTCCGGCCGTGCGTCTTCGCAGGGCACCCGAAGAGGAGTCGACGGAAGGCGCGCAAGCGGCAATCAAGGTGCGGAACATCACGATGACCGCAGGGCGCCCATCCAGACGACTCTATCGCGCGGTCCGTCGCCCGGCCGGCTTGAGGTCACCGGTTACAGCATTTGCTTGATGTACGTTTGTACGATGTGAATGCCGACCGAAACCGATGAAATCATGCACGTTCACGTCTCTTCGCTTGAACCCCCGTCGCTGGCGGATGCCTGTCAGCAACATGAGCGTCTGGAGCCCGTCGAACGGAGCTCCAACCCAACTGAAAGGAATTCGCATGAAGCTTCGTGCTCTGTTGTCGGCCTGTGCCCTGGCCGTCTCGCTGCCTTCGTTTGCTCAGAACACCGGCGTGGTTTCGATTGAACCCACCTTGACGAGCATGTCCGGCATTGGCGTCTTCATCAAGGGCGGCAGCGAGCCGGGTGACTCTGTGCTTGCACCGACCACCCTGTCGGTGGCCGCCGGTGATCGCCTGGAGTTCAACTACTTCTATGCCGACACGTCAGTCGCGCCGCAGTACAGCTTCCTGGGCGTGTACGGCGACAGCGGTGTGGTGGTGGCGGTGGACAGCAGCATTGCCGCCTCCCTCGTCGGACGCACCTGGGAGTCCATCTTCACCAGTCCCAGCTTCAGCGAGGCCACGGTCTTCTCCACCCTTGCCAGCTTCGCCAACGCCGATCCTGCCGACGACGACTTCCAGGGCGTCCTGGCCCTGGGCACTTATCTCGGCGGCTTGAGTGTGGATGTCAACGGCGCGCCGCGGGAACTGTTCGCGCCGCTGGGCACCGAATCGGTGCTTCTGAACTTCTCACAGGCCGTCGTCAACGGCAGGGCCATCCTTCAGCCCGTGCCCGAGCCTTCGACCTGGATGCTCGCCGCCCTGGGGGGCATCGCCATCATGTCGGTCGTTCGTCGGCGCCGTCGCTGAGGAGCGGCACCCTGGGGCGTCGGCCCCAGGCTGTGCGTGGTTCGGGTCGGCATCCGGGTCGGCAGTCTCGGTGTGACCCAACACCCCTCCCGGCGCGCAAAGGCCTTGGACACCCCGGTGGGCCAGGGGCTCTTCAACGCCGGTGCCACCTCGCCGGCGCGAGGGCCAAAGGTGATGCGGCATCCACACACTGCGGCCCGCAGGCGTCACGCCGTTCACGCTCGCCGGGCCCACAGCGCTGCAACAAGCTGATACAGTCCGCCGCTGAGGGCAAACTGGTCGAAAGGCCGGGACGCAAAGCCTCCGGCCTACAGCACCAGCGGTGCCACGGTAGCGGGGTTGCCAGCGCGGCCACGCCAGTGGCCGGGCACTGCGGCACCGGTGGTGCCCGCAACGCACGCTGTCCTGTCAGGCCCTCGTCCCGTGCATTCCGCACCTGCAACGGCAACGAGAGCGATGGCCCTGACACCCAGCCCCTTCTCCGCATCCTTCCCAAATCGCCTGCGCGCTGCAGCGCCGCTGTGCGCCGTGGTGTTGCTGCTGGCCGCCTGCGGCGGTGGCGAGCCCCCCGCCAACGACCCGGCGACCACGGCCGAGCTTCTTCCGGGGGCTGCGCCTACCCCCGACGCGCGCCGCTTCACGCTCTGGCAGCCCGGCCAGGAGGCTGCCGTGCGCGCCGAGCAAGGCGCCCTGCTGGGTGATGCGAGCGGCGACACCGTGCGCCTCGTCGTGAGCCTGAACCCGGCGGCCGTGCAGGCGCTGGACCGTGCCACGCTCTTGGGCCAAGGCAGCGGCGAGGCCGGCGACGCCGCCGCGCAGCGTGCGGGCCAACTGGCGGCCAAGGCCGCGGCGGTGGCGACTGCCGCCGATGCGCTGATGGCCCGCTCGGTGCGCGCCGCCGCACCCGGTGCCGTGCTGCGCCAGCAGTTTGCGCACGCGCTCGAGGGCCTCGTGCTCGACGTGCCCATCGGCCAGGCCCAGGCCGTCGCCGATGCCCTGGCGCGCGACACCGCGGTCGACGCCGTCGAGCTCGACCGCCCGATCACCCTGGACCAGAGCAGCCCGGTGCGCGCGCTGGACAGCCGCGCCTGGGGCGTGGACCGCATCGACCAGCGCGCGCGCAGCTTCGACGGCGCCTTCCGCCACAGCCGCAACGGCCAGGGGGTGACGGTGCACGTGGTCGACACCGGCGTCAGCCCGCACGCGCAGTACGGCACGCGGCTGCGCAGCGGCTTCAGCGCCATCGCCGACGGCCAGGGCACGCGCGACTGCCACGGCCACGGCACGCACGTGGCCGGCACGGCCGCCGGCAGCACGCTGGGCGTGGCACCCGGCGCCAGCGTGGTGCCGGTGCGCGTGCTGGACTGCCGCGGCAGCGGCTCGGGCACGCAGCTGCTCGCCGGGCTGGACTGGATCGCGGCCAACGGCACGCGCCCGGGCGTCGTCAACATGAGCCTCGGCGGCAGCGCCTTCCCGGCGCTCGACGCGGCGGCGCAGCGGCTGGCCTCCACCGGCTTCACGGTGGTGGTGGCAGCGGGCAACAGCAACACCGACGCCTGCACGCAGTCGCCGGCTCGCGCCGCCGGGCTGGTGGCGGTGGCCGCCAGCGACACGGCCGACGCCAAGGCCTCGTTCTCGAACACCGGCACCTGCGTCGCGCTGTGGGCGCCGGGCACGGCCATCGGCTCGGCCGGCATCGCCTCGAACACGGCCGTGGTGGCCATGAGCGGCACCTCGATGGCCGCCCCGCACGCGGCCGGCGCCGCGGCCTTGCTGCTGCAGGCCCAGCCCACCGCCACCGCGGCCCAGGTGCGGGCCCGCCTGCTGCAGGACGCCACGCCCAGCCTGGTGCTGGGCGCGCCGGGCAACACCACGCGCGCGCTGCTGCACGCCAGCGACGGCGCCGCTGCGCCGCTGCCCCCCAATGTGGCGATTCGCCCGTCGGCCATCACCATGGCCACGAGCGTGCCGCTGCCGGGCCTGTGGGCGGCCAGCGCCTCGGTGCTGGTGGTCAACGCGCAAAACGCAGCCGTGGCCGGCGCGCGGGTGGCCGGGCGCTTCTCGAACATGACCGCCGAGCTTGCCTGCACCACCGCCGCCAACGGCCGCTGCACGCTGGCCAGCAGCGCCGCGCCGTGGGGCGGCACGGCGACCCTCGGCTTCGCGGTCACCCGCGTGACGGGCCCGCAGATGGCCGATGCCGGCAGCGGCGTGCGCAGCGCCCAGGTGGCCCAGCCCGCGGCCCCGGTGGCCAGCGTGTCGGCGCTGACCGGCAACATGGTGCGACCGTCGCCCAGCTCGACGCAGTGGACGCCGCAGTTCACCGTGGCACTGGCCGACACCCAGCGCGCCCCGGTGGCCGGCGCCTTGGTACAGGCGCAGATGCGCGTCCACAGCGGCGCCCGGGTCGTCGGGCTGGCGACGCTGGCCTGCCAGACGGCCGCCAACGGCCAGTGCCAGCTGTCCTTGGGCGCCGGTGCGCTCGGCAGCGCGCACACCGGCGCAGTGCTCGAGGTGAAGGCGGTGTCGCGCAGCTTCCTGGTCTACAGGGCCGGCACGCTGACACAAGCCTCGGTGGGCGTGGTGCGCTGACGGCCCCGGCCCCGGCGCAACCCGGGGCCGGCAGCCCCAAGGCGCTTGGATCGCAGGCGGTGCGCGCTTGGCGCGCCCTGCGTCGTGCCCATGCCGCCCCGCCGCGTGCCGCTCGCCACGCGGATGGGCAACACCCCCGTGGTACTGCCGGCCAGGCATCAGAGCACCGGACTGCGCACCCTCGTGCGGGGCATCGTGCCGCCGCTGTTGGGGTTGGCCGCTCGACGGTCCGGCCGCTGGCGCGCCGGCCGCGACATCACCGCCCGATCAGCGCAACCACATGCGCGCACCCCGGGCCGGCAGCGTGAACGTCTGGTTGCTGCTGGTGATGCGCACGACGCTGCCCGACCCCAGCCGGTCGGTGTAGTTGACGTTCCACCACAGCACGCTGCTGTTCATGTTGACGTTGACGTTCACTGCATTGCCGCACTTGTTGATGCCGACGATGCCCAGGTTGCCGCGCCGGAACAGCAGGTGGCACTGGCCGTGCGCCAGCACCTGCATGTCGGTGCCCTGCACGGCGTTGTGGAAGCCGATCATGGCGCGCAGGTCGGTGCGGTTCCAGGCGTTGACCCAGCGGTTGTCTCCGCTCTCGTTGTTGTCGGTGTAGACCATCGGCACCCCGCCGTTGCGGCCGAGCACGTAGGCATAGGCCAGCGTCTCGTCGGTGGGATCCATGATCTGCCAGCGGAAGCCGCTGTTGTTGGGGATGTCGTGCGTGACGGTGAACGTGATGGCGCGCGCGTTGGGCAGCGCCTGCCCGTAGGCGCCCGGGTCGACGAGCTGGCTCATCGAGCCGCTGAAGCCAAAGGCGCTGCGGATCTGCGCGAACAGCGGGAAGTCGTAGGCGCCGTGGTCGGTGCCCGCCAGGTAGGGGCCGAGGAACTGGTCGTACTCGGCGTTGCCGACGCCGCCGCTGGTGATGATCTCGCCGAAGACGTGCATGCCGCTCTTGAGGGTCGACGTCAGCACGGCGTTCATGTGGCCGTTGGGCATGTGCTTGGCCGCGTCGATGCGGAACCCCTTGACGCCCAGGTTCTTGAGCGCCTGCAGGTACTGCTGCTGCTGGCTGATCACCCACGAGTTGGCCACGAGGTCGGGCAAGCCGGCGTCGCCGGCGCCGCCGCACAGGCGCCAGTTCTGCACCTGCCAGACGTCGTTGTAGTTGCCGATGCAGTTGGCCGAGCCGAAGTCGCCGGCGCCGAGAAAATTCTGCGTCAGGTTGCCGAAAAGCCGCTGCGCGTTCCAATAGGTGGAGTCGGCGGCATACGTGACCAGCACCTCGGTGCCGGGATAGTTGAGGTCGGGGCGCTTCCAGGCCTCGTTGGCCATGTGGTTGAGCACCACGTCGGCGTAGACGCGGATGTTGCGCTGGGTCAGCGCGTTGACCATCGCCACGAACGACGCGCGGTCGCCCAGCGTGTGCTGGATGGTGCGGTAGTCCTGCGGCTGGTAGCGCGACCACCACTCGGTGCCGGCGCTCTTGTGCGCCGGGGCCACCAGCACCATGCGGTAACCGGCGTCGCGGATGGCGTCGGCGCGCGCGGTGACGTCGCTGTAGCGCCAGTTGAACGCATGAAGGATGACGTCGGCCTGCGCGGACGCAGCGGCCAACAGGGCCAGGCCCAGGGCAAGGGATCGATTCACGGTGGTCTCCGGGTGTTGTCTTGGATCCGGACGGGCCGGAAAGGCGGGATCGGTGCCCGCCCGCTTGTAGTTATACTACGCCACGCTTGGACGAGACCTAGGGTTTCTGCGGATGCCCGGGTCAGTCACAGGTCGCAAACCCGGAGGGCGATCTCCCAGCAGAGGCGTCCCCGCTGCGAGCAGCGTCTATCGGCGGTGCGGGCGGGTGACCGGCAACCGTGTAGTAATACTTCATGTCGCCGGTCGCATTCTCTGGCCCCGGGACCCTTCACCCGGCCGAGTCAGCCCGACCTGGGCGGCCGACGCCGGCTTGGAGGGCTTGTCACCGACGCTTGGGCCGTTGCAAACCGCAGATCACACCCCGTACGGCACCCAGACGTTCTTGACCTGCACCGCCTGCTCGAGCACGCTGTGCAGGTCGTACGCGGCAGCCGCGGCAGAGGGTCCAACCCAGGTGCGCTTGAGGTTGCTGATCGACAGGGTTTCCACCTTCTGGCACTGCGCCGCCGTCGCGGTCGGCCACCAGAGCGCGTCGACCTCGGCGTGGGCGGCCAGGGTCTCGGCCAGTGCCGATGCGTCGCCGGTCACGAGGTTGACGACGCCCGCCGGCACGTCGCTGGTGTCCAGGACCTGGTACAGCTCGGCGGCCACCAGGGGCTGGCGGCGCGACGGCACGGCGACAACGCGGTTGCCCATCGCGATGGCGGGTGCGATCAACGACACCAGGCCCAGCAGCGGCGCGTCGTCGCCGGCAATGACGCCGATGTTGCCCACCGGCTCGTGCAGCGCGAGCGTCACCCCGTGCATCGGCGGCTGGTGCACGGCGCCGTCGTACTTGTCGGCCCAGGCCGCGAAGTCGAACAGGCATTCGACGCTGGCCTGAACCTCGGCTTCGGCCGCCGCTTCGCCACCAAAGGCGGCCAGTGTCGCGACCAAGCGCGGGCGCTGGGCCTGCAGGTTCTCGGCCAGGTAGTACAGCACCTGGGCCCGGCCGTGGGCGCTGGTGCGGGCCCAGCCGGCCGCGGCACGCGCGGCCTCGACCGCGTTGCGGATGTCCTTGCGGTTGCCCTCGGGCACCAGGCCGAGCAGCGTCTTGCCGGCGCGCACCTCGCGGCTGTAGCCGCCGTCGGGCCGGACCTGCTTGCCGCCGATGTAGAGCTTGGCGGTGCGGTCGATGGCGTTCGGGTCGGCGGGCACCAGCGTGGCCGCAACGGGTGTTCTGGCGCCCTTGGCCGCAGCCTTGGCGATCTTCACTGCCGGCTTCGTGGAAACCGGCTTGAGGTACTCACGCAGACCTTCGCGTCCGCCTTCGCGGCCGAAGCCGGATTCGCGCACGCCGCCAAAGCCGCAGGCGGCGTCGAACTGGTTGGCCGTGTTGACCCACACCACACCCGCCTTCAGACGCGGTGCCACGTCCAGCGCCAGCGTGATGCTCTCGCTCCAGACGCAGGCCGCAAGGCCGAATCGCGTGTTGTTGGCCAGTTCCACCGCCTCGGCGGGCGTGCGGAAGGTCTGCACCGTCAGCACCGGGCCGAAGACCTCCTGCTGCACGATCTCGCTGGCGGTGTCGACGCCGGTCACCAGCGTCGGTGGGAAGAAGCAGTGCTCGCCTGCCGGCAAGGCCGTGGCGCAGGCCTGGAAGACCTCGGCCCCTGCGGCCCGTGCACGCTCGACAAATCCGTTGACGCGCAGCCACTGGGTGCGGTCGACCAGCGCGCCCATGTCGATGCTCTTGTCCAGCGGGTCGCCGACACGGATCTTGGCCATGCGTGCCTTCAGCTTGGCCAGCAGTGTCGCGGCCGTGCCCTCGTGCACCAGCAGGCGCGAGCCGGCGCAGCAGACCTCGCCCTGGTTGAACCAGATGCTGTCGACGATGCCCTCGACGGCCGCGTCGAGGTCGGCATCGGCGAACACGAGGTACGGGCTCTTGCCACCGAGCTCAAGGCTCAGCTTCTTGCCGCTGCCCGCCGTGGCGGCGCGGATCGCGCGGCCGACCTCGGTGCTGCCGGTGAAGGCGATCTTGGCGATGCCCGGGTGCGCGGTGATGGCCTGGCCGACGTCGCCGTCGCCCGTGACCAGGTTGAACACGCCCTCCGGCAGGCCGACCTCGGCGCAGACCTCGGCGAACCGCAACGCCGTCAGCGACGTCTGCTCGGCCGGCTTGAACACGATGGTGTTGCCGCACGCCAATGCCGGCGCGACCTTCCAGGCCAGCATCAGCAGCGGAAAGTTCCACGGCACGATCTGGCCGACCACGCCCAGGGCCTCGTGCCCGGGCAGCTCACGCGACAGCAGCTGCGCCCAGCCGGCATGGTGATAGAAATGCCGCACCGCCAGCGGCACGTCGGCGTCGCGCGTCTCGCGGATGGTCTTGCCGTTGTCCAGCGTCTCGAGCACGGCAAACAGCCGCGCGTGCTTCTGCAACGCACGGGCCAGCGCGTACAGGTGCTTCGCGCGGCCGTGTCCACCCAGGGCCTGCCAGGCGGGCAACGCGGCGCCCGCGGCCTGCACGGCACGGTCGACCATCCTGGCATCGCCCTGGGCGACAGCGGCCAGGGCCGCTCCGTTGGCCGGGTTGAGGCTGTCGAAGTGCTGGCGGCCGGCGACCCAGGCCCCGGCGATGAAGTGGCCGAAGCGGCGCTTGTGGCCCGCCAGCCAGGCCTGGGCCGCGTCGGCGCTTTCGGGTGAGGGGCCGTAGTCCATGGTGGCAAGGATGTCTTGGAGGGTGGGCATGGCGATCAGGGCATGGCGTGCCGGTGGGCTGCGCTGTAGTGGCCGGTGACGTAGTGCTCGAGCTGGCGCTCGATGTCGGTGAGCAGGCTGCTGGCCCCGAAGCGGAACAGATCGGGTTGCAGCCAGCGGTCGCCGAGCTCCTCCTTGATCAGCGCCAGGTACTGCAAGGCGCCCTTGGCCGAGGAGATGCCGCCTGCGGGCTTGTAGCCCACCACCTGGCCGGTCTCGGCCTGGAATTCGCGGATCGCACGCACCATCACCAGCGACACGTCCAGCGTCGCGTTCACGCCTTCCTTGCCGGTGCTGGTCTTGATGAAGTCGGCCCCGGCCATCATCGCCACCCACGAGGCACGCGCCACGTTCTCGAGCGTCTGCAGCTCGCCGGTCGCGAGGATGGCCTTGAGGTGGGCCGGCCCGCAGGCCTTCTTGAAGGCCACCAGTTCGTCGTACAGGGCCTGCCAGTCGTGCACCAGGGCGTGGCGGCGGCTGATGACGATGTCGACCTCCTGCGCTCCGGCGGCCACGGACAGCTCGATCTCGCGCAGCTTGGTTTCCATCGGCGACAAGCCCGCCGGGAAACCGGTGCTGACCACCGCCACCGGGATGCCGCTGCCCCGCAGCGCGTGCACGGCCTCGGCGACCATCTCGTGGTAGACGCAGACCGCACCGACCTTCAATGACGGCAGGCCCAGTGCACCCAGGAGCTCGGCACCCAGCGGCTGGCGGGCCTTGGCACAGAGGCGCCGCACGCGGCCGGGTGTGTCGTCGCCCGAGAGCGTCGTCAGGTCCATGCACTGGATGGCCTTGATCAGCCAGGCCGCCTGGTGGGCCTTCTTGACCGAGCGGCTGGCATTGAGCGTGGCCACGCGGCGCGCCACGGCGGGCTGGTTCACGCGGACGGCGCGCACACGCGCCAGGTCCAGCGGCGTGCCGGAATTCAGCGGCGCCAGGGGTGCGGCTGCCGACGCAGCAGCAAGGGGTTCGGACTTGGCAACAGCGCGCATGCGCAGGCACTCCAGGGGCTGGCGAAACCTTGCAGCATAAAGTCTGGCGCAGGCGGCCCCGTGCGCACCGGCGCCACGGTGGCCGCCCGGCCCCCTACTGCGCCCTCTGCAGTTCGGTGACCGTGAACTTGCCGCCTTCATTGACGGCCTTGAACTTGATCTTGTCGCCCGCCTTCAGCGTGTCGAGCATCGCCTTGTCCCTGACGACAAAGACCATCGTCATCGGCGGCATGTCCAGGCTCTTGATCTCGGCGTGCCGGAGGGTCAGCTTCCCGGCGTCCTTGTCGACCTTGCGCACCTCGCCGTCGGTCAGGTCGACCGTGGTGGCCGATGCACGAGCCGACGCGCCCGACTGGCCGGAGTCACCCTGTGGCGCTGGACCCCCTTGATGGCTGGCGGCCCAGGCGGGCGGCGCGATCGCGGCCGACAGCACGAGAGCCAGGGCGGTGAGGCGGGTGAAGTGTCGTTGCGGGTTCATCTGCGTGCCTTCTGCTTGGGGTGGGTCCTGAACACTGGGATCGACGTCCGGGTCAGTGGCCCGCGTGACCGCCGGAACCACCCGGTACCGGCTTGCGCACCCTGACCTCGACCTCGCGCGCCGGCTTGGCCATCGACGGCATGGAGCCGAGGCCCGGGCTTGCCTCGGCCTTGAAGCGGGCGGGGTCCGGCAAGGCCCCGGTGAATTCGTAGGCCACCGTGCCTGGCGGGTGCCGGTACCAGCCCGGGTCGCGGTAGTCGCCGCGCGCCTGATCCTTGCGCACCTTCAACACGCTGAACATGCCGCCCATGCCGACGGCACCGAACGGACCCTGCCCCGCCATCATCGCGGCGGTGTTGTCGGGCAGCGGCATCTCCATCTCGGTCATGTCCTTCATGCCGCGCTCGCCCATCACCATGTAATCGGGGATCAGCTGGGTGATCTGCCTGGCGACGCCGCGGTGGTCCACGCCAATCATCGTGGGCACATCGTGGCCCATCGCGTTCATGGTGTGGTGGCTCTTGTGGCAGTGGAAGGCCCAATCGCCCTCCTCGTCCGCGACGAAGTCCAGCTGCCTCATCTGCCCGACCGCGATGTCGGCGGTGACCTCGTACTGCCTGGCGCTCCTGGGCGTGGGCCCGCCGTCGGTGCCGGTGATCAGGAACTCATGGCCGTGCAGGTGGATGGGGTGGTTGGTCATCGTCAGGTTGCCGACGCGGATACGCACCTTGTCCATCTTTCGAACGACCAAGGGATCGATGCCCGGGAAGATGCGGCTGTTCCAGCTCCAGAGGTTGAAGTCGAGCATGGTCATGATCTTCGGCGTGGCACTGCCCGGCTCGATGTCGTAGGCGTTGAGCAGGAAGCAGAAGTCGCGGTCGACCTCGTCGATCAGCGGGTGCTTTCCGCCTTTGCCGAGGGCGGGATGCGTGACCCAGAAGCCCATCATGCCCATCGCCATCTGCACCATCTCGTCGGCGTGCGGGTGGTACATGAAGGTGCCGGGCCGGCGCGCCACGAACTCATAGACGTAGGTCTTGCCGGGCGGGATGCCGGGCTGGTTCAGGCCGGTCACGCCGTCCATGCCGTTGGGCAGGCGCTGGCCGTGCCAGTGGATGCTGGTCAGCTCACCGAGCCTGTTGGTGACGAAGAGGCGCACGCGGTCGCCCTCCACCACCTCGATGGTCGGACCCGGGCTCTGGCCGTTGTAGCCCCAGAGGTGGGCCTTGAAGCCGGGCGCCATCTCGCGAACCACGGGTTCGGCCACGAGGTGGAACTCCTTGACCCCCTGGTTCATGCGCCAGGGCAGCGTCCACCCGTTGAGCGTGACGACCGGGTTGTAGGGTCGGCCGGTGTTCGGCACCAGCGGCGGCATGGTGTCGGGCCGGGTCTGCAGCACCGGCTCGGGCAACGCGACCATGGCCACCTTGCTGACGGTGGCGGCGGCTGCGGCCGCCGTGATGGCGCCGGCACCCCCGAGCATCCTGCGTCGGGACAGCATCTGGGAGTCCTTCATGGTCAATGCCCCGGTTTGGCGGTCTCGGCGGCCATCGCGGGGCCGGTGGCGGTGGCGAGGCTGGGCTTGCCGATCAGCGCCATGTCCAGGTCGGACTGCGCGATCCAGAAGTCGCGCAGGGCCTGGATGGAACCGTGCACCACGGCGATCTGCGAGCGTGCATCGGCCAGCAGTTCGAACACGCCGATCAGCATGCCGTTGTAGCGAAGCAGGTTTTCCTCCGCGATGCGCTGGCTCAGCGGCACGACTTCGTCGCGCTGGTGGCGGGCGATGTCGTAGGCCGAGCGATAACCGGTGTAGGCCTCGCGCACTTCAGAGCGTGCGTTCACGGCCGTCTCGGCGGCGCGGTGCAGGCTCTGCATGTAGACCGCCTCGGCACGCGCGATGCGGGCGCCGCTCCAGTCGAACAGCGGCAGCTCGAAGCCGACCTCCCAGCCGCGTTCGCTCGGTCCCTCGCTGGACCCGACCCGCTTGGCTCCCAGTTCCAGGACGCTGACGAAGCGGGTCGTACGGGTCAGACCCAGGTTCCTGGCGGTCAGCTCGCTGGTCTGTCGGGCGCCCTGAACGTCCAGGCGCTGCGCCATCGCCACTCGTTCGATGTCGGGCAGGTCCAGAACGGCACTGGGCAGGTCGGGCAGTCGCTCGGGCAGCGTGAACTGCGTCTGCGCGCCCCAGGCGCCAAGCAAACGCGTCAGCTTCTCCCGCGTGGCGCGCTGGGCCTGTTCGGCGCGCGCGAGGTTCAGCAGCGCCTCGGCCAGAAACATCTGCTCGCGGGCCCGCTGCAGCCTGTTGAAGTTGCCGACCTGCTCCATGCGCCGAGCCAGTTCTGAGCTGGCTTCGGCCGCCTGCCGCACCTTCTGCATGTACCGAACCGTCTCTTCGGCCGCCAGCGCGTTGTAGTAGGCCTTGCGCGTGTCGGCTGCCAGCGACAGCACGCCCATCGCCACCACGCCCTGGGTCTGCGTGAAGCGGCGCGACTCCATCTGGCCGACCAACGGCATGGCCAGCAGGCGGCCGAGGTTGAAGTGCAGCCCCCGTTCGATTTCGCGTTCGTCGCCCTTGCGCGCGCGGCCGAAGCTGAAGCCCGGGTTGGGCAGGCGCCCGGCCATCACGACCTCGGCCTCGGTGATGCCGAGCTCCTGGAAGCTGGCCTGCAGGCCACGGTTGTTCAGCAAGGCGACCTGCACGGCGTCGTCCACACCCAGCGGCTTGGACAGCAGCTCGTTGACCCGCCTGGCAATGCCGTCCAGGTCGGCGTCGGAGCGGGCCCACTGCACGTCCTGGCCCAGCCGGTCCTTGGCGACCTGTTGGACCGAAGAGAAGCCTCCATCAGGGCTGAACGTCGCGCAGCCGCCCAGCACCAGGGCGCTGCCCAGCAGGACAGCAAGGCGCCCGCGCGGTGAGGCCAGAGGCGGGCTATTCCGGGTGGAGCGGTTCATGGCGATGTGGGCCCCGCATGGCCGGCAGACGCAGGTCTTGTCGCCGGCGGGATGGCGCTTGACTTGACGTCGGGCTGCTGCCCTTCGCGTGCGTACACCCGCCATCCCCCGATGCGCGCCACGGTGTCGTTCGCTTCACGCCAGGACACCGGCTTGTCGTCGGCCGGCCGTCGCGACCGGGCGAGCGAGGACCCGTAGGTGAGCGCAGGAACGCTGGCTTTGGGGTCGGGCGGATCGGGCCGGGCCGCAGCCGCTTGACCCTGCGCGGTCGCGGTGGTCGTGGTCAACAGCAGGAGCGCCAGCGATGCAGCTTCCAGGACGCACGGCATGGGCCAGCGCCGATGCTGCGCCGATGCAGGAACGGGATCGGATCGAGACATTGTTGTCCTCGCGTCAAGGTCGATGTGCTCCCGGGCAGCAAAGGCAGCCCAGGAGGAACGGGACCTGGCGAGGCCACGCGTGTCAGCGCACGCGGCGATCTCGCCAGCTACGCGAGGACAGGTCGAGGGGGACGGTCAGGACCGTCGGCCGCAAAGGGCTCAACCTCCGGCACGACGGTGAAGAAGACGCCCGCGCCGAAGCTCAGCGTCGGCGCGACCCACGCCGGGCTCAGCATGGCCGTGTTCGCGCAGCAGGACGCGCAGGCGCTGCACGTGTGCTTGCCGGCGTGGCTGGCCTCGGCAGCGGCCGCCGTCGTCGCCACGGCGTGCGTGTCCCCATCGGCGACAGCCGCTGGGTGGTCGTGCCCATGCTCATGACCAGAAGCGACAGGACTGCGGTGGTGATCGGAACCGCAGAACCCCAAGGTCGCGGCGGCAGCGCCCTGCAAGGGCACCGCCAGCACCAGCAACCAGGTCAACAGCGCTCGCAGGATCAGGCCCATGTCGTCACTCCAACCCTGCGCAAGCGCCAGCGCCACTTCAGTGCACGATGCGCTCGAACGAGAACACGCCGTCGTCCACGTTCACCGGGATCACGTCCTTGGGCCCGAAGCGGCCTTGGAGGATCAGCTTGCTGACCGGGTTCTCGATGCGCTGCTGGATCGCGCGCTTGAGCGGCCTGGCACCAAACGCCGGGTCGAAGCCGACCTTGGCCAGCTCGGCCAATGCCGCCGGCGAGACGTCGAGCTTCATCTCCAGCTTCTCCAGCCGGGCTTCGAGCGCCTTCAGCTGGATGCGGGCGATGTTCTCGATGTTGCGGGCATCGAGGGCGTGGAAGACCACGGTCTCGTCGATGCGGTTCAGGAACTCGGGGCGGAAGTGCTGCTTCACCTCCACCCACACCGCGTCCTTGATGTCCTCGCTGCTTTGGCCGGCCATCTGCATGATCAGGTGGCTGCCCAGGTTGCTGGTCATCACGATCACGGTGTTCTTGAAGTCCACCGTGCGGCCCTGGCCGTCGGTCAGGCGGCCGTCGTCGAGCACCTGCAAGAGCACGTTGAAGACATCCGGGTGGGCTTTCTCGACCTCGTCGAGCAGCAGCACGCTGTAGGGCTTGCGGCGAACGGCCTCGGTCAGGGCACCGCCCTCGTCGTAGCCGACGTAGCCCGGTGGCGCGCCAATCAGGCGGCTGACCGAGTGTTTTTCCATGTACTCGGACATGTCGACACGGATCATGCGGTCCTCGCTGTCGAACAGGAAGCCCGCCAGTGCCTTGCACAGCTCGGTCTTGCCGACCCCCGTGGGCCCGAGGAAGAGGAAGCTGCCCAGCGGACGGTTGGGATCGGACAGGCCGGCCCGCGAGCGGCGGATGGAGTCGGCCACCGCGACGATGGCCTCGTCCTGGCCGACCACGCGCTCGTGCAGCCTGGCCTCCATCTGCAGGAGCTTGTCGCGCTCGCCCTGCATCAGCTTGGACACCGGAATGCCGGTGGCACGGCTGACGACCTCGGCGATCTCCTCGGCGCCGACCATCGTGCGCAGCAGCTGCGGGCCCTTGCCCTCCTTGGCTCCCTTGCCCTTGCTCGTCTCCTTGGCCTGCGCCGCATGCAGGGTCTTCTCCAGCTCGGGCAGCTTGCCGTACTGCAGCTCGGCGACCTTGTTGAAATCGCCCTTGCGCTTCAGGTCCTCGATCTGGCCCTTGATGCGGTCGATTTCTTCCTTCACGTGCGCGCTGCCCTGGGCCTGCGCCTTCTCGGCCTTCCAGATCTCGTCCAGGTCGGCCGCTTCGCGCTCGAGCCTGGCGATCTCTTCCTCGATCAGGCCCATGCGCTTGACCGAGGCCTCGTCCTTTTCCTTGCGCACCGCCTCGCGCTCGATCTTCAGCTGGATCAGGCGGCGGTCGAGCTTGTCCATCGCCTCCGGCTTGCTGTCGATCTCGATCTTGATCTTGGCCGCGGCCTCGTCGATCAGGTCGATGGCCTTGTCGGGCAGGAAGCGGTCGGTGATGTAGCGGTGCGAGAGCTCGGCCGCGGCGACGATGGCCGGGTCGGTGATCTCGACGCCATGGTGCACCTCGTACTTCTCCTGCAGGCCGCGCAGGATGGCCACCGTGGCCTCGACGCTGGGCTCTTCGACCAGCACCTTCTGGAACCGGCGCTCGAGCGCCGCGTCCTTTTCGACGTACTTGCGGTATTCGGCCAGCGTCGTCGCCCCGATGCAGTGCAACTCGCCGCGCGCCAGCGCGGGCTTGAGCATGTTGCCGGCGTCGATGGCGCCTTCGGCCTTGCCGGCGCCCACCATCGTGTGCAGCTCGTCGATGAACAGGATGATGCGGCCTTCGTCGGCTGAGACCTCCTTCAGCACGGCCTTCAGCCGTTCCTCGAACTCGCCGCGGAACTTGGCTCCGGCCAGAAGGCCCGCCATGTCGAGCGACAGGACGCGCTTGTTCTTCAGCGAGTCGGGCACCTCGCCGTTGACGATGCGCTGCGCCAGACCTTCGACGATGGCGGTCTTGCCGACACCGGGTTCGCCGATCAGCACCGGGTTGTTCTTGCTGCGTCGTTGCAGGACCTGGATCGCCCGCCGGATCTCGTCGTCGCGCCCGATCACCGGATCGAGCTTGCCCATGCGGGCGCGTTCGGTGAGATCGAGCGTGTACTTCTTGAGCGCCTCGCGCTGACCCTCGGCCTCGGCCGAGTCGACCTTGCTGCCGCCGCGCACGGCGCTGATCGCGACCTCGAGCGACTTGCGCGTCAGGCCATGACCCCGGACGACACCGCCAAGGTCGCTCTTCGCATCGGCCAGCGCGAGCAGGAACATCTCGCTCGCAATGAAGCTGTCGCCTCGCTGGCCGGCCTCCTTGTCGGCGGCCTGGAGCAGCAGCATCAGGTCGCGGCCGGGCTGCACCGGCTGGCCGCCGCCACCGGGCGAGCTGACCTGCGGCAGGTTGCGGACCGCGACCTCCATCGCCTGGGCCAGCGCGGCGACGTTGGCGCCGGCGCGTTCGAGCAGCGCCTTCGGGCCGTCGGTCTGCGCCAGCATCGCTGCCAGCACGTGCGAGGGCTCGATGTAGGGGTTGTCGCGCGCCACGGCCGCGCTCTGGGCGTCGGCCAGGGCCTGCTGGAAGGCGGTGGTGAGTTTGTCGATGCGCATGGTTCGGACCTCGCCAGGAAAGAAGAGCTGACTGTCGGTCGATGTGAGGCGCAGCGCGCGGGATTCAAGCCGGGTTGCAGCGTACCGGCTTGCGCTCGATCAAGTCTCGCCGCCGGCTCTGGCGACCCGACCGACCAGGTCGCGCCGCAGAGGGTCCCGCGCCACCTTGCCCAGCGCGGTGCGTGGCAGCCCGTCGAGCCGGACGACATGCCGTGGCAGCTTGAAGCGGGCCAGCCGTCCGGCCAGGTGGGTTCGCAGCGCTGCCTCGTCCAGCGTCGCGCCGGGATGCAACACGACGGCGAGCACCGGCACCTCGCCCCAGCGCTCGTCGGGCAGGCCGACCACCGCGGCTTCGGCGATCCCGGGCCAGCCGTGCACGAGCTGCTCGATGGAGTCCGGGTGGATGTTCTCGCCGCCCGAGATGATCAGCTCCCTGCTGCGGCCGACGACCTCGAACCAGCCGCCTGGATGCTCCACTGCCAGGTCGCCGGTGGCGAACCAGCCCTCGGCGTCGAGCCCGGTGGCAACCTGGCGGTGGTAGCGGCGCATCAGGTTGGGGGCCTTGAGCAGGATCTCGCCGTCAGGCCCGAGCCGAACCTGCACACCCAGCGCCGGCCGGCCGACGCAGCCGACTTGGGCTCGCGCCTCCTCGGGGCGCAGCACCAGCGACACCGGCCCGGTCTCGCTGGCGCCATAGACCTGCGCCACCGGCACGCCACGGGCGTGAAAGGCCTCGATCAGCGCGCGCGGCACGATCTGCGAGCCGCTGTTGACGAAACGCAGCGACGACAGGTCCGCACCCGGCCAGCGTGCATGCTCGACCAGGGCACGCATCACCGCCGGCACGAGCAAGCTCGTCGTCGGCCGCCACTGCTCGACGGCATCGAACCAGGCCTCGGCGTCGAAGCGCGGGTGGATCTGCAACCCGGCGCCCAGGCGCCAGGCCGGCAGCACCTGGATCGCCAGGCCGCCGGCATGGAACATCGGCAGCACCGCCAGCACCCGGTCGGCCGAGGTCAGCCCTTGCGCGTCGACCGCCGCCGCCACGTTGGCCGCGATGCCGGCCACGGTGTGCAGCGCACCCTTGGGCTCGCCCGTGGTGCCGCTGGTGTAGACCAGCAGCGCATCGCCCGTCTCGATGCCGTCGGCCGGGCCCGGTGGCGCCAGCGCCGGCCGCAGAGCCGCGGCGAGGTCGGCATGGCCGGGGTCGTGAAGCAGGTGCGTGGCCCCGGCGTGGCGCAGCTGCGCGGCCAGCTCGGCCGGCGCCAGCCGCCAGTTCAACGGCATCAGCACCGCGCCGCGCGCGATGCAGGCGTCCAGCAACTGCAGCTGCAGCGGCGTGTTCAGGCCCAGCCAGGCGACGATCTCGCGCTCGCGCAGTCCGATCGGCAGCAGACCGCTCAGCAGACCGTTCACTCGATCTCTTCGTCGCGCTCGCCGGCCTCGTACAGGCATTCGCGCCCCAGGCGGTCGATGCACAGCTCGGCGGTCCAGGGCAGCATCAGGCTGCCGCAGCGGCTGTCGCGGTAGATGCGCTCCAGCGGCAGGCTCTTGAGCATCGCCTGGCCGCCGCAGGTGCGGATGGCACGGGCCGCAAGCCACTGGGCGTTTTCCATGATCGTGAAGTGCGCGGCGTACAGCCGCATCCGCGTCGCCTTGTCCGGGTCGGGCGCGGCGTCGCGGGCGTTCTGCAGGAACAGCGCTCGCGTCTGCTCCAGCCGGACCCGCATCTCGGCCACCGCAATCTGCTTGGTCGGGTACATGCGCCGCTTGACCGGCGGCATGCCCGGGACCTCCGCGCGCAGGTAGGACACCGTGAAGTCATAGGCCGCCTGGGCCAGCCCCATGTAGGTGGGCGACAAGGTGGCGAACATGTGCGGGTAGCGCGCCGCCGCCTGCCAGTACAGGCCCTCGGGCATCAGGCGTGCCGTCGTGGGCACGAACACGTCCTTCAGCAACAGGGTGCGGCTGACGGTGCCGCGCATGCCCAGTGGGTCCCAGTCGCCGACGACGCTGACGCCCGCGGCGTCGGCCGGTACCGCCAGGTACAGCGAGTCCTTCTGGTTGGCGCCCGGCACGTCGACCGTGCACAGCACGCCGTAGACATCGGCCGCGCCGGACAGCGAGGCAAAGATCTTCTTGCCGCTGACGACATAGCCACCGTCCACCGGCCTTGCCAGCGTGCCCCAGGGCGCCTTGCCGGCGGCCGCGGCGCCCCCTTCCGAGAACGGCTGCGAGTAGACCTTGCCACCGTCGACGATGGCCTTGAAGTGCAGCGCGCGGTTGGACGCGTGGTCGGCGCGTTGCTCGGGGGTCATGTCCAGGCTGTCGGCGATGGTGCCGGCCCACAGCGTCGAGCAGACATGCATGTTCCACGACAGCGCCGTCGCCCCGCAGTGGCGGCCGATCTCGGCGGCGACCATGGCGTAGCTCGCGAAGTCGGCCCCCATGCCACCCTGCGCCACCGGCACGCAGATGCCCAGCAGGCCGGCCTCGCGCAGGTCGGCGTAGTTGGCAAACGGGAAGCTGGCGTTGCGGTCGTGCTCGGCCGCCCGCGGCGCGAACCGCTCGCGGCCCAGCGTGGCCGCGAGTTCGATCCACTCACGCTGTTGCGCGGTCAGCAAGGCCGGGTTGCCGGCGATGTGCATGCGGCGGTCGTCGGACATGGCCGGCCCCTCAGCGAAGGAAACGTCTTTGCAGGAAGTCGAGCACCGCGGCGTTGAAGGCCGCCGGCTGCTCGACGTTGGCGATGTGGCCGGCCGCGGCCAGCACGCACAGTTCGGCACCCGGGATGCGCGCCGCCATGCGCTCGTGCACCACCGGGGGTGCGGTGCGATCGTGCTCGCCGGCCAGGCAAAGCACCGGCATGCGCAGAAGCGGCAGCGCGGCCCGGCGGTCGAACGCGACGATCCCGGCCAGCGCCGCGCGGTAGGTCGCCTCGGGCACCGCGGCCATGATGGCCATTGCGGTATCCACCGCACCGGGCACGGCCGCGGCCGACACCATCGCCGGCACCAGCCGCCGGGCCATGCCCGACATGCCCAGACCGGCGTCCAGCGGCGCCAGTCGCTCGGCGACAAACGACGCCTGCCAGTCGCCCCCCGGTGGACCGAACGCCGGCGACGTGCAGGCCAGCACCAGCCCCGCCACCCGCCCGGGCCGCGTGGCCGCAAGCTCCTGAGCCACCATGCCGCCCATGCTGTGGCCCAGGATCACCGCCGGCCCGAGCGCCAGCGACTCGATCATCGCCGCCACGGCTTCGGCCATGGCGGCCGGGCCGCCGGGCGTGGCCGCCAGCGAGTCGCCGTAGCCCGGGAGGTCCAGCGCGACCGCGCTGAACCCGGCGTCGGCAATCGCCCGGGTCGTGCCGGACGCCGCGTCGCCCCAGATCCGCCGGCTTCCCCCGATGCCATGCAGCAGCACCACCAAAGGGCCCGAGCCCAGGCGGTCGCAGGCCAGCGCAGGCAGCGCCATCACGCCAGCACCCCGTCCCGCACGACCGTCACGCCGTCCAGCGCCACGGTGCAGCCACGCATCGGCAGGTCGAAGTGACCCGGCGTGTGGCGCCCTGCGGCTTCATTCGCGCCAGTGGAGTACAGGAAGTTGCCGGCAAAGGCGCGCAGCTCGGTGCCGTTGCAATCGACCTTGTCGTGGTAGGCCATGGCCTCCCAGCGCGCGCGCCGGTTCAGGCCCCAGCCGATGTGCGAGACGGCACGCGAGGCACCGCCATCGACCGCGTCCCAGGCCGCGTAGTGGCTGCGCATCAACTCGGCGTCCAGGCCGTCGCCGTCGATGGCCACCACCCGGTCGTCGGCGATGCGCAGCCGCACCGGGCTCTCGAGATAGCGCTTGAACCCCAGGTTCACGTCACCTTGGTCCAGGACCAGCGTGCCGTGCACAGCGCCCGCCGCCGGGAACGCCAGCACCAGCCCACCCGGCCAGTGCGACAGCGTGCCGGGCCGGGTCGTGAATCCCCAGACGCCGCCCACCCGCGCGCCGGTCAACCCGATCGTCAATGCCGTGCCCGCGGCCGAGGACACCGTCATCTCGCGTGCCGACTTCAGGCGCCGCATCGCGTCGCGCACCGGGGCCTCGTCTTCGGCCTGGGGGGCGCATCGCTCCAGCGTCTCGGGGTGTTCGTGGCTGACGTAGAGCACGCGCGCGCCGCCGACCAGGATCTGCGGCAGCTCGGCCGCGTGCATCAGGCCCTCGACCGTGCAGTCGGCAACGAAGCTGCACCCGGCCAGCGCCGCCACCGCCGCCGGCATGCCGGTCAACGCCAGGCTGGCGCCTGTGGAACGCAGTGGCAGCACGCCCTGCACCGGCTGACCGGGCATCACCAGCTGGAACGGGCGCAGTCCCAGGCGCTGCAGGCCGAGCATCGCCAGCTGCGGCAGCTCGGGTCGGGTGGCGGCTTCGCTCAGCACCGCCGCGCTGTCGCCTGCGCGCAGTCCGCACAACGCAAAGGTCTGCGCAAACAGCTCGATGTGGTGGTGCTGGAGGTCCATCGCCCAGGCCCGAGTCGTCAAAGCACCTCGCCCAGCAGCCGGTAGTGTCCGGACTGGAACACCAGCGGTGGCACAGGCGCCTCGCTGTGCGCCAGCACCTCGCCGACGAACAGCACATGGTCGCCTTGCACCTGGCGCGACACGGTGCGGCACTCGAACACCGCGGCCGTGCCGGCGAGCACCGGGACACCGCCCTGGCCTTGCGCCCATTGGCCTTCAGCGAACTTCTCGGCCGGCGTCAGGGCGCCGGCAAAGTGACGCGACAGCTCGACCTGGGCCTCGCTCAGCACGTTGATCGCGAAATGCTCGGCGCCTTCGAAGGCGGCCAGGCTGGCACTCTTTGCGCGCAGCGACCACAGCACCAGCGGTGGCGCCAACGACAGCGAGGCAAACGAGTTCGCGGTCAAGCCGACACGGGCTTCGCCATCTTTCACCGCGCCGTCGATGCAGGTGACGATGGTCACCCCGGTGGCAAACCGGCCGAGCGAGCGCCGCAGCGCCTGGGTGTCCTGCGACGGCGAATCAGGCATTGGTCGCCACGATGCCCCAGCGGGCCAGGGCCTGGTCGTCGGCGACCCGCGCGTCGACCCAGTGCTGGCCTTCGGGCGTCGTTTCCTTCTTCCAGAACGGGGCCTGGGTCTTGAGATAGTCCATCAGGAACTCGCAGGCCTGGAACGCCTCGCGGCGGTGCGTCGAGGCGACCGCGACAAGCACGATCTGCTCGCCCGGCAGCAGCCGGCCGACGCGGTGCACGACGCGGACCGCACGGATGTCGAAACGCCTGCCGGCGTCCTCGGCCATCGCCTCGATGGCGCGCTCGGTCATGCCCGGGTAATGCTCAAGCCACATCTCGCGCACCGTCGCGGCGCTGCCGCGCACCGTGCCGACGAAGCTGGCGATCGCGCCGATGCTGCCATCGCCGTCACGCAGGGCCGCGAGTTCGGCGCTGACGTCGAAGTCAGCCTCCTGGATCGCCACGCGTGCAGCCAAGGCCTCAGCCCCCGGTGACGGGCGGAAAAAACGCGACTTCGGCGCCCGGCGGAAGTGGCGTCGACTCGTCGGCAACCGCCTGGTTGAGTGCCGCACGGACGACCCGTTGCCGCCCCAGGGCCTCGGCATGCGGGCCGCCGCGGGCGATCAGTCGGTCGCGCAGGCCCGCCAGCGTGGTGCCGGGGGGCAGCTCGATCTGCTCGCCGGGGCCGATGGCCTCGCGCAGCGACGCAAAGTAGCGGACCGACACTGTGATCATGCGGGCATGGTATTTCAGCCGCGGGCTCAAGCGGCCAGCAGGCTGGCCATCGGGATCCAGCGCAGCATGTCGCCCCGCCGGATCGCCTGTTCCGGCGGGTTGTCGACCAGGCCATCGGCCCAGACCACCGAAGTCAGCACACCCGAGCTCTGGTTGGGGAACAGCGCCAGCGTTCCGTCGGCCGACAGCCGCACCCGCAGGAACTCGCGGCGCTTGTCGGGCCGTGGCCAGTCGAAGGCCGCCACCCCCGGCAGTGCAGCCGGCAGTGCAGCGTCGGTCATGCCTTGCAGCGCTCGCAGCACCGGGTTGACGCACAGCAGATGGGTCACAAAGGCCGACACCGGATTGCCCGGCAGGCCGATCAGCAAGGCGGCGCCGCCGTCGCCGCGCCGGATACGCCCGAAGGCCAGCGGCTTGCCCGGCTTGATCGCGAGCTGCCAGTGCTCAAGCTCGCCTTCGGCCTGCGCCGCGGGCTTGAGGTGGTCCTCGTCACCGACCGAAACGCCCCCGCAGGTGACGATCAGGTCATGACCGGCCGCGGCCTGGCGCAGCGCGGCGCGGGTGGCTTCCAGCTGGTCGGGCACGATGCCCAGGTCGGTGACGCTGCAGCCGGCCGCCAGCAGCAGGCCGCGCAAGGTGTAGCGGTTGCTGTTGTAGATGGCTCCGGGCTTCAGCGGCTCGCCGGGCATCGCGAGTTCGTCGCCGGTGGAGAAGACCGCCACCCGCGGCCGCCGCACGACCTGCAGGTCGCCGACGCCCACCGACGCCGCCAGGCCCAACGCCTGTGGCGTCAGGCGCGCGCCGACCTCAAGCACGACGGCGCCCCGGCGGACGTCCTCGCCGCGACGGCGGATCCACTGCCCGGCCGCCGGCACGACGTTCACGCTCACGGCGCCCAGGCCGTCACCTGGAACCGCCTCGCACTGCTCCTGCATGACCACGGCGTCGGCACTGTCAGGGACCAAGCCACCGGTGAAGATGCGCGCGGCAGTGCCCGGCGCGAGCGCGTGACCGGGGACACCCGCGGGGATGCGCTGCGACACCGGCAACACGGCCCCGGCGTGCGAAACATCGGCAACACGAATCGCATAGCCATCCATGGAGGCGTTGTCCGCCGGCGGCACGTCGATCCCGGAACGCACCTCGCGGGCCAGAACCCGGCCCAGGCCGTCAAAGGTGGTGAGCGTCTCGGTCTCGGTGATGCCGTGTGGCGCACTGCCGGCCATCAGGCGCGACAGGGCCTCTTCCAGCGGCAGCAGCGGGCGAGGCGCGCGCGCGGTGCTCATGTGTGCTCGGCGATGTAGCGCTTCACCGCATCGGCATCGGCCGCCATCACCTGGAACCGGCGGGGCCGCTCGAGCAGTTCAGCGTGCTCGGGCGACATTGCCAGCGGCCGGCCCAGGGCCTCGTGCAGGGTGGCCGAGAACTTCGCCGGGAGCGCGGTCTCAAGCACCAGGACGGTCTCGCCGGGCTCGCGCAGTTCCAGCGCAACCTTCAGCCCGTCGGCCGTGTGCGGGTCGATCAGGCTGGCATGGTCTTCCCAGGCGCGGCGGATCGTCGCCAGCCGGTCGGCGTGGGTGCTGCGACCCGACACGAAGCCGAACCGCGCCAGGCCGGCGAACTCGTGCGCCGGGAGGGAGAAGCCCCCATGCCGTGCCACCTGGGTGCCAAACAGATCGGCCGTGCGCGCGGCGTCGCGGCCCAGCGCATCGAAGACAAAGCGCTCGAAGTTGCTGGCCTTCGAGATGTCCATCGACGGGCTCGAGGTCTCGAGCGTCTCGCTGCTGCCGCGAACGCGGTACTGGCCGCTGCGGAAGAACTCGTCGAGCACGTCGTTTTCGTTCGTCGCCAGCATCAGCCGGCGGATCGGCAGGCCCATGCAGCGCGCCACGTGGCCGGCGCAGATGTTGCCGAAGTTGCCCGACGGAACGGCAAAGCTGACGACCTGTCCGTTGTCGCGCGTCGCCTGGAAGTAACCCGCAAAGTAATACACCACCTGGGCCAGCAGGCGTGCCCAGTTGATGCTGTTGACGGTCCCGATGCACCGGTCGCGCTTGAACGCCGCGTCGGCGCTGATGGCCTTGACGATGTCCTGGCAGTCGTCGAAGACGCCTTCGACGGCGATGTTGTGGATGTTGGCGTCCTGCAGGCTGAACATCTGCGCCTGCTGGAACGGGCTCATCCGGCCGTGCGGGCTGAGCATGAAGACGCGGATGCCGGCACGCCCGCGCATCGCGTACTCGGCGGCGCTGCCGGTGTCGCCCGAAGTCGCGCCCAGGATGTTCAGCGTCTGGCCACGGCGACCCAGTTCGTACTCGAACAGGCGGCCGAGCAGCTGCATCGCCATGTCCTTGAACGCCAGCGTCGGGCCGTTCGACAGCGCCTGGACGAACACCCCTTCGCCGAGCGCACGCAAAGGCACGATCTCGGGGCTGCCGAAAGCGGCAGGCGTGTAGGTGTCGCGGACCAGCCGATCCAGGTCGGCATGCGGGATGTCGTCGATGAAGAGCCTCAGGATCTCGCCTGCCAGCTCGGCATACGTCAGGCCGCGCCAGCGCTGCAGGGTGGTCGCGTCGACCTGCGGGTAGTGATCGGGAAGGTACAGGCCACCGTCGGGGGCCAGGCCTTCGAGCAGGATGTCCGAGAAGCCGGGACGTGACGCGTCACCGCGGGTGGACAGGTAGCGCATCAGCCCAGCTCCTCCTTGCGGAGCTTGACGATGGGCGCCAGCACGGTCGGCAGCGCCTGCATCTGCGCCAGCGCGGCCCGCATGCGGCCTTCGACGGTGTCGTGGGTCAGGATGATCAGGTCGGTGTGCTTTTCACCTTCGGCGCTCTCGCGTTGCAGGACCGCGTCGATGCTGATCTCGTGCTCGGCCAGGATCGTGGTGATGCGGGCCAGCACGCCGGGCTGGTCCGCAACCTCCAGGCGCAGGTAGAACGCGGTGACGACAGCGTCGATGGCCAGGATCGGCGTGGTCGCCAGCGAGCCGGGCTGGAAGGCCAGGTGAGGCACCCGGTGGTCGGGGTCGGCGGTGTGCAGCCGGGTCACATCGACCAGGTCGGCAACCACGGCGCTGGCGGTCGGCTCGGCCCCGGCCCCGCGACCGTGGTACAGCGTCGTGCCGACCGCGTCGCCATGGACCATCACGGCGTTCATCGCGCCCTCGACGTTGGCGATCAACCGGTCCTTGGGGACCAGGGTCGGGTGAACGCGCAGCTCGATGCCGACCGCACCGTTGGCGCCGCTGCGGCGCTTGGCGATACCCAGCAGCTTGATGCGGTAGCCCAACTGCTCGGCGTAGCGGATGTCGGCCGCCTGCAGCGCCGCGATGCCCTCGACATGGGCCCGCTCGAACTGCACCGGCACGCCGAACGCGATCGAGCACAGGATGGTGGCCTTGTGCGCGGCGTCGATGCCGTCGATGTCGGTGCTCGGGTCGGCCTCGGCATAGCCCAGCGCCTGCGCCTGAGCCAGAACGGTCGCGAAGTCCAGGCCCTTGCCGCGCATCTCCGACAGGATGAAGTTGGTCGTGCCGTTGATGATCCCGGCGACCCACTCGATGCGATTGGCGGTCAGGCCTTCGCGCAGCGCCTTGATGATGGGCACTCCGCCGGCGACCGCAGCCTCGAAGGCGACCATCAGCCCGGCCTCGCGCGCCGCGGCGAAGATCTCGCTGCCGTGCAGCGCCAGCAAGGCCTTGTTCGCGGTGACGACGTGCTTGCCGCTGGCCAGTGCGGCCAGCACCAGGCTGCGCGCCGGTTCGATGCCGCCCATCAGTTCGCAGACGATGTCGACGTCGGGCGCCGTCGCGATGGCCATCGCATCGGACTCCACCCGCACACCAGCGCCAACCACCGCACGTGCCGCAGCCGCATCGCGCCGGCAGACCGCCACGACCTCGATGCCGCGGCCCGCGCGGCGGCAGATCTCGTCCTGGTTGCGCTGGAGCACCCGGAAGGTGCCGGCACCGACGGTGCCCAGGCCGATCAGGCCCACTCGGATCGGTTTCATGTCTTCGGATCGGGGTGTCAGTTCAGTTTCAGCGTCAGGACGCGAGCCGCCGCCGGTAACCGGCCAGGAAGCGCTCGATCCGGCCGATCGCCTCGGCCAGGTCGTCGACGTTGGGCAGGAACACGATGCGGAAGTGGTCATGCGCCACCCAGTTGAAGCCGGTGCCCTGCACGATCAGCACTTTCTGCTCGGCCAGCAGTTCGTAGGCGAACTGCTGGTCGTCGCTGATCGGGTAAACCGCCGGATCCAGCCGCGGGAACATGTACAGCGCCGCCTGCGGCTTGACCACGCTGACGCCCGGGATCGCGCTCAGCAGCCGATAGGCCAGCTCGCGCTGCCTGCCCAGGCGGCCCGTCGGCGCGACGAGGTCGTTGATGCTCTGATAGCCCCCGAGCGCGGTCTGGATCGCGAGCTGCCCGGGCGTGTTGGAGCACAGCCGCAGCGAGGCCAGCATGTTCAGGCCCTCGATGTAGTCGCGCGCCGAACGCTTGTCGCCCGACACCACCATCCAGCCCGCGCGATAGCCGCAGGAGCGGTAGTTCTTGCTCAGCCCGTTGAAGGTGACGAACACCACGTCGTCCGCCAGGCTGGCCATGCTGGTGTGCTCGGCGCCGTCATACAGCGTCTTGTCGTAGATCTCGTCGGCGAAGACCACGAGATGGTGCTGGCGGGCGATCTCGATCAGCGCCTTCAGCATCTCCACCGGGTAGAGCGCGCCGGTCGGGTTGTTGGGGTTGCAGACCATCAGGCCGCGCGTGCGCGGGCCGATCTTGCGGCGCAGGTCGTCAAGGTCGGGCAGCCAGCCCGAGCCTTCGTCGCACAGGTAGTGCACCGGACGCCCACCGGCCAGGCCGACCACCGCGGTGTAGAGCGGGAAGTCCGGCGCCGGGATCAGGATCTCGTCGCCGTCGTTGACGAGCGCGTTGATCGCCATCTGGATCAGCTCGCTGGCGCCATTGCCGAGGTAGACATCGTCCACCGTGACACCGCGCACGCCCTTCTGCTGGGTGTAGTGCACGACCGCCTTGCGCGGTGCGAACAGGCCCTTGCTGTCGGTGTAGCCGGCGGCGTCCGGCAGGTTGCGGATCATGTCCTGCACGATCTCGTCGGGCGGCATCAGCCCGAACGCGGCGACGTTGCCGATGTTCAGCTGGATGATCTTGTGGCCCTCCTCCTGCATCTGCCGCGCCTTGTCGAGCACGGGACCGCGGATGTCGTAGCTGACATTGGCAAGCTTGTCGGACTTGGCGATGGTCTTCAAGACGGCAAGGCTCCTGCGGGCGGTGGAGGACACGGGACGGAACCTAGAATTATCCCTTGTGAAGTTCCAGCCCGAAACCGCCGACGGCCGCAATCTGGTCGCCCGCTTCGACCCCGGCAGCGCCAGCAGCGGACCCCGCCTGTGGGTCGGCAGTCCCGCCCCGACAACTCCGGTCGAGTCGAGCACCATCGTGCCCTGGCAGGGCCGCATCGAGCCCTGGGGCGTCAGCAGCCTGGATGCCCTGACGGCCGATCACTTCGCGCGTTTGGTGGCCTGGAAGCCCGAACTCGTGGTGTTCGGCAGCGGAGCGCGCCTGCGCTTCGTGCCGCCGGCGCTGCTGCGTGCGCTGATCGACGCCCGCATCGGCGTCGAGACCATGGACACGGCTGCCGCCTGCCGCACCTACAACGTCCTGGCGAGCGAACATCGCAACGTCGTCGCGGCGCTGCTGCTTGAATCCGGCGGGCACCTATAATGCACCGATCAGCGCGAGCTGCGCTTCGAACAGCAGTCGGGAAGAAACTCAAGACATGACGCCAGTCATCAACAAGCCTGTCGCCGAATTCGAAGCCGTCGCCACCTCGGGCCTCAAGTTCACGCCGCACAGCCAGAACGGTCATGCCGTCGTGCTTTACTTCTACCCGAAGGACAACACGCCCGGTTGCACGACCGAGGCGATGCAGTTCCGGGATATGCACAAGGAGTTCCTGAAGGCCGGCGCGGTGGTCTTCGGTGTCTCGCGCGACAACCTCGCTTCGCATGACAAGTTCAAGGCGCAGCTCGAGCTGCCCTTCGAACTGATCGCCGACACCGAAGAGAAGCTCTGCCACATGTTCGGTGTCGTGAAGAACAAGATCATGTACGGCAAGAAGGTCAAGGGCATCGAACGCAGCACCTTCCTGATCGACGCCCAGGGCATCCTGCGCGCCGAGTGGCGCGGCATCAAGGTCGCCGGTCACGTCGAAGAGGTGCTCAAGGCCGTGAAGGCACTCAAGGTGGCCGCCTGATGGTCCACCGCCCGGCCCGCACGGTGGCCGGTTCCCCCTCCCTTCCCGCAAAAGCCGCATCCGCCAGGTGCGGCTTTTTTTCTGCTCCCCTCGCCCACCCCACCCACCCACCCCACCCTCGACCATGCCGCTGCCCAAGCCCCCTTCGCGACTCGGTGACCTGCTGAACCTTTCGGACTACGAGGCGGCTGCGGCCAGCGTTGTCGCCGAAGCCAGACGGCCAGCGGGCGGCGCTCGTGGGGCGGCCCGGCCCTCGGCCGCGCCGACGGCGTCGACGCCGGCCACCGACGCACCGGCCACAGCGCCTTCGGTGGCCAAGGTGTCTTCGCCCTCCGTTGTCGCACCGGCAGCGCCGACTTTCGTCTCCGCAGCCGTTGCCGCCGCGAGCAGCGCGCGGTCTGCGCCGCAGGAGCGGCCACGTTCGGCCAAGCCCCGTCGCACCGGGCCGGCCAAGCTCTTCGTGCTCGACACCAACGTGCTGATGCACGACCCGATGAGCCTGTTCCGGTTCGAGGAGCACGACGTCTTCCTGCCGATGATCACGCTCGAGGAGCTCGACGGCCACAAGAAAGGCATGAGCGAGGTGGCCCGCAGCGTGCGCCAGGTGAGCCGCGAGCTCGACGCCCTGGCCAGCTTTGCCGCCAAGAGCGGCCCGCTCGACGCCAGCGCCGGCATTCCACTGGCCAAGACCGGCCATCGCGAGGCCGGCGGCAAGCTGTTCTTCCAGACCACGCTGCTGGACATCAAGCTGCCTGCCGGTCTGCCCCAGGGCAAGGCCGACAACCAGATCCTGGGGGTCGTGCAGACGCTGCGCGAACAGCAGCCGGGCCGCGAGATCGTGCTCGTGTCCAAGGACATCAACATGCGGGTCAAGGCCCGCGCGCTGGGCCTGCCGGCCGAGGACTACTTCAACGACAAGACGCTCGAGGACGGCGACCTGCTCTACACCGGCGTGCTGGCGCTGCCGGCGGACTTCTGGGAGCGCCACGGCAAGGGCATCGAAAGCTGGCAGCAAGGCGGCCACACCTACTACCGCATCAGCGGGCCGATGGTGTCGGCCCTGTTGATCAACCAGTTCGTCTACCTTGAGGCCCCCGGCGCCGCGCCGCTGTACGCCCGCGTCACCGAGATCACCGGCAAGTCCGCCGTGCTGCGCACGCTGCGCGACTACACGCACAGCAAGAACTCGGTCTGGGGCGTGACGGCACGAAACCGCGAGCAGAACTTTGCACTCAACCTGCTGATGGATCCGGAGTGCGACTTCGTCACGCTCGCCGGCACCGCTGGCACCGGCAAGACGCTGATGACACTGGCCGCCGGGCTGTCGCAGGTGATGGAAGACCGCCGCTACAGCGAGATCATCGTCACCCGCGTCACCGTGCCGGTGGGGGAGGACATCGGCTTCCTGCCCGGCGACGAGCAGGAGAAGATGGGTCCGTGGATGGGGGCACTGGACGACAACCTCGAGGTCCTGGCCAAGAGCGACAGCGGCGGCGACTGGGGCCGCGCCGCGACCCAGGACCTGGTGCGATCGAAGATCAAGATCAAGAGCCTGAACTTCATGCGCGGGCGGACCTTCCTGAACAAGTTCGTGCTCATCGACGAGGCGCAGAACCTGACGCCCAAGCAGATGAAGACGCTGGTCACGCGCGCCGGCCCGGGCACCAAGATCGTCTGCCTGGGCAACCTGGCGCAGATCGACACGCCCTACCTCACCGAAGGCTCTTCGGGCATGACCTTTGCTGTCGATCGCTTCAAGGGCTGGCCACACGGCGGGCACATCACGCTCGCGCGCGGCGAACGTTCGCGCCTGGCCGACTACGCCAGCGACGTGCTCTGACGGTTGCGCCTGCCCATTGGCAACGGGGCTGCTGCGCCCTGCCGAATGGGGATGCCGACGCGCTGAGGCACTTGCCGTGTGTGGGCGGGCAAACGACACTGCATCGGGTATCGAATTTCGATCCCGATGACCTCACCCGCTCCCCACCCCTCCGAGGCTGATTCCACGCCCGTCGCTCGCAGCGGGCCCCTGTGGGGCCTTGCGCTTTCGGGCGGTGGCATCCGCAGCGCGACCTTCTGTTTCGGCGTCGTGGTGGCGCTGGCGCGGCACCGCCAACTCTTGCGCTTCGCGTTGATGTCCACCGTGTCGGGCGGCGGCTTCATCGGTGCACTGATCGGCAAGCTGTTCCATGACGCCGGGCGCGGCGGCGCCGATCGGGTCCAGGCGGCCCTGGCGGAGGCCGACCGGCGCTGGTTCACCTGGTGGCTGCGGGCCAACGGCAACTACCTCTTCGCGCGAGGTGCCCGCGATGTGTACGCGGCCGCCTCGACGATGCTGCGCAACCTGATCGCGCTGCATCTTGAACTGGCGCTGCTTGCGCTGGTGCTGGCCGGTGCACTCTCGAGCGTCGACTTGTTCGGCTGGTGGGCGGTCGACCGCTTCTGGTGGGACCCGGCCGTGTTGCCGGGCCGCGGCGATGCGGGTCAGCGGACGCTGAGCCGGCTGCCGGTGTGGCTGCCCACGCTGTGGCTGCTGCTGCCGGTCTTCGTGTTCGCGTCCGGCGTTGCCGTCTGTGCCTACTGGGCCTTGCCGCGCCACGCAAACCCCCGCAGCGCCGTCGAAGCCCTGCTGGCCTTCGGTGCCGCGTTGGGCAGCGCGGTGGTGATCGCCGTCTTCTACGAATTCCTCGCTCGGCCAGCCGGCCTGGGGCTGCCGAAGGCGCTGCTTCTGGTGGCGTTTGCGATGTCGCTGCTGTGGGTCCTCGGCGTGCCGTTGGCCTGGGTCTTGATCCGCGGCGAGTCGGGCACCGCCAACGACATCGAGGACCGCCTTCGCGGCCGACTGAACACCCTGTCAGCCCAGGCCCTGCGGGGTGGGTTGATCGTCGCGGGAGCCGGTGCGCTGGATCGATTGGCCTGGTTCTTTGCGTTCGAGTTGCAGCAACTGCTGGCCACCGGTGCGACGCTGCTGCTGCTGGCCACCGTGCTACGGGCCGTTCTGCCCAAGCTGGCCGGCTCCAGCGGTGCGGCGCCGGCCTGGCTGAGCCAGCGGCTGCTGCTGCTGGCGCATGTCGCCGGCCTGGCGCTGACGCTGCTGCTGGTGGCCTGGTGGATGGCGCTGGCCTACAAGCAGATCTTCGACATCGGCTTCGCCCTCGCCGACGAGGGCCTGAACCATGTTCGCAGCCTGTCCGTCGCCGCCCTGCTGGCCGGTGGCGCACTGGTGTTCCTGGTCGCGACCGGGCGCAATGTCGCGTTTGCCAACCTGTCCAGCCTGCATCGCTTCTACAAGGCGCGCCTGGTGCGCGGCTGGCTCGGCGCCGCCAACGCGGACCGCATGCCACCGCCCGAGGGCTCGTCGGGCACTGACACGACGACCACCTCCGACGCGCTGGACTGCCGACATGCGGAGCCCGCCGAAGGCTATGCGCTCAGGGCCGAGATCGAAGACATCCACATCGGCGACGACGTGCGCTGGCGCAACTACGCGCCGCAGCAGGGTGGCGGCCCGCTGCACCTGGTCAACACCTGCCTGAACCACAGCGTGCGGGGCCATGGCCTGCCGATGGCCGACGGCACCCGCGCCGGGCAGGCCTACAACCCGGACCGCAAGGGCCACAACCTGACACTGGCGCCCGGTGGCTGGCTGCGCATCGGCGCCCGCCCCTGGCAGGCCATGCCCGAGCGCCTGGACGCGCTGACGCTGGGCAGCTGGACGGCGATCTCCGGCGCCGCCTTTGCCCCGGGCCTGGGCTCGATGACCAAGAGCGGCATCGCCGCGCTGGCGATGTTTGCCGGGGTGCGCCTGGGTTTCTGGTGGGACACCCACGCCCTGCAGCCCGCGGTGCGCGGGGCCCGCTGGTTGATCAAGTCGCGCCTGTTGCTGGCCGAACTGCTGGGCCGCTTTGTCGGCGACCGTTTCCGCTTCTGGTACCTGAGCGACGGTGGCCACTTCGAGAACACCGGTGCCTACGCGCTGCTGCGCGAGCGCACGCGGCTGATCGTGCTGGCCGACTGCGGTGCCGACCCGCTGTACCGATTTGGCGACCTGGAGAACCTGGTCCGCCTGGCACGGGTGGACCTGGCGACCAAGATCCACTTCCTGAAGCCGGACCCGAGCTTTGCCGACGCCCGCTGGCGCCGATTCGGCTCGGTCAGCGACCTGGCCGCCGCGAACAGCGATGCCTGCATGGCGCTGGCCGAGGTGACTTACCCCGACGACCCCGAACCGGCCTGGCTGGTGCTTTTGAAGCCGAACATGTTCTCCGGCCTGTCGGTGGACCTGATCAACTACCGCAACGCCAACCCCGACTTCCCGCAGCAGTCGACCTCGGACCAGAGCTTCGGCGAACCGCAGTGGGAGAGCTATTTCGCACTGGGGCGCGAGATCGGCAGCCAGCTCGACGCCACCTTGCTCGACCGCATCGCCGCTGGCGAGGCGCGGGGCCGCTTCAAGCCCGACGATGGCCGCATGCTGGCCACGGTCGTGACCGGCAAGGCCGGTATCGGCCTGCGCGAGCGCCTGACCCACGGTGCCGTCGGCGCCTCGATCGGCCTGACGACGGCGGTGACACTGGGCGTGTCGACCTGGCAGGCGATCGACGCCTGGCGGACGTCGAGCAGCAAGGCCAACGAGGCCGACGACAAGGCACTGAAGGAGCTGAGCGACCATTGGGGCCGCCTGCCACCCGTGCCCGAGTCCGGCGCATCCGCCAGCCAAGGCCAGGCGGCGCAGGCCAAGTACGCCAGCGACGTCAACGCGCTCGCCGCGTCGCTGCTGCGGATCGGCGACACGCTGTGCCCGGCGGGCTTCAACCGCTGGTTCCCGCGCGCGGGCGAGCAGCCGACGACGGCGCAGCTCGCTCTGAACCACGCCCGCCAGGCCTGCCAAGCCCTGCCGCCAACGGACGCCGTGCGCTCGCCAATGGCCTGCACCCGGCTGCTGTCGATCGCCGACCCCGCGCATTGCCTGTACGTCGACACGGTGGACGTCGAGCGGGTCCCATGCCCACCCCGTTACTGGGGCCGCGACTACGCCGAAGGCAATGTCGAGGGCAACTGCAAGCGCAGCATCGCCGAACCCGCTTCCACCCCCGAAGCCGTCGTGGCCACGGCAGCGGCGCCCGCTGCAGCACCTGCTGCAGCACCTGCTGCAGCACCCGCTCCAGCACCCGCTCCAGCACCCTCTCCAGCACCCACCGCCACGGTCCCAACGGCGGACATTTCCGTCCCGCCGGCGGCGGAGCCAGCGCGAGCGGCAAGCGTCGCCGCATCACCCGCATCTGCTCCTACTGCAGCCGAAGCCCTGGGAACCGTGTGCACGGGCAAGACGGTCTTCGTGCAGGTCTACGGCAGCAGCCGCACGACCGACGCCCAGCAGTTGCTGGCGGCGCTCTATGCCGACCCCAAGTCTCGCCCCGGCATCGAGGACATGATTGCCCGCTCGCGCCTGGCCAAGCGCTCGGCGCCGACCCCCGTGCGTACGGACTGGGTGCGCTGGCACACCGAAGCCGACAAGGCCTGCGCCATCGCCATTCACGCCTGGCTGCAGGCCCGGCCCCGCCCCGACCTGCCCGCACCCAGCGTCGGCCCCCTGGCCCCGCACCTCAAGGGCCAGAAAGCGGTCGTCGAGGTCTGGCTGGCGCCGCCCAAGGGTTGGGCGCCAGGCTGAGTCGGGTCTCCGGGGTTGCGACGCCGCACCAAGATCGTCTGCGGCGCGTTACTGCGACCTGAGCCTTGCCTGAACCCACTCCGGGCTGAAGCCGCGCAGCGTGCCTCCACCCGGGAACGGCAACTTGCCTTGCCAGAATGCAGCTGCGGCTACCGCCGCCACCAAGGCCCAGGTCTCCAGGCAAGACAGCGCGATCGGCGCCAAGGCCTTGCCAGCCCTGCTGCGACAGCCTCGTCAGTCGGCTCAGGAGCCTACGGCTTCAACTCCGCAAAAAACGCCTTCGCATTCGTCTCCCGACCAAGGAACTGCCGCAGCAGTACGTCGGGCGGCAGCTGGCCGCCGTTGCCCAGCACGATTTGGCGGTAGCGCTTGCCGACGGTGGGCGAGAGCTTGTCCTTGGCGAATGCCGTGCGCAGGTCGGCGGCGATGACTTCGCTCCACAGGTAGCCGTAGTAGCTGGCGGCATAACCGCCGGCCACGTGGCTGAAGCCGGCCGGGAACATGGTGCCGGGGACGTGGCCCAGGGGCGTGGCGCCTTCCATCCTGGCCCACAGCGCCATCGGCTCGGGGGCTTCAGCGGTGTGCAGGCCCAGGTCGAAGGCCGCGTACAGGTTCTGCCGGGCGTAGCGGATGCCCTTGCCGTAGTGGCGCGCCTTCACGGCCTGCGCCAGCAGCTCGTCGGGCACGCGCTTGCAGCCGGGGCAGACTTCCTGCATCAGGTCCAGCACGGCGCGGCTGTAGACCCACTCCTCGAGCATCTGCGACGGCGCCTCGACAAAGTCGCGCAGCGTGCTGGTGCCGGCCTGCGACGAATAGCGGGTCGCCGACAGGTTGCTGTGCACGGCGTGGCCGAACTCGTGAAGCAGAGTCTCGAGTTCATCGAGCGTCAGGCCGGCACGGTCGAAGTTGACGACCAGTGCGGCCTGCGGAACACGCCCGGTCGCGATCGAGCCGCCGCGGAAGCTCCAGACCGCGGCGTGGTTGTACTTGCCCTCGCGTGGGTAGAGGTCGACATACAGCGTCGCGATCGGCTTGCCACCGGCGGCCTCGCTGACGACCCAGGTCTGGACCTCGCGGTGCCAGGGCTTGTTCTCGGGCATCAGCTCGTACCGCACGCCCATCGTCTTTTCGATGATGCGCATCACCAGGGCCAGGCTCTGCTGCGGCGGGAAATAGGGCTTGAACGCGTTCTGGTCGACGCTGTAGCGCGCGCGCTTGACCCGCTCGGTATAGAACGACACGTCCCAACGCTCGATCCGGGTTGCGGCCAGCGGTGTGCCCAGGTGCTGGGCCTTGGCCGCACGCAGTTCCTCGACCTCGGACTTCTCACGCGCCTGGACCGCAGCGTGCACGTCGGACAAGAATCGGTCGGCCGCTTCGGGCGTGCCGGCCATGCGGCGCTTGAGCAGGAAGTCCGCGTAGCTGCGGGCGCCGAACAGGCGTGCGTACTCGAGCCGCAACTGGCCGATCTCGGCCAGCAGCTTGAGGTTGGGCGCACCGCCTTCGTCGGTCTTGGCGCGCCACATGCGCTCGCGCGTCGCGGCACTGGTCGCGTCCTGCATCACGGGCGTGTAGCTGGGACTGTCCAGCCCCAGCAGCACGCGGCCCTGGCCGTCGCGCTTGTTGTTCTTCCAGACCGCCTCGGGCACGCCGGCCAATTCGGCGTCGGCAAACGGCAGCAGCGTCGCCGCGTCGCGGATGTTCTTGTCGAAGGTCTGCGACAACTCGTTGATGCGGTCCAGGATGGCCTTGGCGCGCGCCCGCGGCACCGCCGGCAGGCTGACACCGGCGTCTTCGAAGGCCTCCAGCGTCGTCTTCAGGAACTGGCGGTCGATGGCGTCCGCTGGCGTTGTGGCCTTGGCCGCGCGGTAAAGCGTCTCGTTCTGCGCCAGCGTGGTGCTGAAGTCCTGCCAGCGCCGCTCGCAAGCCTCGGTCGCGTCGCGGATCGCCTTTTCCGGGTGGACGTGGGACAGCAGGTAGATCGCCCCGGCCTTGTCCTCGAACAGCGCATTGATGTCGTCGTAGGCCCGCAGCCAGCCCTTGCCGCCGGGGCGCTTTTCGAGGTCCTTGACCGCTGCATTGGCGGCCTCGATGCCTTCGTCGCAAGCGGCATGGACCTGCGCCGGGCCGGTGAACACCGGGAACACCGGGCCCGGCGGTACGGGCGAGGACTTGAGCCCGGCCTGGACGGCGCCAGCCAGCAGGCACAGCAGTGCCACGATTCCAAATGAACGACCGCCCGACATAGATACCCCTCAACGTAGGTGCGCACGAAGCGGCCAGCGGCAATCGGCCCGGCCAACGATTTCACGACTGCCGGATTCTGACGGCCGAGCGCACGGCTTTGAGGTCGGGACTACCACCCGTCCAGCCACGTGGCTCCGACCCCCAATTCATGGGGTGCGAGGCGATGGGGAGCCGTTCGGTGCGCTAGTCTTGCGATACGGAGTCCGGTTCTCTCGATCGGATTTTTTCGCTTCAATCGAAGGAGATCACATGCTCGCTCTTCGGAACGCACCCGGGCTCGTGCCCACCGCAATCGCCGTGGTCCTGCTTGCCTCGACTGCGTCGGCATCGGCCGTGGTCGTCATCGACCAGCCGGTTGAGAACTCAGGAATCCAGATCCGGGCCTTCAGCCCGGTCGGGCAGTCGTTCACGGCGGTCACGTCGAACGTGACGTCCATCGGAGCGGTGGTCAGAAACTTCAACGTCCAGACGCCGGAGTGGGTCGCGGACCGCAACTTGACGCTCAATCTGTACGAAGGACTGGGCTTCGACGGGGCGCTCCTCGCCACGAGCACCGTCGACGTCGCCGCCGTCATCGGCGATGCCCCGACCGTCGGCGGGATGGTCGACTTCCCGATCCTGGGCGCCACGCTGACGCCGGGTCTGACCTACACGTTCGGCCTGGTGGCCAACTCGCCGCGCTACGGTGTCTCCACAAGCCACGAGGTCGACGCGTATGCCCTGGGTCGCGCCTTCTATCAACCCATCATCCCGGCCTTCCCGCTGGCGGAAGTCAGCGACCTGACCTTTCGGGTCAGCGCCGTCCCGGAGCCGGGCATGGCATTGCTGATGCTCTCCGGGCTCGGACTGCTGGCCCTGCGCCGCAAGCGCGCCTGAGGCTGACGCAGCGGCCAGGCCGAATCGTCCCTGGCCGGACTTCAGGGCTCGACCAGCGTCCTGATCTGCTGCAGCGCGCTGGGGTCCTCGATGGTCGTCAGGTCGCCCGGGTCGCGCTGCTCGCACACCGCCTGAATCGCACGCCGCAGCAGCTTGCCCGAGCGCGTCTTGGGCAGCGCGGTGACGAAGCGCACTCGCGACGGCCGCGCCACGGCGCCCAGGGTTGAGTCGACGAGCTTCATGACCTCGCCTTCGAGTTTCAGTGCCAGTTCGGGCGTGCCCGCAGCGGCAGGGTCGCGCAGCACGGCAAAGGCCATCGCGACCTGGCCCTTGAGCGTATCGGCGACACCGACGACGGCGACCTCGGCCACCGCGGGATGGCCGGAGATGCTCTCTTCGATCTCGCGCGTGCCCAGCCGGTGCCCGGCGACGTTGATCACGTCGTCGGTCCGTCCGAGGATGAAGAAGTAGCCGTCTTCGTCGCGGATGCCCCAGTCGAAGGTGGAATAGACCAGACGACCCGGGATGCTCTTCCAGTAGGTGTTGACGAAGCGGGCATCGTCGCGCCAGACGGTCTGCATGCAGCCGGGTGGCAGCGGGCCTTCGATCGCGACCACGCCCTTTTGCTGGGAACCGGTCAGTTCCTCGCCCGTGGCTTCGTCGATCAGCTTGACGTCGTAGCCGTAAACCGGCTTGCCAGGTGAACCGAACTTGCTGGTCTGCGCCTCGATGCCGTTGCACAGGCTCAGGATCGGCCAGCCGGTTTCAGTCTGCCAGTAGTTGTCGACGATCGGCCGGCCCAGGCTTTCGGCGATCCAGGCGGCGGTCGGCTCATCCAGTGGCTCGCCGGCCAGGAACAGGGCTCTCAGCGACGAGAGGTCGTACTTCTTCAGATAGGCCGGGTCGTGCTTCTTCAGCACCCGCACCGCGGTCGGGGCGCTGAACATCGAGCTGACCTTGTACTTCTCGACCAGGCTCCACCAGATGCCGGCGTCGGGCCGGACTGGCACGCCCTCGTAGAGCAGGGTCGCCATGCCGGCGATCAGCGGGCCGTAGACGATGTAGCTGTGGCCGACGACCCAGCCGATGTCGCTGGTCGAAAAGTAGGTCTCGCCCGGCTGGCCCAGGAAGATGTGCTTCATGCTGGCCGCCAGCGCCACCGCGTAGCCGCCGGTGTCGCGCTGCACGCCCTTGGGCCGGCCGGTGGTACCGCTGGTGTAGAGCGTGTAGCTGGGGTGGGTGGCGTCCAGCCAGGTCACCGGGACCCGGGCCTCGAAGTGCTGCTCTCGCAGCGGCGCGTAGTCCTCGTCGCGTCCCGGCGTGCGCTCGAAGGCGGCCAGTCCGCGGTCGACCATCAGCACCTTGGCCGGCTTGTGGGCCGACAGCCGGATGGCTTCGTCCAGAAGGCCCTTGTAAGGCACGACCTTGCCGGCCCGGCTGCCGGCGTCGGCGCTGACGATCACGCTCGGCTCGGCGTCTTCGATCCGGCTGGCCAGGCTGACGCTGGCAAAGCCCCCGAAGACCACCGAGTGGATCGCTCCCAGCCGCGTGCAGGCCAGCATCGCGAACACCGCCTCCGGGATCATCGGCATGTACAGCAGCACGCGGTCGCCCTGCTTCACGCCCAGGGCCAGCAGGATCGCGGCCATGCGCTCGACCTCGCGCTGCAGCTCGGCAAAGCTGTACACGACCTCGCGCTCGACCTCGGTCGAAACCCAGATCAGCGCCTGCCGGTCCGGATGCGTCGCGGCATGCCGGTCCACGGCGTTGTGGCACAGGTTGGTCGTGCCGCCTTCGAACCAACGCGCAAACGGCGGCTGGTCGTAGTTGCAGACGCGGTCAAACGGCGTCTGCCAGTCGATCAGCGCGGCCTGCTCGGTCCAGAAGGCATCGCGGTCCTGGATCGAGCGGCGGTGAAGGTCGGCATAGCGGGTCATGGCAGGTCTCCGGGTTGTTTTCGGGATCGGGGCTGGCTTGCGCTTCGGCGGGTTCAGATCTTGACGACGATGCGGCCGCGCACCTTGCCCGCCATCAAACGACCGGCGGCTTCGACGGCATCGGCGAGCCCGACCTCCTGCACCATCGTTTCGAGCAGCGCCGGGTCCAGGTCGCGCGCCAGGCGGGACCAGGCCTCCTGCCGGCGCGGCAGCGGGCACATCACGCTGTCGATGCCGGCCAGCACGACACCGCGCAGGATGAAGGGCATCACCGTCGCGGGCAGGTCCGCGCCCTGGGCCAGGCCGCAGGCGGCAACGATGCCGCCATAGCGCGTCTGCGCGCAGGCATTGGCCAGCGTGTGGCTGCCCACGGCATCGACCACCGCGGCCCAGCGCTCCTTCTGCAGCGGCTTGCCAGGGGCGGCCAGCTCGGCCCGGTCGATGACGCTGGCCGCCCCGAGCCGCGCGAGGTAGTCGCCCTCGCCGGTCTTGCCACTGGCGGCGACGACGCGGTGGCCCAGACGCGCCAGCAGCGCGACGGCCACACTGCCCACACCGCCGGTGGCGCCGGTGACCAGCACCTCGCCGTCACCCGGCTTGAGCCCGTGGCGCTCGAGGGCCAGCACACAGAGCATCGCGGTGTAGCCCGCGGTGCCGATGGCCATGGCCTGGCGCGGCGTGAAGGCGTCCGGCAACCGGACCAGCCATTCGCCCTTGAGCCGCGCGCGTTCGGCCAGGCAGCCCCAGTGGGTTTCACCGACGCCCCAGCCGTTGTGGACGAAGAGGTCGCCAGCCCGCCAGTCCGGGTGGCGGCTCTCGAGCACGGTGCCGGCACCGTCGATGCCCGGCACCATCGGCCAGCTGCGGACCACCGGGCCCTTGTTCGTCAGCGCCAGGCCGTCCTTGTAGTTCAGCGTCGAATACGCCGGCGCGACCCGCACGTCGCCACTGGCCGGGAGCCGGGCCTCGTCCAGATCGGCCAGCTCGGCCTTGACGCCAGTGGCCTCGTCTTTGGAAAGCAACAACGCCTTGAACATCCGGTGTCTCCTGTGAGCATTTGTGTCTCGGGGCCTGGGGTCGAGCCGGTTGGCGTGGTGTGCCCGCCATCGGCCTGCCCTTTTGTCCGGTCATCGGGCTGACCCGTCTTGGGGCCGGCACGGCGCCGCTGCTATCGTGGGCACCGATGTTCAGCACGGGGCTTTCACCACGCTTGCAGCCAGGGCGCCGCCTAGGGTTTGCCCTGGTTGGCCTGTTGGTCGTGGCCTTTGCGCTTCCCGGCAGAGCCGAACCGGAAGCTCCGGCCTCAACGCATGGGGGTGACGCGGTCCTGCAACTGCTTCACGAGCGCGGGCTGATCCCCGACCCGGCCCAGCTCGAAGCCAACCCGGCCCTGCGCCAGGTGCGCAGCATGGCCAGCGACCTGGTGCTGTCGGCGATGAACTTCATCGGCGTGCCCTACAAGCGTGGTGGCAACAGCGCCGAGCAGGGGTTCGACTGCAGCGGCTTCACGCGTCATGTCTTCGAACAGAGCCTGGGCTTGCTGCTGCCCCGTCGTGCGGACCAGCAGGCCAAGGACGACGCGCTGATCGCCGTGAAACGCGACGAGCTCAAGCCCGGCGACCTGGTGTTCTTCAACACGATGCGGCGCGCGTTCTCGCATGTCGGCATCTACGTCGGCGAAGGGCGATTCATCCACTCGCCTCGCGCCGGCGGCCAGGTGCGCATCGAGGACATGCGCGACGCGTACTGGACCAAGCGCTTCAACGGCGCGCGGCGGGCCGAAGTGATGGCACCATCGGCGGCTTCCGCCACCGAGGCGGGCCGCTGACCGGCGCCCGCTGCCCGACCCCGCCATGGGCGAAGCCGCCTCCCCGCTGCAAGCCAGGACCGTCATCCCGCTCGCCGACCTGCGCTACGCGGCCCAGCGTCCGCCGGTGCCGCGCGACGCACCGCCGCCCAACGGCCTGCTCTCAGACCGCCTGGGCCGCCCGCTGCGTGACCTGCGCATCAGCGTCACCGACCGGTGCAACTTCCGCTGCAGCTACTGCATGCCCAAGGAGGTCTTCGACCGCCACTACGCCTTCCTGCCGCAGGCGTCGCTGCTGAGCTTCGAGGAGATCACGCGCACCGCGGCCGTCTTCGCCGCACACGGCACGACCAAGCTGCGCCTGACCGGCGGCGAGCCGTTGCTGCGCCGCCACCTGCACGTGCTGATCGAGCAGCTCTCGGCGCTGCGCGGTCACGAAGGCCAGCCGCTGGACATCACGCTCACCACCAATGGCTCGCTGCTGGCACGGCAGGCCGGCGCACTGCGCGCCGCCGGCCTGAAACGCGTGACCGTCAGCCTGGATGCGCTGGACGACAACGTCTTCCAGCGCATGAACGACGTCGGATTCCCGGTGGCCGACGTGCTGGAGGGCATCGACGCCGCAGTGCACGCAGGCCTGTCGCCGGTCAAGGTGAACATGGTCGTCAAGCGGGGGACCAACGACCACGAGATCGTGCCGCTGGCACGCCACGTCCGCGAGCGCTGGGGCGCCGCGGTGGTGCTGCGCTTCATCGAGTACATGGACGTCGGCGCGAGCAATGGCTGGCGCATGGACGAGGTGCTGCCCAGCGCCGACGTGCGCGCCCGCCTGGCGGCCGCCTTTGCGCTCGAGCCGCTGCCCCCTTCGGCCGCCGGCGAAACCGCCGAGCGTTGGCGCTATGCCGACGGCCGAGGCGAGGTCGGCTTCATCTCCAGCGTGACGCAGGCCTTCTGTGGCGACTGCAACCGGGCCCGACTGTCCACCGAAGGCAAGCTGTTCCTGTGCCTGTTCGCGAGCGAAGGCCACGACCTGCGTGCGCTGTTGCGCGGCGGGGCGAGCGACGCCGAGATCGCCGCAGCCATCGGCCTGATCTGGCAGCAGCGCGACGACCGCTACTCCGAGCTGCGCGGCTCGGCGCTGGCCGAGCCCGGCAGCGGTCAGCGTCGCATCGAAATGCATTACATCGGCGGCTAGACACCGCCGCCACTCCCCATGACCTTGATCGCCCGATCCGCGGCCTGCCTGCTGCTGGCCGCCAGCCCGATGTGCAACGTGTGGGCGCAGGCCGACGCCGCGCCTCCAACGGTCGCCACCCCCGCCACGGCCACCGTGCCGTCCGCGAACGCCGGCCGCCCGCTGTGGGAGCTGGGCGTGTTTGCGTTTGGCGTCTCGCAGCAGGCCTACCCGGGCTCGGACCAGAACATCGGCCGCGGCCTGGCCCTGCCCTATGGCATCTACCGCGGCGAGGTGCTGCGCGCCGACGAGGACGGTGCCGGGCTGCGTGCCTTCAAGAGTCCGCGCTTCGAACTCGACGTCGGGTTTGCCGGTTCGTTCGGATCCAGCTCGGAGCGCATCGAGGCCCGCCGAGGCATGCCCAACCTGGGCACCTTGATCGAGTTCGGGCCGATGCTGACCTGGAAGCTCAGCGACCCCGCCGTGCGCGACGGCAGCGGGCGCTGGACGCTCGAGCTGCCGCTGCGCGGCGTCTTCGACATCAACGACGGCTGGGCGCACCGCGGCATGTCCTTCGAGCCGGAGCTGATCTGGTCGCTGCGCCGGCGCGGCGGCTGGTCGGGCACGGCGCGGGTCGGCCTCTTGGTCGCCGACCAACGCCTGGGTCGCCACTTCTACGGCGTCGAATCCCGGTTCGCCACCGCCAGCCGGCCGGCCTACGACGCCAAGAGCGGCCTCGTCGCGACGCGCCTGGCGTTCACGCTCAGCCGGTCGCTGGGCCCGGACTGGAACGTCTTCGGTTTTGCCCGCTTCGACAGCGTCACCGGTGCGGCCAACGAGTCCAGCCCGCTGGTCCGGCAGACCACCGGCGCGACCTACGGCATCGGACTGTCGTGGACCTGGCTGCGCTCGGACGTGCGCGTGCGCGACTGACGCGCCTCAGGCGCGGCGCTGGCGCAAGGCCTCGTACAGGCAGACCCCTGCGGCGACGCTGACGTTCAGGCTTTCGACCGCGCCCTGCATCGGGATGCTGACGAGCGCGTCGCAGGTCTTCCGGGTCAACTGGCGCAGGCCGGGGCCTTCGGCACCCAACACCAATGCCGTGGGGCCGGAAAGGTCGGCGTCGTAGACGCTGGACTCGGCCTCGTCGGACAGGCCGACGACCTTCCAGCCCGCGTCCTTCAGCTCGTTGAGCGCCCGCGCCAGGTTGGTCACCATCAGGTAGGGCACGCTGTCGGCGGCGCCGCTGGCGACCTTGCTGACGGTGGCGTTGATCGCGACCGCGTGGTCCTTGGGGGCGATCACCGCCGTCGCGCCGGCGCCGTCGGCCACGCGCAGGCAGGCGCCCAGGTTGTGCGGGTCGGTCACGCCGTCGAGCACCAGCACCAGCGGCGCGCCGGCGGCCGGGTCCAGCCCGTCGAGCAGCTCGATCACCGTGCGCGCCATCGCTAGCGGCTCGACCCGTGCGGCCACGCCCTGGTGGCGGCTGTTGCCGGCCAGGCGCGCCACCGCGGCCTCGTCGGTCTCGGTCCAGCGAACGCCGCTTTCCTTCAGCCGGACGACGAACTGGCGCATCCGGCCGTCGCGTCGGGCGCCGTCGATCAGCACCTCGTGAACCGTCTCAGGCGCGGTTTTCAGCCGGCCGCCAACGGTGTGGAAGCCAAAGAGGATGCTGCGGGACATGCGGCCAATGCTAGCCGCGCCGCCCGCAGCGGGCGACGTCGATCCTCAGACCTTCTTGCGGCGGCTCGCGGCCACGCCCAGCAGGCCCAGGCTCACCAGCGCCAGGACACCCGGCTCGGGGACGTTGTTGTTGCGCGAGAACGCGAACGACATGCCGCGGATGTCGCCACCGATGCGGCCGCCAACGAGGGTGGCATTGCCGGTGGCGGTGTCGATGCGGTACAGCGCGTCGCCACCGATGTCGATGCCGAACAGCTGGTCGTTCTCGTCGAAGGCGATGGCCGTCCAGGTCAGCGAGCCACCGATCGCGGTGAATGCACCGGTGGTGGTGTTGAAGGTGCCGATGCCGCCAAAGCCGCCACCGAACAGGACACCGGCGCTGTTCATCGACAGGTCGAGCATGTTGTTGTTGCCGCCACCCACCGCCACCGCGGACCCGTTGGTGGGGTCGACCCGGATCAAGGGGCCGCCGTTGAAGTCGAGCGAATAGAGCGTGCTGTAGGTGGTGTCGAACGCGAGGCCGGTGAGCCGGAACGCGCTGTCGCCCACCACCGTCGTGGCGCCGTTGGTCAGATCCACGGTCGACAGCGTGCCGTCGAACAGGCCGACGCTGTACATCGTGTTGGTGTTGCCGTTCCAGGCCAGGCCGAGGCGGTAGGCAGAGTTGCCGCTGGCAATGGCCACCGAAGCGCCGGTGCTGGAATCGATGCTGTACAGCGTGTTGTCGGCGCCGTACAAGGGGGCCGCCTGGGCGGCCAGGGTGCTCAGCGTGAAAGCCAGGGCGGCTGCCGCGCGGGTGAAATGCTTCATCGACATGTGGATCGTCCTTGTTGAGTGAATCCGTCCCGATGGAGGCACATGGCCTAGCTTCCGGGTCTGCAGGCTAAAGAGCAGGTTGCGTGCCAATCAGCGTCGATCTGGGCCGCTTCCCTTGGACGGCGGCCGCGGGAACGAAGCTGCCAGAGTCAGGACCGAGTCGACGTGTAAGGAAATCCGACAGAGATTCAGCCCGAAACTCCGGCCAGCACTCGTCGGCAGACACCCAGCGACGCCGACCTCCGATCGAGCAGGTGCCCTGAACTCCAGCGCGGCTACTGCGGATTGCGCGCCAGCCGGAAGCTCAGGTCCGAAGCCCGGTACGACGCCGGCTGCGACAGCCGCGCGGCCGAGCGCACCTGGGCCTGCGGGCTGGCCCAGCTGCCACCGCGCACGACGCGGCGCGTGCAGTCGACGGTGGGGCCGTTCAGGCGCGGGCTGGCGTCGTTGGGAGCGGCTTCGTGGTTGGGCGCCCAGCAGTCCTCCACCCACTCGGCAGCGTTGCCGAGCATGTCGTACAGGCTCAGGTTGTCGCGCCCGAACCAGCCGCCGCCGGTGGCGTAGGGGTAGCTGTCGCGGCAGTTGAAGGCGCCCGGCCAGCCGAGCTGCTTGTCCAGCGCCTCGTCGGCCACGTTGGCATAGCGGCAGCTGCGGCTGGGGGGCTGGTCGGTGCGGTTGCCGCCGCTGCGGAAGGTGTCGCGAGTGCCTTCCCAGAGCTTGCCGAAGAAGCCCGCCTGCTCGGCCCAGGGGCGCGGCGTGGTCGTGCCGCCGCGGGCCGCAAACTCCCACTCGGCCTCGCTCGGCAGGCGGTAGACCACGCTGCTGCCGCTGTTGAGCCACTGCAGGTAGGCCACCACGTCGTTGTAGCTGACGCAGACCACGGGGTGGTAGTCGGTCTGGGCGTAGCCGGGGTTGCGCCAGTTCACGTTGGCGCGAAGCTCGAAGCTTGCACCCTTGGACGGCACGTGGCAGCCGCCGGAACGCTCGGCCTCGGTGACGTAGCGCGTGGCCTCGATGAACTTCTTCCACTGGTAGACCTGGGTCTCGTAGTAGGCGAGCTCGAAGTTGGTCACCATCACGCCGCGCTTGGGCTGTGCGGAGGCGTCGGGCTGACCGTCGAAGCCGGGCTCGTCGGCATCGGCGCCCATCTGGAACGTGTTGCCGCCGATGCGCGCGAGACTCATCTCGCGCAGTGCGTACTGCAGCGTGACCGCGGCTTCCGAATCGCGAGCCGCGGGGGCTGCTGCGGGCGCCGGCGTCGCCGTGGCCGTGGCCGTCGCCATGGCCGGCAGCGCCGGTGCGACCGCGGCGGCTGCCGTTGCAGCAGGCGTCACGGTCACCTTTCCGGCGGCCGTCTTGCTCACCGTCACGGCCGGCGCAGCCGGCGCGGCGGCAACACCACCGCCTTGCATGGCCGCCAGCTTGACGCGTGCCGCAGCCGCAAACAGCCCACGCGGGAACTCGGTCAGATAGGCCTGGTAGGCCGATGCCGTGCGCACCGATTCGGCGGCCTGCCAGGCGGCCTCGTCGGCGTTGGCGGGCGTCGGCAGCGACGGCTGCACATTGACCGTGGCGCCGGGGCTGACGACGAAGTAGAAGTCGCCCGTCAGGCTGCCTTCCATCCACGGTTCCTGCTTGCCCTTGCTGGTCTCGCGCACGCGGATCGTCACCCGCTTGAGCGCGGTCTCGATCGGCACGCCGCGTTCGCCGATGTGGGCCAGCAGCGCCTCGGTGTACATGCCGTGTCGTCCAGCACCGTCGTCGGCGATGGCGCCCGGACGCGTGGCGTAGTGGATCAGGGTGCCGCTCGGGGCCTGCACGCGCGCCAGGCCCGTGGGCGCAGAGCGGAAGTTGCGGGCAAACGGGTTGTTGCGGCAGGCGTCGAGCAGCACCAGGTTGACCGCCGCCTTGCTGTCCTCCATCGCATTGAGCACGGCGCTGACGGCCATGCTCTGCTGGGGCACGTCGTCTTCGCTGGACAGGTCGGCGTCCACGGTCGGCAGGTAGTTCTCGCCGCGCACCTGCAGGCCGTGGCCGGCATAGAAGAACAAGGCCACCGAGCCGGGCCGGATCGCAGTGCGGAACTCGCGGATCGCAGCTCCGACCTGGCGCGTCCTCAGGTCCTCGAAGTAGATGACCTGGAAGCCCATCTCGCGCAGCTTGTCGCGCATCGCCCGCGCATCGTTGATGGGGTTGCGCAACGGCGAGGACTTGTAGGCCGCATTGCCGACGATCAACGCCACGCGGTGCTCGTTCAGCGAGCGGTTGCTCTGGGCGATCACGGGCAGCGCGGTCAGCGCAGCAAACAGCAGGACGAAAAGTCGGCGCAGCAGGTCCATGGCGCCGCATTGTCGCCAAGGCCACCCGCCATCACCATGCCCCGAATGAACGACCCGCCATCAAGACGCCAATGAACACCGGTTGGTGCAGCATGTAGAAGCTGAGCGACCAGCGACCCAGCCCCGCCAGCGGCCGCATGGCCCGCGGGACACCCCCGGCCAGGGCCTGTGGCGCGCGCGCCAGCAGGACGCCGCCTGCCGCCCAACCCACCAGCAGCGGCGCCAGCCACGGCAGCAGCGGCACGTAGTCCTCGGTGCGGGGCTTGGCGGTCACCAGGCCCAGGGGGTTCAGCAGCCGGTTGTCGAAGACGGGATGCTGCACAAGCTGTGGCAGGGCCCACGCGACCCCTGCCAGCGCCAGAAGGGTCAAGACCCGGACCGGACCCATCGCGGAGGGGCGCGGCAGCCAGGTCGCCGCCAGGCGCGCCAACAGCAGCATCGCCGCGATGGCATGCAGCACTCCAAAGCTGATCCAGCTGCCCGGGAACATCAGCGCCGACCCCAGGCTCACCAGCACGGCGCAGCCGGCCACCTGCGCCCAGCGGCGCCAGAAGCGGGGCCAGGCCTGCCCGGCCTCGAGCGCGCAGGCCAGCGACAGCCCGGCGCAGAACAGGAACAGGCTCACGATGCAGGCCCGCTGCACGGTCCACAGCGGATCGCGGTAGAAGTTCTGCGCCGGCTCCAGCAGCCCGAGGTGGTTGAGGTCGAACGCCAGGTGAAAGCCGGCCATCCAGACGATGGCCAAGCCACGCAAGGCGTCGAGCCGGTCGAACCGTGAAACCATGGTGCGGGCCGGTGAACCTTGTCAGCGCACGGCCAGCCGGGCGCTGGCCCCCTGGTTGATGGCGCGGATCTCGGCCAGCAGGGCGTCGATGTGCCCGCGCTTGGCCTCGAGCTCGGCGATCGCGGCGTCGGTGCGCTCCTTCAGCCAGCGCAGCTGGCGCACCCGGCCTTCGCCGTGGTCACCGTACAGCGCCAGGAAGTGGCCGATCTCCTCGAGGCTGGCGCCGATGGCCTTGCTGCGCAGGATGATCGCCAGGCGCGCGCGTTCGCGCCGGGTGTAGACGCGGGTCGCGCCGACGCGCTGCGGCGTCAGCAGGCCCTTGGACTCGTAGAAGCGCAGCGCACGCGGCGTGATGGCGAATTCGCGGCACAACTCGGCGATGCCGAACAGCTCGCGGCTGTCGTCCACCGCCGCTGCTGCTGCCGCTGCCGCCCCCATGGCTAGACGACGCGCTGCAGCTTCAGCGCCACGCTCATGTCGCCCGAGACCTTGAACTTGCCCATCATGAAGCCGGTGGTCGGCTCCAGCTCGCCGGTCAGCAAGGCGCCCAGGTTGGCCAGGCTGATGGCGACCGTGCAGTCCGCGTCGCGATCGGTGTTGTCGACGGTGTTCGGGCTGGCCTTGCCGTCGATCACGGCGACGCCGTCGGCACCGCAGTCGAACTTCAGCACGGCGTTCAGGCCACTGTCGGCGCCCACCTTGGCGCGCAAGGCATCGGTACAGGCTGCAAGGTCCATGTTCATGGGTTCCGGGTGTTGGGGGACGGGGGCGATTGTTCGCAGCCCGGGCGACCGGCAACACCGGGAATTCACCAATGCGGCTGATGATTGACGTTAACGTAAGCTGTGCTCCGCCATGGACACCCATCCCGCCGGAACCTACCGCAGCGTCTTCCGCCCCGACCTGTTTGCCGGCGAGACCGCCTGGGTCACCGGTGGCGGCAGCGGCATCGGACGCTGCGTCGCGCACGAGCTGGCCGCGCTTGGCGCCCGCGTCGTGCTGTCCGGGCGCACCGCCGCCAAGCTCGACGCGGTGGCGGCCGAGATCGTGGCCGACACGGCGGACGCTGGCCGCGTGCTGACCCGCGCCTTCGACATCCGCGATGAAGATGCCGTCAAGGCCAACGTGGCGTCCGTGCTGGCCGAATGCGGCCCGGTCCGGCTGCTCGTCAACAACGCCGGCGGGCAGTTCCCGGCGCCGTTGCTGGCGATCTCCAAGCGCGGCTTCGACGCCGTGGTCGCCAACAACCTGACCGGCGGCTTCCTGATGATGCGCGAGCTGTTCGTGCAGTGCCTGCAGCAGCACGGCGGCGCGATCGTCAACATGACGGCCGACTTCCGCAACGGCATGCCCGGCATGGGCCACAGCGGCGCAGCCCGCGCCGGCATGGCCAACCTGACCGCGACCGCCGCCTTCGAATGGGCACACGCCGGCGTTCGCGTCAACGCCGTGGCCCCGGGCTGGATCGCCTCCAGCGGCATGGACCGCTACGGCCCCGCGGTGCAGAGCCTGATCCCCCGGCTCAGGAACCACGTGCCGATGCGCCGGCTGGGCCTGGAAGCCGAAGTGAGCGGCGCCATCGTCTTCCTGTTGTCACCGGCGGCGGCGTTCATCAGCGGCGCGACGCTGCAGATCGACGGTGCCGCCTCGCTCGGCAGCGCGGTGTTCCCGCTGGGGCCCGACGCCAGGAGCGAGCCCTTCGAGGGTTTTCATCGTGCCCAGCTGCCCGACGTGCTGAAGTGAGCCGCACGTGAACCTCCTGCCGCATCTTCCGCCGTTGCAAAGCCGCATCGCGGTCGACGGACCGACGTTCGCCGCCAACCGCGAGGCGATGCTCGTCCGGCTGGCCGCGGTGCAGGCGCTGCAGGCCCAGGTCGTGGCGGCATCGGCCGCCAAGGCCGCGAAGTTCGAGTCCCGCGGCCAGCTGCTGCCGCGCGAACGGGTGGCACGGCTGATCGACCCGGGCTCGGACTTCCTGGAGCTCAGCCCATTGGCCGGACTGGGCCTGCACGACGACGACGGCAAGAAGACCGTGCTCGGGGGCGGCTCCATCGTCGGCATCGGCCAGGTCGCCGGGCGGCGCGCCGTGGTCTCGGCCAGCGACAGCGCGCTCAAGGGCGGCACCGTCGCGCCGATGGGGCTGAAGAAGGCACTTCGCGCGCAGCAGATCGCGCTCGAGAACAAGCTGCCGCTGGTGTACCTCGTCGAGAGCGGCGGCGCGAACCTGATGTACCAGGCCGAGATCTTTGTCGAGGGCGGACGCAGCTTCGCCAACCAGGCGCGGCTGTCGGCCGCCGGCATCCTGCAGGTCGCCGTCGTGCATGGCGCGTCGACGGCCGGTGGCGCCTACCTGCCCGGCCTGTCGGACATCGTCGTGCTGGTGGACGGCCGCAGCAGCATCTCCCTGGCCGGCCCGCCGCTGGTGAAGGCCGCGATCGGCGAGGACTGCAGCGAGGACGAGCTCGGTGGCGCCCGCCTGCACGCGGAGGTCACCGGCCTGGGCGAGCACCTGGCGGTGGACGACGCCCACGCGATCGCGCTGGTGCGCGAGCTGTTTGCGATGCTGCCCTGGGACCCGGCCGCGTCGACGCTGCAGCACGAGCCGCCGCGTCACGCGACCGACGAACTGCTGGGCATCGTGCCGGCCGACGAGCGCGAACCCTATGACGCCCGCGAGCTGCTGGCCCGCCTGGTCGACGGCTCCCGCTTCCTCGAGTTCAAGTCCGGTTTCGGCAGCGACACGGTCTGCGGCAACGCACGCATCGAGGGCCATGCGGTCGGCATCCTGGCCAACAACGGGCCGATCCAGCCCCAGGGCTCGGCCAAGGCGGCGCACTTCATCCAGTGGTGCGACAGCATGGGCATGCCGCTGGTCTTTGTGCAGAACACCACCGGCTACATGGTCGGCCGCGCGGCCGAGCAGGCCGGCGCCATCAAGCACGGCAGCAAGATGATCCAGGCCGTTGCCAACGCCCGGGTGCCCAAGTTCACGCTCGTGGTCGGTGGCAGCTTCGGCGCCGGCAACTACGGCATGTGCGGGCGCGGCTTCGACCCGCGCTTCATCTTTGCCTGGCCGAGTGCACGCACCGCGGTGATGGGCGGCACCCAGGCGGCAATGGTCATGGACATCGTCAACCGCGCCAAGCTCGCGAAGCTGGGCC
>JAJTGU010000098.1 GCA_021297985.1 Rubrivivax sp.
GGGACCCTGGCGCACGCCGCGTCCAAGACCTACACCCTGGACGCCGACTTCTCTCTCGGCATCCTGTCGGGCGTCAACTTCACCGCCGTTCCCAACCAGTTGCAGCTCAACGCCGTGGGCACGACCTTCCCGGTGATGTGGGTGGCCAACGCCGGCGAAGACACCATCAGCCGCTTCGATACGGTCGCCAACCGCGAGGTGGCTCGCTACCGCACCTGGTTCGGGCCTGCGGGCCAGGCCGGCTTCATCAACCACGCTGGCGGCGCCTACAGCGGCCCGGCCCCGTCGCGCACGGCCGTGGATGTCGACGGCAACGCCTACGTGCTGAACCGCTTCTTCAACGGCGGCCGTGTGATTCCGGTGTTGTTGAAGATCCTGGCCGAAGGCTTCATCGACCGCAATGGCAACGGCGTCATCGACACCTCCGCCGACACCAACAACGATGGCGTGATCCAGGTCGGCGAGATCAAGCCCATGGCCGACCTGAACGGCAACGGCATCATCGACCCGAACGAGATCACCGACGAGCGAGTCGCCTGGGCGCGTGAGGTCGGTACCGTCAACGGCCTCGGGCGGTCGCTGTGTGTCGGCACCGACGGCAATCTCTGGGTGGGCATGTACAACGCGCGGACCTACTTCAAGGTCCGTGCCAGCGACGGCACCACGATCGCCGGCCCGATCTCGACAACCCCCACGGCCGGCCAGCCCAACGCCGGTTCGCTCACCCCCTACGGCTGCCTGATCGACTCCAACGGCACGCTGTGGTCGGCCTCGCTCAGCTCCCTGTTGGGCAAGATCACGAACACCCAGAGCGACGTCGGGCCGTGGCAGGTGTCCTCGTTCAACTCGGGCAACACGAACTACGGTATCGCGCTGGGCGGCGGCAAGGTCTACACCGGCTTCAACAACCGCGTCTTCGACCCGGCGACCAACACGTTCGCAGGCATCCCGAACATGACGGTCAGCACCTACGGCATCGTGGTCGACGGCGGCGGCAACATCATCGGGGGTCAGACGACGATCCGCAAGGTTTCGCCGACTGGCACGCTGCTGTGGCAGGCACCGCTGCAGGCCGGCAGCGCCGGCTTTGCCGTCGGCATCCAGGTCGATTCGAACAACGACGTCTGGCAGATGGGCTTCCAGCAGGCCGGTCGGATGCAGAAGTACCGCGGCACCGACGGTGCTCCGCTGGGTGTGTTCCCGGTCGGAGACCACCCGTACACCTACAGTGACGCCGCAGGCTTCTCGGCCCGCAACATCACCACGCCCACCGGCACCTGGACCGTGACCTTCGACGGCGGCGCCGCCAACACGCCCTGGGGCAAGGTCAGCTGGAACGACCTGGTCCCGCCAGGCGCCGGCGTGGCCGTGCAGATGCGCACCGCCAACACCGAGGCCGACCTGCCCAACCAGGCCTATGCCGGCGTGACCAACGGCGCGAACTTCAACAGCAACGGCCGCTACATCCAGGTCCAGACCCGTCTGAACGCCAACCAGGCGGGCACCAGCCCGGTCCTGTTCGACTTGACGATCAACAGCCGCATCGTCGCCTGCGACATCGATGCCGATGGCGACATCGACAGTGCCGACATCGCACTGATCCGCGCCGGGCTCGGCCAGACGGTCGCGGCCGGCGACCCGCGCGATCCCAACGCCGACCTGAAGATCACCGTCGTCGACACCCGCACCTGCGCCACCCGCTGCACGCGCCCGAACTGCGCGCAGTGAGTAGCACGATCTCTGACATTCGTTCCCTGAAGGAGTAAAGCCATGAAGTTGAAGCCCCTCGCCGCCGCGCTGGCGCTGGCCGCCGCCGGCCTGTCGTCGGCCCAGGCCGCGCCGATGCTGTCCATCCTGCCGGCCCAAAGCAATGTGGCCGTCAACGGCTTCATCACCGTCGACATCGTCATCAGCGGCCTCACCGGCATCAACGAGATCGTCAGCGGCTTCGACCTGAATGTCTCGTATGACACGAGCCTGCTGCGCTGGAGCGTGATCGACCTCGACCCAGGGCTCAATGTCATGGGCGGTGTTGGCAACGCCCTCTTCGGATTCGACGGCGACGACTCCGACGGCAAGATCGGCGGCGACGTGACCTCGTTCCTGGAGGACGACGACCTGGATGCCCTGCAAGGCGACAGCTTCACGCTGATGAGCATCAGCTTCCAGGGCATCGCGCAAGGCGTCAGCTTCCTGAACTTCGGCACCGACCCCGACCTCGAGCGGCTGGTCACGGGTCGCCTGCTGCAAAGCGGCATCGCCGGCGTGCTCGACCTGGAGTACCGCGGCGCCTGCATCGCCGTGGGCGACGTCAACTGCCCGGGCCAGGTCCCCGAGCCGGCGACCTACGGCCTGGCCGGTCTGGCCTTGCTCGGTTGCGGCATCGCCACCACGCGCCGCCGCCGCAGCGACGGCCAAGTCGCCACCGCCTGATCCAACGGGCTTCTCGCGCATCATCGGGGCCGGCACTTGCCGGCCCTTTTTCATTGCCCGCCCGACCATGCGCACCTTCACCCGCCTGCTCGCCGCCACTCTGCTGGCCGCCACCTTGCCCGCTTCGGCCCAGCAACTCCGCGTGGCCTCGGCCTTCGATCCGCAGACTTTCGACCCGCACGCCATCGCGCTGCTGTACCACACCCGGGTCGTGCACCAGGTCTACGAGTCGCTGGTCGGTCGCGACCAGAACTTCAAGATCGAGCCGGCGCTTGCGCTGTCGTGGAGCATGCCGGGCCCCACCACCTGGCGCTTTGCGCTACGTCCGGGCGTGGTCTTCCACGACGGCAGCGCGTTCACGGCCGACGACGCGGTGTTCTCGATCGAGCGCGCCCTGATGCCCACGTCGCAGCGCGCCTTCATGCTGAAGGGCGTCAAGGCGGTGCGCAAGCTCGATCCGTTGACGATCGAGTTCCAGCTCGAGTCGCCCGACGCCGTGCTGCCCGAGAAGCTCCAGTACGTGTCGATGATGAGCAAGGCCTGGAGCGAGAAGAACGGCCTCGGCAGGCCGCAGGACTTCAATGCCAAGCAGGAGACGTTCGCCGTGCGCAACGCCAACGGCACCGGCCCATTCAAGCTTGACCGCTTCGAGGCCGATGTGCGCGCGGTGCTGCTGCGTCACGACGGCTGGTGGGGCTGGGGCGACAAGCGCTCGGGCAATGTGCGGCAGGTCACGTTCACGACGATCCGCAGCGACGCGACCCGGCTCGCCGCACTGTCGTCGGGCGAGATCGACCTGGTGCTGGACCCGCCGTACCAGGACATCCAGCGCCTGAAGCGCGACACGCGACTGCGCCTGATGCAGACCGCCGATCTCGGCCAGCAATACCTGACCTTCGACCACGCGAGCGCCGAGCTGCGCGACTCGGACGTGAAGGGCCGCAACCCGTTCAAGGACCTGCGCGTGCGGCAGGCCGTCTACCACGCCATCAACGTGCCGCTGATCGTCGACAAGGTGCTGCGCGGCCAGGCGGTGCCGACCGGCACCTTCCTGTCGTCGCAGGTCGACGGCTCGCCTCCCGAGCTGGACCGGCGCCTGCCCTTCGACCCGGCGCGCGCGCGTGCGCTGCTGGCCGAGGCCGGCTACCCGACCGGATTCGCGGTCACGCTGGACTGCGTGAACGTCGCCTGGCGCGAGAACGTCTGTCAGGCCGCCTCCGCGATGTTGACCCAGGTGGGCATCCGGGCGACGCTGCGCTCGAGCCCGAGCAATCAGTTCTTCCCCAAGCTGACCGGCGGCACGGGCAGCTTCGTCGAATTCGGCTGGACGCCGACACCCGACGCCTGGTCGTCGCTGAACGCGCTGCTGCGCACCTGGGACCGTTCCGGCGGCGGCACCTTCAACGCCGGGCGCTACAGCAACGCCAAGCTCGACCCGCTGATCGACCAGATCCGCGTCGAGCCCGACCTGACGCGCCGCCGCGCGATGGTCGCGACGGTGCTGCGCCTGGTCGCCGACGACCTGCCCTACATTCCGCTGTACCGCCGCACGCTGACCTGGGCGGCCACCCAGAAGGTCAGCGCCACGATCTGGCCCAACGACGCGATCGAGCTGCGCTGGGTCCGGATCGCCCCCTGATGCCCCGACCATGTCCGAGGAGCCCGCCATGAGCGACGACCATCCGACATCCACCCCCGTCCCCACACCCCCAAGCCGCGTGGGCGGCATCGGCGGCATCTTCTTCAAGGCCCGCGACCCGAAGGCGCTGGCCGAGTGGTACCGGGTCCACCTGGGCCTCGACGTCGAGCCCTGGGGCGGCGCGGCGCTGCGCTGGGCCGGACCGCACAACCCGGGCGGCGTCGGCACGACGATCTGGAGCCCGTTTGCCGCCGACACCGGCTACTTCGCGCCCAGCGAGGCGAGCTTCATGGTGAACTACCGCGTCGCCGACCTGCACGGCCTGCTGGCAGCGCTGCGCGCCGAAGGCTGCGACGTGATGGACAAGGTCGACGAGTCCGAATACGGCAAGTTCGGCTGGGTCATGGACCCGGAAGGCAACAAGCTCGAGCTGTGGCAGCCGCCCGAAGGCCAGTGAGCGCGACCGCCTGACCGACAGATCAGCGCGGCGCCGGGGCCACGCAGGGGCCGTTGCGGGCGCGGAACAGGTGCGGCTGCTCGGCGCCACCGGCCGCATGCAGGCCGCGCTTCAAGGCCGCAGCGGTGCGCTCTTCGGCGACCAGCGGGCCACGGTCCCAGCGGACCCGGGTGCTCCAGGCCTGGCCTTCGATGACCTGCCGGCGCGACACATCCTGGCCGTCGACCTTCAGCCGCGCCAGCGTCCGGCCATGGCGGTCGCGCGCACCGGGCGACAGCAAAGCGGTCTTGCCGGCGACGAGGTCCTGCAAGGCCAGGCGCGAGGCCTCGCCGCCGTCCTGGCAGATCTCGGGCGCGTCGATGTCGAGCAGACGGACCTCGGTGCGCTGGCCGCTGGCGGTGGCGACGAACCACAGGCTGTCGCCGTCGACGACCTTGTCGACCCGCCCTTCGACCACAGCGGCCGCGCGCGACTTGCCCTGCGCCTGGACAACCGCCGGAACCAGCGCGACCCCCAGCACCATCGCCAGAAGGCCCCCCCAACAAGAGGCGACTTCAGCGACGGGTCGGGCGGTTGCGATCACGCCGCGATGATGCCCGACGGACACGGGGTTTGGCGGCAGCGTCGGCGGGATCGGACTCCAGCGACAGATCCTCGCGCAACGCAGGCACCGCATGCCCGGCAGGCGATGTCGACTCCGCAGCACCAGCACCGGCTCCGGTTTCTGCCTCGGCGATCAGCCGCAGCAGGCGGTCCTTGAGCTTTTCGGTGGTCAGCTGCTCGCGCAGCCGCTCGATCATCAACGGCAGCGCAAACGGGCTGGGCGAGGCCAGCGTGACCCGTACCGGCGCCAGGCGTTGCAGACGTTGCAGCGTGCGGCGCAATTCGGCGATGTCGAGCTCCTGCGCCAGGACTTCGCTCTCGGCCTGGCCGAGCAGGCGGTTGCCGGGGTCGTACTTGCGGAAGACCTCGAAGAACAGGCTGCTCGAGGCCTGCACCTGGCGCAGGCTCTTGGGTACGCCGGGGTAGCCGCTGAAGACCAGGCCGGCCACCCGCGCGATCTCGCGGAAGCGCCGCTGCGCGAGCTCGCCCGAGTTCAGGCTCGCCAGCACGTCGGACTGCAAGGCGGTGCTGCGCCACAAGTCGCCGTCGGCCAATGCGGCATCGAGGTCGAAGGGCTGCACGGCAAGGACCTCGAAGCCGTAGTCGTTGACCGACAGCGAAAAGCTGTTCGGCGCCTGCGCCGCCAGCCGCCAGGCCACCAGCTGCGCCAGCCCGATGTGCACCGTGCGCCCGGCAAACGGGTAGACGAACAAATGCTGGCCCTCACGCGAAGTGAAGCTCTCGACCAGCAGCGTGCCCCGCCGGGGCAGAGCCGACAGCCGGGCCTGCGTCGCCAGCATCGGTTCGGCGGCCTGCAGCTCGGGCTCGAAGAAGTCGCCTTGCGCCGCACCGTCCAGCGTCGTCTGCACCGCGTCGGCCAGCTCGCTGCTGAAGGGCATCTTGCTGCCCGCCCAGGCCGGCACGATGCCGCTCTTCTTCTGCGCCTTGCGAACGTAGGCGACCATGTCCTGGGTCCGGACGTACTCCAGCAGCCGGCCGGCGTAGACAAAGCAGTTGCCAGCCTTGAGCCGCGCGATGAAGCCCTCCTCGATGCTGCCCAGGGTCCCGCCACCTCCACCGCCGCCCCACCAGCGCAGCTGCATCGTCGCGTCGGCGGTAATGGTGCCGATCTGCAGCCGGTGGCGCATCGCCAGCGCGCGGCTGGGCACGCGCCACAGGCCCTGGTCCAGCGCGATCCGGTGGTACTCGGGGTAGGCCGAGAGGCTGTCGCCCCCCCGTTCGCAGAAGCGCAGGCACCAGTCGAACTCGTCGTCGCTGAGCGTCGCGTAGGCCGGCGCACTGCGGACCTCGGCACGCAGCGACTCGCTGTCGAAACCACCGCCCAGCGCCACGGTGACCAGGTGCTGCACCAGCACGTCCAGCGGCTTGACCGGGCTGCGCCTGGACTCGACCTGCCCGGCCAGCGCGGCACGGCGCGCCGAGGCGGCCTCGACCAGTTCGAGCGTGTTGGTCGGCACCAGGGTGATGCGGCTGGCGCGGCCGGGTGCGTGGCCGCTGCGGCCGGCGCGCTGCAGCAGCCGCGCGATGCCCTTGGCGCTGCCGATCTGCAGCACCCGATCCACCGGCAGGAAGTCCACGCCCAGGTCCAGCGACGAGGTCGCCACCACGGCCTTGAGCGTGCCCGCCTTCAGCCCCGCCTCGACCCAGTCGCGCACGCTCTTGTCCAGCGAGCCGTGGTGGATGGCAACTTCGCCGGCCCAGTCGGGCCGCGCCTTCAGGATCAGCTGGTACCAGATCTCGGCCTGCGAACGAACGTTCGTGAACACCAGGGTCGAGGCACCGGGCGGTGTCTTGGCGATCTCCTCGACCACCGGCTCGAGCATCTGCGCGCCCAGGTGCCCACCCCACGAAAAGCGGCCCGGCTCGCGCGGCAGCAGGGTGTCGACGATCAGCGGCTTGTCGAGCCGGCCGCGCACCAGGGTGCCGCGGTCGTGGCCGACCAGGGTGGCCATCGCTTCTTCCAGATTGCCGATCGTGGCCGACAGGCCCCAGACGACGAGACCCGGGTTCCAGCGCCGCAGCCGCGCCAGCGCCAGCTGGACCTGCACGCCGCGCTTGTTGGCGATCAGCTCGTGCCATTCGTCTACGACAACGCAGTGCAGGCCAGACAGTTCGGCCTGGGCGGCGGCACGGGTGAGCATCAGCGACAACGACTCCGGCGTCGTCACCAGAGCCTGCGGCCAGCGCTTCTCCTGCCGTGCGCGTTCGGCGCTGGGCGTGTCGCCGCTGCGCTGGCCGACCCGCCAGTCCGGCCGCAGCAGCGCCAGCGGCTCCTGCAGGGCGCGCGTGGTGTCGCTGGCCAGCGCCCGCATCGGCGTGATCCACAGCACCTGCATGCCGCCCCCGGCCCGCGCCCGCTGCAGCGCCCCCAGCCAGACCGCCAGTGTCTTGCCGCTGCCGGTGGTGGCGTGCAGCAGGCCCGACTCGCCGGCCTGCATCGCCGCCCACACCTGGCGCTGGAATTTATGAGGGCGCCAGCCCTGGGCAACGAACCAGTCGCCGGGTGCAATCGATGGCATCGGGCCGGTCGTCATGGCCCGACGAGCAAACCCGAGAAGTAGGTGGCAATCCGAGCGTTCATCCCGCCCTCAAGCCTGCGGCCGTCATGTCGAAATTCAGCCGTCTGTCCTGGACAAGATCATCCGCAGCCCAACCACGAGGCTGAGCCAGGGCTTCGATGAACAGGGGTAATGTCATGAGAGCTTCACAGTTTCTGATCGGACGCCGGCTCGCCGCCGGCTTTGCCCTGATGGGCGTGATGATCGCCGCGGTCGGCGGCATCGGGATTGCCGCCAAGAACGCCATGCGCGGCGACCTCGATCAGATCGAACTGAACCAGCAGAAGCTGGTCCTGAACTACGAGATGGCCGAACGCGTGCATGTCGAGGCCCGCGTGCTGCGCACGATCATCATCGCCAAGGACCCTGCGATCCGCGAAGGCGAGATGCCCAAGATCGTGCAGGCGCGGGCCGACTACGACGCCGCGCTGAAGCAGCTGCTGGCAATGCCCGCCAGCGAGAGCGGACAGGCCGCGCGACAGGCCATCGCCCAGGGGGCCCTGGCGGGCCGCAGCGTCAACGACCGCATCCAGACCCTGGCGCGCGAGGACCGCGACGACGAGGCACTCCAACTGCTGCTGGCTGAAGGCATCCCGAGCATGAACACCTGGCAGAAGGCCTTGGACGACAACATCCGGCTGCAGACCGAAGCCAACCGCGTGCTGTCCGAGCATGCCGACGTGTCGTTCCAACGCGGCCTTGCCGGCGTCATCGGCGGTACGCTGCTGTCCACCGTGCTGGCCTGGTTCGCCGGACGCTGGATCACCGGCACCATCGTCCGCCCCATCTATTACGTGCGCGACTGTGCCTTGCGCATGGCCAACGGTGACCTGACCGTCCGGGTGGAGCGCCGCAAGGGTTTTGACGGCAAGGACGAGGCCTCGCAACTCGTGGCCGCGATGCAGACCATGCACGACAGCCTGTCCGACATGGTGAGTACCGTGCACATCAAGGCCTCGGGCGTCGCCACCGCCGCCGAGCAGATCGCCCAGGGCAACGCCGATCTCTCCTCGCGCACCGAGCAGCAGGCCGCGGCGCTGCAGCAGACCGCCGCGACGATGGATCAGCTGACCATCACGGTCCGTGGAAACAGCGAATCCACCTCCGAAGCGGCGGTACTGGCCCAGGGTGCCAGCCAGGTCGTCGGCCGCGGCGGCGCGGTGATGACCGAGGTCGTGGCGACGATGAAGCGCATCGACGATGGCAGCCAGAAGATCGCCGACATCATCGGCACCATCGACGGCATCGCCTTCCAGACCAACATCCTGGCCCTGAATGCCGCCGTCGAAGCCGCGCGGGCCGGCGACGCCGGGCGCGGATTTGCGGTGGTCGCCGCCGAGGTCCGCACGCTGGCGCAGCGCTCGGCGCTGGCCGCACGCGAGATCAAGTCCCTGATCGGACACTCGGTCGAGCAGGTCGGCCAGGGCCGCGAACTGGTCGAACAGGCCGGCCGGACGATGAACGACATCGTGACCGCGATCGGCAAGGTCGACGGCCTGATGGCCGAGATCGGGACCGCCACCCGAGATCAGAGCGACGGCATCTCGCAGGTCGGCACCGCCGTCGTGCAGATGGACCGGGCCACGCAGCAGAACGCCGCGCTGGTGGAGGAGTCCGCCGCCGCTGCCGAGTCGCTGAACCAGCAGGCGCGTGCGCTGATGGAGCAGGTCTCGCGCTTCAAGCTGGCCTGACGCCAGGCATTGACGGAGCCGGTTCAGGGCCGCGGGGTCGTCGCCGGCCCGTCGATCGCGAGCCCGACGCGGCGCACATGGGCACCGGCCATCTCGCGCACGACACAACGGGCGGCGCCCAGAGACACGGCATCGCCCACCACCGCCGGACGGCGCAGTTCGCGCTCGATCCAGCCGGCCAGGGTCTCATCGGGCACCCCATCGGCCGGCCGTGGCAGGCCGTAGAAGTCGCAGATCGCCAGCAAGGGCGCCTGGCCGTCGAGCACGAAGTCGCCGAACGCGAGCCGCGCCGCCGGCTCGTCCGCCACATCGGGCAGGTTGACGCCAAACAGGTGGGCGACGCGGACCAGGGTCGCGCCTTGCAGCAGCAACGAAGCGAGCACGACCACAAACGCGATGTCGAACAGTTGCCGGGCCCCCGGGACGCCCGCCAGCAGCGGAAACAGTGCCAGCACCACCGGCACCGCGCCCCGCAACCCGACCCAGGACACGAAGCCGATCTCGGCCCAGGCAAAGCGCAGTGGCCTCAGGCACAGAGCCACGGCCAGCGGCCGGGCCACGAGCATCAGCACCGCCGCCACGCCGAGCGCGGGCAGCAGGTCGCCCAGCAGTTCCCGCGGGGTCACCAGCAGGCCCAGCAGCAGGAACAGCGTCGCCTGCGCCAGCCAGGCAAAACCGTCGAGCGCGACCAGCGACTGCGCCACCACCTGCGGCGCCCGGGCCGCCGTGACCAGGCCGAAGAGGTAGATCGCGAGGAATCCCGAGCCCCCCAGCCAGCCGGCCCCGCCGAACACCGCCAGCCCCGCCGCCAGCAGAAGCAGCGCGGTCAGGCCCTCCGCCGCCCCCGTCAACGGCAGACGCACCAGCAAGGCCGCCACGCCCCAGCCCGCGAGGAGCCCGACCGCAGCGCCCCAGACCGCCTGCTCGGCGAGCATCATCAGCGCAGCGGTCCAGCCGGCGTCACCGGACACGACCCCCGGCGTCAAGGCCGCGGTCAGCGCCAGCACCAGGAACACCGCCATCGGATCGTTGAGTCCGGACTCGATCTCCAGCGTGCTCGACAAGCGCTCGTTGACGCGCAGCCCGCTGGTCTTGAGCAGCGAAAACACCGCCGCCGCGTCGGTCGAGCCCACGATGGCACCGGCCAGCAAGCCGAGCAGCAACGGCAGGCCGAAGAAGCCGGCCACCGCCAGGCCGGTGACGCCGGTCGTCACCAGCACGCCCAGCGTGGCGAGCCAGGCCGCCGGCTTGAGACCGGTGCGGAAGGTGCTCACCCGCGTGCGCAGGCCACCGTCGAGCAGGATGGTCGCCAGCGCCGCACTGCCGACCCACAGCGACAGCTGGTGGTCGTTGAAGACGATGCCACCCGGGCCGTCCTCGCCGGCGAGCATGCCGACGACCAGGAACACCAACAGGAACGACAGGCCTGCGCGGACCGAGAACAGCCCCGCCAGCACGCTGGCGAACACCAGCACACCGGCCACGAAGAGAGCGGCATTGAGGGCGTCCATCGCGGGCGATGATGCCCGAATCGGGGATGCCCCTCAGCGCCGGTCCTGCGTGGGGCTTGCGCCGGTGATCCAGCCCTCCACCGGATCCACCACCTTGGGCTGGCCCCAGCGCGGCTGCGTCGACGCCCAGGCCGCCTGGGCCAGGCACAGCACGGCATCGAGCCGGTCGCCTGCCGCGTCGGCCACGAGGTCGTCGCGCTGGGCATGCGTGAGCTTCAGCCGCAGCGCCAGCCGGGTGCGGCCTTGTTCGAGCGCCTCGACGATGTCCTTGCGCGCGATCAGCCGGTCGGGCTCGGCGCTGTTCTTGTAGGAGCGGCGACCGATCAGCTCGTGCGCGAGCAGCCCCGGATAACCCTCCAGCGCGCGCCGCGCCGCATCGCCGGCGACCAGGCCCGGCAGGTCGACGCCGGCAGCGACCAGCCGCGAGAAGCCCTCGAACCACATGTAGCCCACCGGCACATAGCGGGTCTGCAGGGGGCTGGACGACGACAGCCCGGCCATCGCGGTGTCGGTGGCGCGGTGGATCAGCCGCTGGCCTGCAGGCCGGCCGTTGCCCCAGTTGTCGACCAGGGCCTGGAACTCGCGCCGGCTGGCGCAGCGGCGGTGGACCTCGACGCTGACGGCCGCCGCATCGGCGCCCAGCGCCAGGCTGTCGACAAACACTCGCGGCAAGCCAAACGGGAAGTCGAACGCGCCGAGCCACGGCCCGGGTTCGGCCAGCAGCGACTCGAAGCCCGCCAGCGTCGGCAGCGCCTGCACGGCATCCAGCCGCAGCACGGCGCCCAGCAGGCGGCCGCGGGCGACGACCACCGGCTTCCTGTTCGACGGCGCGCTGCTGAAGTCGACGCCGATCAATCCGAGCCCGGCAGTCATGGGTGCGGCACCCCGAAGGCCAGCAGCAACACGCCGCCGGCGATGCAGCCGGCACCGGCCAGGCGCAGGCCGCGGTCCTGCTCGCCGAGCAGGCGGCCGCCGATCAGCGCCGCAAACAGCAGCGAGACCTCGCGCATTGGCGCGACGTGCGACAGCGGTGCGCTCTGCAAGGCGGTCAGCACCAGGATGTAGGCCAGCGGCCCGAGCAGGCTGACGGTCAGCACGTGCTTCCATTGCACGCGCCAGATCGCCGGCAGCGTGGCCCGCTCGCGCCACACCAGCGGCGCCTGCAGCGGCAGGCGCAGCACGTTGCAGACGTAGTCGAAGAGCACCGGGCCCATCGCCAGCACCTTGATGGCATAACCGTCGATCACGCTGTACAGCGCGATCAGGGCCCCGGTGGCGGCGCCCCAGCCCAGGCCGGCACGCAGGCGCTGGCGTTGCGCGGCCTGGTCTGCGGACAGTACCGCCACCGAACCGACCGAACGTGTCAAGGCGCTGCGCAGCATCGCCGGCCCACCGGCAATCAGGAACACCCCCCCGCAGACGCCCAGCACGCCAGCCACGCCCCAGAGCGTCATCGCCTCGCCGAGCACGATCACCGCCGCCGCCGCGGTGACCAGCGGCGCACTGCCCCGCGCCACCGGGTAGACCACGGTCAGGTCGGCCTCGCGGTAGCCGCGCAGCAGCGTGAGGTAGTAGACGACGTGAACGATGGCACTGAGCACCACCGCCCCCCATTGCAGCGCACCCCACTGCGGCAACTCGGTCGGCGCGAACCAGAGCGCCACCGGGGCCCACAGAACCGTGGTGGCGATGGCCGAGAGAAAGGCGAACCGATGGTCGCCGCCGGGTCCGCCGGCCGCGCGCTTGGCGGCCAGGTTCCAGACCGCGTGCAGCAGCGCGGCGGCGAGCACCAGCGCCAGGGCGGAAAGAGGCATCCGGCATTGTCACGGCGCCCAGGCCGCGCGGCCTGTCGCCACCGCTACATTTGCCGGCCATGCACGAGCTCGCCAACCCCGTCCTCGTCGAAGCCCTGCGCGGTGGCATCGTCGAGTCCGCCCACCGCGGTGCGTTTGTGGTCGCCGATGCCCAGGGCGGCGTCGTTCACGCCGCGGGGGACATCGAGCGGGCGGTGTTCCCGCGCAGTGCGATCAAGGTCATGCAGGCACTGCCGCTGGTCGAAAGCGGCGCTGCCGACGCCCTGGGTCTGGACGACGCCGAGTTGGCGCTGGCCTGCGCCTCGCACAACGGCGAGCCCGAGCACGTCCGCGTGGCCGCCAGCATGCTGGCCAAGGCCGGAGTCGACGCAGCGGTGCTCGAATGCGGGACGCACTGGCCCTACCTCGATTCGGCGCAACACGCGCTGGCCGCCGCCGGCCGGCAGCCGGGCGCGCTGCACAACAACTGCTCGGGCAAGCACGCCGGTTTCGTCTGCCTGGGCACGGCCCTGTGCGGCAGCGGCAGCGGCAGCGCCAGCGGCAGCGGTACCCTGCGCGGCTTCCTGAGCGGCTACGTGCAGGCCGAGCATCCGCTGATGGTCCGCGTGACCCAGGCGGTGGCCGAGGTGACCGGGGCCGACCTGAGCCAGGCGCCTCGCGGCGTGGACGGCTGCTCGATCCCGACCTATGCGATCCCGCTGCGCAAGCTGGCGCAGGGCATGGCACGGCTGGCCACCGGCAACGCGCTGGCGAGCGCGCGGGCACAGGCGGCTCGACGCCTGTTTGCGGCGGTGGCGGCAGCGCCATTCATGGTCGCGGGCAGCGGTCGCTTCGACACCCGCGTGATGCAGCAGTTGGGGGCCCGTGTGTTCTGCAAGGTCGGGGCCGAGGCCGTCTACTGCGCCGCATTCCCCGAGCTGGGCCTGGGCGTGGCCCTGAAGATGGACGACGGCACTACGGCGCGCGCCGCCGAGGTGACGATGGCTGGGTTGATCCGGCGCCACCTGCGGTTGTCGGCGGCAGACGCGGCATGGCTCGACCTGCTGGCCGACGTGCCGCTGGTCAACTGGCGCGGCGTCGAGGTCGGACGGCTGCGCGGCGCGGCGGCGATGTCGCGCTGACGGCGGCCGCCAGCAGATCCCGCACCGCCGCGTGCTTGAGTGCCGGGACATGGCCGGCATCGAGCAGGCGGCGGACCGCCTGTTCGGCCTCGGCCTGGCCAGCGCCCGTGGCTCGGGCCAGGCGCAGCCGCGCCAGCCCATGCGCCAGGCGCGTGCCCTCGGGCACCGTCGTGTCGTCCGGCGCGAGCGCCAGGCGCGCAGCGGCGGCATCGCGGTCGTCGAGATCCAGCGCGGCATCGGCGGCGAGCGCGGCGAGGTAGAGCCGGTCTTCGGCCTTGATCGAGCCCGAGCGGGCCAGCAGCGCATCGGCCTTCGCCAGTGCGGCCGAAGACTGACCGCTGCGCTGGAGCCAGCGGGCACGCCGAGCAGCGATCTCGAGGCCCATCTCGTCGTCGGCGGTCGGACCGGCCAGCGCCTCGGCCTCGGCCAGCAGATCGCCTGCACCGGCCAGGTCGTCGAGCAGCAGGTGCAGGTCGATCGCGACCCGCAGGGACCCGAGCTGCACATGCACGTTGTCGAGCGTGCGGGCGTGCTCGACCATGCGCGCCGCCGCCTGCCGCGACAGCTCGCCCTCGCCGCGCACCTGGTGCACGAACTGGCGCAGCCGCATGAAGCCCTGCTGCATGTCCGGGCTGTCCCAGAACGGCGACAGCGCCTCGCCTTCTTCGACCAGCGGCAGGACGTCGTCGAAGCGACTCTCGTCGGTGAGGATCACGACCATCCGGTACAGCGCGACCCGATGCGTCCTGATGCTGCCGCCGCGGCGCGCAAGCTCGAGCGCCGTGGCACAGGACGATCGTGCCTCGTCGCGCCGACCCAGGTCGCGCAGGATGGCGCCGAGCTGGCCGACGGCGGCGGCCTGGCCATCGGCGTCTCCGAGCAGCTCGCACAGGCGGGCGCGTTCGCGGCTGGCGTCGCCGCAGGCCTCGCGCTCGCCGCAGAAGGCCAGCGACCGCGCCAAGGTGCCGAGCACCCGGGCTCGAGCGGCCAAGGCGCCAGGATCCAGCCGCTCGAGCGCCTCGCGCAGCAGCGCCACCGCGTCGCCGTGGCGGCCGCGGTTGGACAGCGCCGCGGCCGTGGTTTCGGCCGCACCGACCGCCTGCGTGGCCGTCAACCCGGCCTCGTCACGCAGGCGAGCCAGCAGTGCCAGGGCCGGCTCGACGCGGGCCGTTTCGGCCCAGTGGGCGGCGCGTTCGAGCAGCACGCCGTGCACCCGCGCGGCGCCCAGCGCCTGGGCGGCAACCAGTGCCGCGTCGAGCGCCGCGTCCACCGTCTGCGGGCTGCCTGCCTGGCGCAGCAGCGCCGCCTGAAGCAGCTGCGCCTGCACGCGCAGCTCGGGCTCGTCGGCGCAGGCCAGCGCCGCGTCGCACTGGTCCATCGCCTCGCCCAGGGCCACAAGCAGACGCGCGGCATGGGCTGCGCGCAAGTGCCAGGCACAGGCCTCATGGCGGCGGCCGGCCTTGCCGAGATGCCGCGCGATGCGCGCCGGCGCCTGGCCACCCAGCGCCAGCATGGCGTCGGCGATCCGACCATGCAGCGCCAGCGCCCGTGGCGGCGAAAGCGATTCGGCAAGCGAGTGGGCGACCAGGTCGTGCACGAAGCGGCAGCGCCCGTCGGGCTCGGCGACCAGCAACTCGGCCGCCACCGCGTGGTCGATCGCCTGCGCGGTGGCCATCGCCTCGACGCCGGTGGCGTGGGCCAGCAGCCGCGCGCTGGCCGCCTCGCCGGCAAGGCTGGCGCACTCCAGCACCCCACGGACCGCGCCACCCAGGGCATAGACCCGGGCGAGCACGGTCTCGCGCACGCTGGGCGGCAAGGGCGGCAAGGGCGGCGATGGCGGCTCGCCGGACACGGCCGGCCACAGCGCGTTGGCATGGGCCGCCAGCAAGCCGCGCTCGTGCAGATGACGCAGCGTCTCGCCGACAAACAAGGGGTTGCCGCCGGTGGCTCGGTGCAGCGCCTGGGCCAGCCGGGCCGCACCGGCCGGACTCAAGGCCTGGCCGTGCAAGGCCTGCACCAGGTGGGCCAGTTCGTCGCCGTCGAACGCGGGTACCGAGATCGACACGGCGCGGCCGTCGTCAAGCAGGCGGCGGCGGCGCTCCAGGGCGGCCGCTGGCAGCTCGGCGCCGCGGTGCACCACCAGCCGCGCCACCGGCAGCGTCGCGTCCGGCGGCGCGTCAAAGCTCCACAGCGCAAGGCTCGACACATCGGCCCATTGCCAGTCGTCGATGACGATGGCGCCGAAGTTGGCCCGCGCCAGTGCCCGCCAGGCGTGGTCGAAGGCGCGGCTTCGGCGCTCGGCAGCGCCAGCGCCCGGCTCGGGCAAGCCGGCATCGAGCCAACGCGGCATCAAAGGCGACAGTTCGCGGCGCGCCCAGCGCTCGGGCACCACATCCGGCGCGGCTTCGGCCAGCGATTCAAGCAGGCGCGTGGCGCTGGCAAACGGCTGGGCCGCGTCGTCGGGCCGGCAGCGCACGAGCAGCGCGCCGCCCAGCGCCGCCGCAGCCTGCAGCGCCAGCCGGGACTTGCCGACACCCGGTGCACCTTCGATGAAGACGACCTGGCTCAAGGCCACCGCCGTGTCGACGCGGGCCAGCAGTTCGCTCCGGCCGACAAAGGGCCAGCGCCGCGTGGCCAAGGGCACCGTCTCGCTGCTGCCTTCGGCCACGGGGCCAGGCCTCCCGCGCCTGGGCGGGGACGCGAGGGCCAGATCGGACTCTTCGGGGCGCACGGTGGCCCCCCACTCGCCGGAGGCCACGCGCTGGGCGTGCACCTGGCGGCGCAGGGTCTGTGCCGCCGCCGGGTCGCCGTTGCGTTCCAGGCTGTCGGCGTCGGACTCCAGGCCGGCGATCCAGCGTCGGTGCAGTTGCTGGCGTTGCTCGGCCAGCCAGTCGTCGAGTTCGGCCCCGGCGGCACCGTCCAGCCCGGCCAGCCAGGGCGGCGGGCTGTTGGCGGCGGGTGGCCAGACCGGGGCGACGCCAGTCAGCCGCAGGGTCTCGAGGCCCTCGTCGCTGAGCACCAGCCCGGCTTCCCGCAGCCGGAAGACCTCGCGACGCAGATTGCGCCGCGCGACCGCGCCCGGCAGATCGGGCCACAGCGTCTGTGCCAGCCGCTCGCGGCGCACGCTGCCGTCGAGCAACAGCAAGGCCAGCAACGCCAGGGCCTTTCGGGTCGGCAGACGCACTGGAGCTTCCTGGCGTGTCAGCCCGGTTGCACCGGCCAGTTCAAAGCCGAAGGCAGAGGTTTCCAAGTCGTCTAGACCCGGCCGCGCCGGGTGGAGAAATGCACCGGCGCCAAGTGTGCCCGCCCGCCGGGCGGCCAGGCTCAGGGGAGTTCCAGGTCCTTCAGCGCCAGGTTGGCGCCGCAGATCACGAGGCCGACACGCTCACCGGGAGCCGGGCGCACGACGCCTTGGCGCAGCGCCGCCAGCGGCAAGGCCGCTGCAGGCTCGACGAGCAGCCGCAATTCGCGCCACAGGAGCGCCTGGGCCTCGGCAATGGCGGCGTCGGCCAGCAGGTGCACGGCCTGCACATGCTGCTGGCTCACGGCCCAGGCGATGTCGCCGAGGCGGCGCGCGCCCAGCGCATCGGCGGCCAGCCCCGACACCGCCACGTCCACCGGCGCCCCGGCGGCGCGCGCGGCGTGCAGGGTCGGCGCGCCGACCGGCTCGAGCGCGTCGATCCAGCAACGGCTGGCGCACCAGGCGGCGATGCCGGCCACCAGCCCACCGCCGCCGACACTGACGAGCAGCCGGTCCGGCAGCCCACCGGCCTGCTGCTCGAATTCGCGCGCCAACGTACCGGCGCCGGCCACGACCTCGGGCTGGTCGTAGGCGTGCATCCACAGCGCGCCGGTCTCGTGCTGGCGCTGCCGGGCGGCCTGCAGCGCGTCGGCATAGGTCGCCCCACCCACCGTGACCCGGGCGCCCAGCGCCACCAGGGCAGCGCGTTTGGCGGCGCTGGCCAGCTCGGGCACGAAGACCTCGCAGGCCACGCCCAGCGCCCGCGCCGCGGCGGCGACCGCGATGCCGGCATTGCCTCCCGAGGCGACGATCGCCCCGGCCGCCGGCAGCGCACCCCGTTCGGCCTGGGCGCGCAGCCGGTTGAACATCCCGCGGGCCTTGAAGCTGCCGCCGACCTGCAGCTGCTCGAGCTTGAGCAGCAGCGTCAGCGACGGGTCCAGGCCAAGCGCCGCACCGCCCAGCGTCAGCAGCGGCGTGACCCGGACGTCACCGGCGATGCGGGCGGCTGCGGTGTCGATGTCGCGGCGCGCGACGGGGTCGAGGACAGGGTCGAGGACAGGGTCGAGGAAAGGGTCAGGGGTCGTGGTCATGCGGTCATGGTACGGCGCACTACATTGCGGGCATGAACATGTCCGCGCCCTCCCCCTCCGCCCTGGCCTGGGCGCAAACACTGGTCCGCCTGAACACGGTCAGCGACCGGTCCAACCTGGCACTGATCGAGCTTGCGGCCGACCACCTGCGCGACCTGGGCGCGGAGCTGCGCATCACGCGCGACGACTCCGGGCAGAAGGCGAACCTGTTTGCGACGCTGGGGCCGGGCAAGCCTGCGGGTGTCGTACTGTCGGGCCACACCGACACCGTTCCCTGGGACGGCCAGGACTGGCGCTTCGATCCGCTGGGCGGCACGGTCGAGAACGACTCCGGCGAGCCGCGGCTGGTGGCCCGCGGCAGTGCCGACATGAAAGGCTTCATCGGCTGCGTGCTGGCCTGTTCAAGGGGCTGGCTCGACGCCGACCTGCCGTTTGCCGTGCACATCGCGCTCAGCTACGACGAGGAGGTCGGCGGCTTTGGCGCCCGTCAGATGCTGGCCGACCTGCGCGACGCCGGCCTGCAGCCGCGGCTGTGCATCGTCGGCGAGCCGACCGCCATGGTGCCGGCGCTGGCCCACAAGGGCGTTCACCGCTGGCGCTGCTGCGTCAAGGGCAAGCCGGCGCATTCGTCGCTGACGCCGCAGTCGGTCAATGCCGTCGAGGCCGCGGCCAGGCTCGTCGCCCGGCTGGCGTCGATGGCCGACGAATTGCGCGACCAGGGCCCGCGGGTGGAGGGGTTCGACGTGCCGTTTTCGACCGCCGCGGCCTGCCGCTTCGAAGGCGGGGTGGCCGACAACATCGTGCCCGAGGACGCCCGCGTGCACTACGAGTTCCGCGACCTGCCCGGCCTGCCCCCGGGCCAGGACGCCGCGGCGATGCAGCAGCGCCTGGTGGACTACGCGCGCAGCCTGGAGCCGGCGATGCACGCGGTCGACGCCGGCAGCGGCTTTCGCTTCGAGTCGTTTGCCAGCATGCCGGCCTTCCAGGCCCGGGCCGACGAACCCGCCGCGGCGCTGGCCCGCCACCTCAGCGGCAGCGGCGAGACCACGCTGGTGGCCTTCGGCACCGAGGCCGGGCTGTTCCAGCGCCAGGGCATGAGCACCGTGGTCTGCGGTCCGGGCTCGATCCACCAGGCCCACCAGCCCGACGAATACGTGAGCCTGGCGCAGCTGGCGCGCTGCGCGTCCTTCCTGCGTGGGCTGGCCGACCCGGCGGTTCGGGCCTTGCTGGGCTGACCGATCAGGCCAGCCGGTGCGCGGCCTGCATCAGCAGCAGGCCTTCGAAGATCAGCGTGTCGACCGCCTCGAAGGGCAGGTCGGTCATCGGCTGCAGCTTGGTCGCCGCGCCGCCGGTCATGTAGAGCAGCGGCTCGACGCCGGTGCGTTGCAGCAGGCGCCGCTGCTGGCGCTCGATGGCGCCGGCGATGGCGTTCGAGCCCCCGCTCATCAAGGCGTCACTGGTGTTGGTGGGGAAGTCGACGATCTCGCCGGTGGGCACGCGCAGCCCGGCCGTGCCTTGTTCCAGCGCCCGCAGCATCAGCCCGAAGCCGGGCAGGATCAGGCCGCCGAGAAAGCGCCCGCTGGCGTCGAGCGCATCCACGGTGACCGCGGTGCCGACCATCACGACCAGCGCCGGCCGGGTCGGCGCACCATCGGCCTCGGCCTGCGCCAGCACCCGCGAGCGTGCACCGGCCAGCGCCGCCCAGCGGTCGGCGCCCAGCCGCGTCGGGTGCTCGTAGCCATTGACCAGGCCGGCGTCGGCCGCCGTCGGCACGATCCACTGCGGGTCGAGATCCCACAGCTCCATCTGCTCTTCGGTGCGCCGACGCACCGCGTCGCCGGCGACACAGCAGCCCAGCATCGCAGCCGGAACGGGCAGATCGGCCCACTCGGCCTCGGCCAGCGTGTCGATGGTCTCGAGGAACACCGCGCCATGGCGCAGCAGCGTCGCCCCTGGGGTGGCGGCGTCGTACAGCCCCCACTTCAGGCGCGTGTTGCCGA
>JAJTGU010000272.1 GCA_021297985.1 Rubrivivax sp.
CGACCAAGACGTGCGCATAGGCTGAACGTGCCACCCGAGAGCTTGATGCGCGGCAGGCACAGCTGGATGAAGTTGCCGCCGATGCTGGTGTCGTCGGTGGCCCGCACGATCAGCGAGATCTCGGTCTCGTCGTCGAAGATGTCGTCGAACGTGGCGTCGCTGAAGTAGCACTGGAACTGCCCGGTCACCTCCATCGCACCGTGGAACACGCCAGGCGTCAGCGCAGAGCCGACCGCGGCGCCCGTCTGCATGTTGTTGGTGACGTTGATCGACAGCCCCGTGATCAGCGCCGACACCGCGCCGTTAATGACCAGCACGCCGGTGTGGCCGACCTGCATGACGCTGAGCGCCGGCGTGCTGGCCGAGGTGAAGTACTGCGACGCGGATTTGGCACGGTCCTGGCCGGTGAAGCCGAAGGTCAGCGTGGCGCGGTCGTTGGGCGGCAGCTCGATCGCCATGGTGTTGACGCGCGCGCCCAGGAAGCGGTTGGATCGCGGCACGTCCGGGTTCCACTCTTCGACCGTGTAGCTGGTCTGGGTGTGGCCCGTGACCGGCATGAAGGTGACCCGGCCCGGGATGCTGATGGTCAGCGAGTCGCCGGCCGCTTTGGCCGCCACCGGCTCGGCGACGGTGATGCCGGTCGCGGTGAGCGCGATGATCGTGTAGTTACGGGCGTTGTTCGGCACACCGGTCGTCGCCCAGCCCGCGAAGCGGATGGTCATGCCGACGCACAGGCCATCGGTGATCCAGCTGCCCGCGGCACGGACGAATTGCGGCGCCGCCACCGTGGCCGTGACGTTGCTCAGCGGGATGTTGGCCACCGCGGTGAAGTCGCGCCGCACGGCGCTTTCCATCAGCTCCTTGTAGGTGCCGCACTGCAGCTGCAGCGCCAGGTCGCCGCCCACCGCCCGGTTGCCGTGCCGCATGGTCGAGCGCTGGAAGCTGGCGCGCTTTTCCTGGCTCGTGATCGCGGTCTTGCTCAGCGCCAGGCTGTGCGAAACGTAGGGAATGACCTTGGCCGTGCTGTCGTTGGTCGCGATCGTGCCGTAGGTCGTTTCGCGGCGGTAGGACAGCAGGACGCCGATGTCGGATTGGATGGCCATGGTGAGGTCTCCGGTGGGAGGATCAGAGCGCCACGGACGGGTCGTCCTGCGACGTGAAGTAGGTGATCTGGAAGCGCTGGCGGCCGACGACGATGGGCTTGTCGCCGGAGCCGGAAATCTCGGGTTCGTAGCCGGCCGGCACGACGCTCTTGACGCCCGGCAGCGCCGCGGTGGCCAGGATTCGCTCCACGTCCGCCACGAGCTCGTCGCGGGCCTGGGCGTAGTCGTCGGACTGCTTGAGCTCGGCCGACACGGTCAGCAGCAGCACGCGCTCGATGGGCCGCCGCGTGCCGGAGTAGATGGCCGCGGACTGCTGCTGCTCGCCGTCGTCCTCGACGACCAGAGCCGGCAACGTGACCCGCGGGTCCCAGGGGTGCTGGTACACACGCGTGCCGGCCGCCGTGGCGCCTGCGGCCAGGGCCGCCGCGACCGCTGCGCGGATGACCTGGCGGTGGTGGGTCACGACAGCCGCTCCAGCGGCAGCGTGGTGAGCCCGGCGCCGTCGGCCTGCGGCGTGCGCACGCGGAAAGTTCCGCGCGGGCAGACGAACTGACTCGCCGGAGTCAGCTCGGTGCAAAGCGCGGTGTCAAGCACCAACGTCGGCCCAGTCGCCGCAATGCCGCCCAGCGCCTCCAGGTACGGCTCAGCGAAGATGCCCTGCACCGTGACGCCGTCCAGCTGGCCCTCGACATCCGACAGGTGCCTGAGCACCGCGGCGTTGAGCCGGGCCTGCCGGGCAGCGAATGGTGCGACCATGACCTGCCCGAGCGCGGCCGCCGCCGGTCAGAAGGCGCCGTTCAGGCGGACGCGGGAGATCGTCGGGCCGTTGACCTTGGCCTCGACGATCATGCCGATCTTGGTGTTGCCGGACGCGGCGGTGGTGACTCGGCGGTTGGTGTTGTCCCAGTAAGCCAGCACCAGCGACGTGCCACTGGCGGTATCGGTGCCGAGCGTGTTCAGGTCGACGACGCCGGACATCTGCAGCTCGACCGGCGCGCCGTTTGCGGCGTCGTGCTGGGCGACACCGAACAGCAAACCGACGAGCACGCCCTGGCCGCTGGTCACGGCGTAGGGTGCGATAACGGTCAGCTTGTCACCGGGTTGAACGAAGTTCTTCATGCTGTGCTCCGGATGGGGAGGGGTTGTTCAGGGTCCCTGGGATCAGGAGCCGACGCCGCGGTACAGACCGCGCCAGTCCAGCGCCTTGGCCGCAAAGTCTTCGCGGCACTTGAAGCTGACGCCGTCAACGTCAAAACCGACTTCGGTTTCGATGACCGGGCCTTCGCCGCCGTCCAGGTAGGCGAATTCGACCGTGTCGACCTGGCTGTTGCTTGCCGCGGCGTACCAGGTGGCAGCGCTGCTGGCGTCCAGCACCGGCTCGACGATGGGCTCGAGTGCCGTGCGGCCACCGGTGCGGAACTCGTTGACGTTGCTGGGCTGCGCCGGCACGAAGTTGCTGCTGGTCAACTGGTAGGCCAGCTGCTCCAGCGCCGCGGGCACGATCAGGAACGCCGGCATCAGGTTGAGTTCTTCCGATGCCAGGCCCTTCTGCACCCGCATGGCGGTGCGCATGGCCGTCAGCGCACTGAGCTGCAGCGCACTGCCACCACCGGTGCCGTTGTTGCCGTGGCCGGCTGCAAACAGCGCCACGGTGTCGCTCATGGTCGGGTTGCTGGTGAGCTGGGCGTACACGAGCCGGTTCTCCAGCCGAGACGCAGCGCCACCGAAGCCGCTGACGATGCGGTCGAAGCCGCGCAGATCGTCGTTGACGATGGCTTGGCGATTCAACGGGACAATGCGGCCGTAGCTGATCAGCTGATAGCGCTCACCGCCGTCACCAAAGGTGCCGTACTTGAACTCGCCCGCCTCGTTGACACGCAGCAGATCAGGCATGGCACCCAGTTGCGCGACGGTGACTTCCTTGAAGTCGGGCAAGTTCGGGGCGCGGCGGGCCCACTGCCGGTAGGTGCCCGGATTCTCGTCGTAGCCCATGCGCAGACGCTTGGTGGCCACGTTGGCCAGCAGATTCGCGAAGTCGCTCGTGGTGTGCAGCCCGCCCATGCCACTGCGGAAGTGCAGCATCGCGCCGGCCTGCTCCATTCGCGGGCGATCGCGGACATCAAGCCCGCGCGCCAGCAGGTAGTCCACGCCCATCTGAAGCAGCGACATGCTGCGGAAGCGGCGGCCGTTGTCGGTGATCTTCTCGCGCGGGTTGACGCGGTGCATCAGCACCTCTTCGTAACCGCGGAGCAGGGTTTCCTGCTCGTCGCGCACGGTCTGGATGCCGCGCACGTTCTGGTGCCCACCGCTGGCAGCGTCGTTGCGGGCCAGCTGATTGATCACCTGGTCCTGCGCCTGCTGCAGGGTCGAGCCGCTGCGAATCAGCTGGGAAGCAAGACCGGCGAGGCCAGCACGCTCGCACAGCGAGGTGATGTCTGCGGCGCGGATCTGCTCTTCCTCGCGGGCACGTTGGGCGACGTCGACGACCATTGCAGCGCCACCGGCAGCGGGGCCGCCGGCCTGGGCGCCGCTGGGCGCGGCGCGCGACTGGGGTTCCTGCGTGTGCGCGGGGGCACCAGCGCCGCCGGCTGCGGGGTCGGCGGGCAAGCCGCTCGCGGCGGCGGTCTGAGCTGCGGGCATCTGATGCTCCTGGGGTTGCGTTGCCGGTGAACCGCCGGCGCGGATGAAGGTGATCGGGAAGCGGGCACTGCCAGCGTCAGGCGCAGAGCGCGAGCTGGCGCCCATGTCCGCGTTCACGGGGACAAAACTGATCTCCTGCGGCTGCCACCTCACGGCACGCCACAGGTCGGCGTTGACGCCGTCGGTACGGTCTTGGGCGCGCACGATCTCGTAGCGCTGCACCGAGTACCCGAAGCTGATGTCGCGAATGATCCCGGCCCGGATGTCCTGGACGATGCCGGCCCGGTCAGGGCGCTGCGTCAGCCTGATCTCGGCAATGCCTTGGCCGTCGGCAAGCCAGCCGCGCTCTGCAATGCCGAGGATGGCGTCGACGCCGCCATACGTGCGGTGCGCATCCAGGACCTGCACGCTGCGGGCCTCGAAGCGCGACATGTCGACCGTCTCGGGAGAGACGACGAGCTCCTCTTCGTAGACCCGGCCGCTCTCCCAGTCGTACCGGCGGACGCGGGCGCCGGTCGTCCACACCACCTCGACGCTATTGCGGTCTGCGTTGAATGTGCTGGGCTCGATCCGAGCCTCGCGCATCTGCAGCGGCAATGCCGAGGGCCGTTGATCGGCTGGCGTGGAACTTGTGGTGTCCGGCATGGCGCCATCGTGTCGGCTCGGCTGTCTCATTTGCAGGGGAAACTGAGACGATTTCGCGCGGCAAGCCGCGGCGTGTCACGGCGAGAGCAATACGACGGCGTTGTCCATCAGCCCGGGCAGCGTCAGCTCGACCCAGCCCGGCTCGCGGTCCACGCGCAATGGCCGCCCACCCACCTGGCCGGGCTCGTACCAGTGCGCCTTTGTCGCGGAGCCCAGCACGTCCTGCCGGATGCGAAGGCGGAGCTGCGACTGGCGAGCGTTGACCTGCGCGCCGGTGTAGCTGGGCGCTGTGCCATAGGTGCAGTTGTTGGTGTTGACCAGGTGCACGGCCACGCGGCCATCCGGGTGGGCGCGCAGACTGGCCAGGGTGGGTCGGGTCGCATCGCTTGCGCCATTGACGACGACGGTGCGCAGTGGGTCGAGGTTCGTGCCCGTAAGCCACGCCCGGGCCTGCACGTTGCCGCCTGCCGGTACGGCCGCGCCGCTTTGGGTGTAGGTGGCATCGGGCTCGGTCTTGATGACCGCATCCATGTCGGCGAACGGATACTGGGCGGCTGTTCGCGTCGCGTCCAGGCCTGGGCCCAGCAGCGACAGCATCCAGGGCAGGCCCCGCGTCATGAGTGGCGCGACGATGTCGCGGCTGTAGCGCTTGAGGCGGTTGATGTCCCAGCCAGGTCCGACCTCTACCTCGTAAGCACCGACCCAGGAGTTGGTGCTGCTGCTCAGGCTGTCGCTCGTGCTGTTGCTGTAGCGCTCGTCGAGATCCGGCACTGCCAGAGCGATCTGCGGAGGCGTGTCGAAGCCGTCGAACAGGACGGCGCGGTGCATGCCGATCCAGTCAAACAGCGGCTGGAAGTCGACCGGGTCAGCCGTCCACTGCCAGCGATTGCCGGACTGCCAGCCCGTCAGGAAGTTGGTGATGTAGTCAAAGACCTGAATCGGCACCGTGGGCATGCACCCGTTGGCCAGAGCCCACGCGCAGGTGACGCGGTAGTTGGCCGCCACGGTCACCGGCTCCGTGTAGGTGGACGCTGTCGGCGGGAAGTCGTCGAAGGTGGGCGGCACCACGGCAAAGGTGCTGAAGCGGTCGCCTTGGGTGTTGGGCGGCACGGCCCGGATGTACGGGTATGGCGCGACTGTGGCCTTGGCGCCGAAGGCGCGCACCGTCGCGCAGGCCAGCTGCACGCGGGCGAACCAGGTGAGCAGCCGGGTGGTGTCCGCGAGGTCGTGCCCGAGCTGATAGCCGGCCACCGGCTCGGTGTCGGCGGGGTTGAGTTCGACGATCAGGTTGTCGAACGCCGAAGCCCCGACCGGGACATTGCACAGCGCGCCCCAGGTGCTCGGGATGGCGGCGAAACCGTTGTAGCTGCTTTCGATGCCTGCGGCCAGGTGCATTGGGCGCACGCGTTGCAGCGCGTGGTCAAGACAGTAGCGCAGCATGTGCCGGCGCCAGGCCTGGTCATGCGGCGGGTGGTTTGCCCGGGTCTGCGATGTCGAGGCCGCAAGATAGGCCGCGTCGTTGGCGTACTGGGATCTGAGCAAGGCGCCGTAGTTGGGCACCGAGAACGACTGCTCCACTTCCGTGCCGAAGCCCCCGCCATAGAACCAGAGCGTCGCGCAGGTGGTGAAGTCGTCGTAGTGGATGCTGTTGCCCTGGCCCAGCCAGAAGGCGGTGCCGCGCTGGCTCTCGGTGAGCGGCGGTTCGGTCGCGTACAGCTGGCGCTGGCGGTCCACCGGCGAGCCGTAGTCGCAGTAGCCAAACACGTCCAGCGGCGGTATGCAGTTGGCACCGTACAGGGTCTTGACGCCGTACCCAGGATTGAGCGCCAAGGTGGCCGGCGACACCAGGCCGCCGACCACGCCGCCGACCACACGAAGATTGCGCAACGTGGTGCGCTGCTCGGCCATGTGGGCGGTGTCGAACTGCCACTGACTGCGCTCGAGGAACGGATACCGGCGCGGGATGTCCCAGTCGCCGGTGTACGTCGGCGCCAGGCGAGGCCCCCCCTTGTAGACCCAGGACGAGTAGCCGGCCTCGGTGACGCGGGCGAACGGCTGGTAGACCTGCTGAGGGTGGAACGTGCCCCCCTTGCCGGGAGGCACCATCAGGCGGATGGCGTCGCGCGCGATCATGCGCGAGGGCTTTCAGCGCTCCAGGTGACGCCGGAGCCCACCGACAGGCTGGCCGCAATGCCACCTTCGCTGGGGGCCAGCGCGGTCCCGAAACCGCTCCTGAAGCGCCAGCGCACATCGGCAGCTGGCCCGACGCCGCGGAAGTCGTCCAGCCAGTCCGACCTTGAGAAAGGACGCCTCCAGATTGCGACATCGGCCACCCGCCCAAACCACTGGCTCGCAGCACCGTTGCCGGCGTTGGCCCCGATTCGGAAGTCTGCCACCGTGCTGCCGGAGTACCAGTTGGCGGCAACGTGCGCGACGTTGACGTCACGCGTCTGGATCACGCGGTCGAGTGCCGTCTCGATGACGCCCGCGACGACGTCGACGGAAACACCCAGGCGCATCCACCGGCCAAACCCTGGCACGCGCGGCCGCGCGAGCTGGTTCGTGACCGCGCTGCTGACGTTGGCGCGGATGTTCGCCCACTGCACGTTGCCGAGACCCGCCGCGTCGGCGATCGCACGCAGCAAGGTGGTGCCGTTGGACAGAGCCAACGGGTACCGGCTGCCATCGTTGCCAGGATGCGGCTTGATCCATGCGGCCATGGTGATGCCGGGGCCCCCATAGATGGCCGCGAGAGCCGTCAGGCCGCCTGCACTTGGCGTCAGCGTGCCATTGGTGGTGCCGTCGAGCACCATGCTGCCGCTGTCCACAGCGTAAAGCGCCGGCATCTTGGGCACGTCCGGCGTCCAGCTCGTGTTCGCCCCCATGGTGTGCGCAGTGCCTGCGAGTCGGCCGCTGTTGACAAGCGCCGTGCCCAGGCCTTCAAGCATGCGCAGATTTACGTCCGCTTGCGGCTCCACGTTCTCGTAATGGAAGCGGCGCACTTGGTCCTGGGTGAAGCACGCCCCGGCCGTCACGATCAGCTGCGAAAGGGCCCCGCCAGCGCCCATCAAGCTGCTGGCCGCGCCGCCCATGAAGGCGACTCCGGGACTGCCGGTGACGGCGACGATCTCGCCATCCAGATACAGAGTGCTCACCGATCCGTCGTAGGTCAGCGCAGCGCTCCACCAGTCGCCCAGCGGCAGCGGCACACCGGCCGACAGCAAGCCCGTCAGAGTCAGAAGGTTGGCGCTTGTGACGCCGAAACTGCCCCCGGCAGCGTAGATCGTGCCCGAGACCCCTGGGACGCTGTAACCCCAGGCCATGATGCTGTACGGGCCCGAGGTCGGCAGTGCCGGCATGCCGGTGTGCGACAACGTGCCGCCGGAGAAGCGCACGCTGCTGTAGTGATCGGTCCGAAGGTGCCGAAAGCCGCCGTAGCCGCGCAGCATGTCAGGCTCCCGTCGCCGAGATCTCAGCGCCGGCAGGGAACGCAGCCGCGCCGCGAATCCGCACGCCCACAAACAAGGTCCGGTTGACCATGTGCGTGATCGAGCTGTTGGCCGGCACGTTGAACCGCTGGCCTGCGGAGTCTGCGCCGGTGCCCGTCGTTCCATCGGACAGATAGACCTCGAACGCGGTGGCGGACGGGTTGCTGCAGGTCAACGCGTGCACGAAGGCCGGCCGCCCGACGATGTTGGTGTCCACGGCCGTGGCTTTGCCCAGGAGCTGGAAGCTCTGACGGACCTGCTGCACGCCGTTGACGGCGTCGCTGCCCGGGGCGATGGTCTGCTCTGCCACAGCGGTGCCGCCCACCGGCGCACTGGCAACGACGATGCAATCGGGGTTGAGGATTCCCATGGTCAAGCTCCCACGCAGACGGCGCAGCTGGCCGCGGCGCCTGTGCCCGTGAGGCCTGTACCGCGCCAGCGGTAGGCCTTCCAGGCAGCGGTGAACACGGCGCTGTCATTGGCCGACGGCGAGCCGGCCAGGTTGAAAGTCGCCAGCGTCCGCCAGCTGGCGGCGTTGGCGGGCGTGTTGGTCACCTCCAGGACGGCTGCGGCCGTCACTGCGCCGGTGGCCGTTGCCGTCATCTGGGCGGACCACACGGTGCCATCCGGAACCTCCTGGACAACGCTGGTGCCGCCAGGGGCGGTGAAGGTGTACTCGCTGGTGTGAAGCATGGGCCTGCCGCGTCGCGGTCCGTTCAATCGTTCATGTCGGCCATGGCTGCAGCCGCGCTGGGCGCGGCGTTGCCGCCCTTGAGCATGGTCAGCAGGATCGGGAGCAGGCCAGCGGCCTTGAGTTGATCCATGTCCTGCTGGTACTCCTTGAAGACCTCCGCCGGCTTGTAGCCACGGCGGCGCAGGCTCTCGCTGATGGTCAGCAGGCCGCAGCTGATCAGCCGGATCTCGGCCTCTGCGTCCTGCTGCGGGTTGACGTATTCCCACTTCGGCGTGGAGTGGTCCGCCGGGTACGAGCCGGGCCGCAGCTTGCCGGAGTCGATGGCCGCCTGGACGAACGCGCGCCAGACCGTGTCGCACAGTCGAGGCACCAGGGTGAGCCATTGCATGGCCTCGACCTCCAGCCGGAACTCCTGGCGCCGCGCACGCACGGAGCTGAAGCTGCCCGCCTCGCGCGAGTCACCCGTCATCAGCTCGATGGGGACGCCGATGCCGGCCGCGATGAGGTGCAGCTGCATCTTGACGGTGTCGACGTAGCCGGGTGCCGGGTTGGGCGCGACGGTCGTGATGTTGACGCCAGCAGGCACCTGCATCATGCCGCCACTGGGCAGCTGGCCGAGGTCTTTGGCGGACCCGCCGGCCTCGGATGGTGCGCCGCCGTTGTCGTTGCCAAGCAGTGATGCGTCGCCGCTCAAGAGCACGCCGAGCCGAGACTCCAGGTTCTTGCGCGCGAGCTCAGCGTCTTCGTACAGAGCGAGATCACGAGCACGCGAGATGACCGGCGCGAAGCGGCTGAAGCCGCGGCCTTGGCCGGGGCGGTCTGGCGCAAAGAGATGGATGATCCAGCGTGCATCGACCCGGCGGCTGAGCGTGCGCAGGGTGCGGCGGACCTGCAGCTCGCCAGGGTGCTCCTCGTACAGCCAGTAGGCAGCGACCTTGCCGAGCCGGTCGTACTCAATGCCATTGACGACCATGTTGCCCTCAGCCACGCCCGCCAGCGAGCCGGGCGTCACGCCCTTGGAGCCGTCCAGCCAGTCGATTTCGAGGAGCTGCACCTGCAGTGGCACGGCCAGCCCGTCGGTGCTGAGCCGGGGGCGCAGGCGCAGCAAGACTTCGCCGTCTTGCTCCATGGTCCGATACGCGGCGGCCTGGATGCCATGCCAGTCGCGCTGCCCGTCGGCGTCGCACTCCGCGCACCAGCGGGCGTACAGAGTCGACAGCGTGTCGTTGGCGGTTTTGGGGTAGCTGACGATCCCGGTGCCGACGGTGTGGGCGACGAGGCCGCGCAGAGCGGCCGCGATGTACGGCACGTTTTGCACCAGCGACCGCGCCTTGGAGCGGATGATGGCCGCATCGGCGCGGTGGTCGGTGTTTGCGCTGGCTCCGGCACGGCGCGGGCGCCAGGAGTCGCCAGGCGCGGCGGCTTCATAGGCGCGCGTCAGCCGCAGCCGGTCGTGGTAGCGGGCCAGCCCCCAGCGCGGACTGATCCGGCCGATCAGGCGGTCCAAAGCGGTGGGGGCGTTGCGTTCGCTGGCCGAGTCCACGCCTACTCTCCGCGTGCAGTCGTGAAGTCGAAGCGGCGCACGCTGCGACGAGAAGCCCCTGAACCCGAAGCAGCCTCGGCCAGGCGCGATCGCACATGCGCCGCAGCGGCCTGCAGCTCAGGGATCGAGCGATACCGCACGCGACGGTCGCCCTCCTGGACCTCAAGCTCGCCATTGAGAATGGCGGCGTCCAGAGCATCAAGGTCCGCTTGCGTGTAGGCCATCCACCCAGCCTAGAGACGACGCCGTCTCATTTGCAGGGGAGAGTGAGACAGTTTTTACTTGGGCTCGCCGCCGGCCGCTGATTGACGAGGCTCACTTCTCACGACCCGCCTGCTTCAGGTAGCGGTACACCGTCGCGCGCCCGCAACCGAGCCTGCGGGCGATCTCTGTCGCGTTGCGGCCATTGAACAGCCGCAGCACCTCTTGCGCGCGCTCTTGGCGCTTGCCGCCCTTGCGGCGCACGTAATGATCCTCGCCTCCGAACTCCTGCCGCATCGCCGACTTGAGGTCGGCCTCGCGCTTGGAAAGCTCCGGCAGCAACTCGACCAGGTACGCGAACACGCGGTCGACGAAGTCGGGGTCTTCCGCCATGACGCGCAGAGGCGGCGGATCGGTCTGGACTTTGCCGCTCACCATCGACGGCCTCCTGATCTTGGAGCTGCAGGGCTTGAGGCGCGGGCTGGCATGTCGGTGGGCGCGGCTGGCGCACGGACTTCGATCAGCGCCGGTTGATCTGAAGCTGCCCCCGCGGGCCCTTCGCGGACGGCTGCAGCGCGAGCAAGCAACTGGGCCTCCCACAGATCCCAGTCCGCCCGGGTCGCACGGTGCAGGCGCAGCTCAGGGTGGTGCGCCGCCGCGTAGGAGTGCACCCAGGTATCCAGCGGCTCGTTGCGCACGCTGCCTCGGCGCTTTTCGAAGCGGTTCTTGCTGGGGTTGTAGATCTCGCTGATGAGGCCTTCGAAGTACCCGGGCGGGACCTGGTCGCTGAAGTGGCACGACCGATCAGGCGCGGCCGGCCTTTGCGGCTCAGGCGTGTGCAGCCACTTCTGCTGGGCCTCGTGATCGGCCGCCAGCCGGCCGAAGAGGACGTGCTTGGCGTTGACGGTGCCGATGGGATAGCTGTGCACGCCGCGCTTGTCGTTCTGGCCGCGCCAGGTCACGTCCTGCAGCTTGGCCTTGCCCAGCAGCGGCGCTGTGCTGTTGGTTGACCCGAAACTCGCCATGGGACGTCGCACGGTGCGACTGCGCACCCAAGCCTTCACGGCCTCGGTACGGTGCCCGAGCATGTCCACGGAAGTCGCCTCGACCTGCATCAGCGCTCCGCACGCGTGCTGAATGGGCCGGTTCAGCAACTCGGTCAGAGCCGCGCGCGTGGTGTCGGCGTCAGGGTCTCCGGGTATGACCACGTAGTCCAGCACCCAGAAGCTCATGCCGCGACCCCAGCCGGTGATCTGCACCTCGAAGCGGTCGTCCTGCGTATCGACCCCGGCAGTGATGCGCAGCACGCCAGCCGGCGCCGTGCGCAGCGCGTAGGGCTCGGCACGTTCCTGCACTATGTTGGCGCGGACGTGCGCGGTGCCCTTGTCCTCCCAGGGCTCGGCCAACCGGTCGTTGACGAAGGTCTTGAGCCGGGCCTGGTCGCCCTGAGCGTCCAGCCACATCTGTGCGAGATCGGCCCAGCGGGGCCCCAACCCGAGCTGGTAGTACAGGCAGTTGAGGGTGTAGCCGCGCCGGGCCGTGACATCAGGCGCATGCGGCACCCAGCCGCCGCGCTCGATCATGCGCGTCTTGTGGTGCTCTTCAATCTCGCCACCACAGTCGCGGCAGACATACCAGGCCCGCCGGGGAATCGAGCTGTGCACGACCGTGTCCCACTTGAGCCCGGCCCAGACCAGCGGCTGCCGCTCGCCGCAGTGTGGGCATGCGACGTGGTAGTGGCGCTGGTCGCTGCGCTCCCACAGGTACCAGGTGCGGCTGGTGCTCTTCATCTGCGGGCTGCTGATGTACAGCCGCTTGAAGGTGCTGGGGAATGCCGACGTGCGGCCGTTGAGCATCTCGACCGGATCGTCTCCGCTGGGCAGGTTGGCCGCGAACTCGTCGAGCTCGTCGGCAATCACCGTGCGGGCCGAGGTCATCTTCAGCCGTGTGGAGGTGCCTGCGTGCTCAAGGAACAGCTGCCCGCCCGCGAAGTCCTTGAAGGTCCTGGTGTTGCTGGCCTCGCGGCTACTGGTGCTGACCAGGGAGCGCCGCACGGCCGGGGTCTCCTCGATCATCGGGTGGAGCTTCTGCGCGGTCCACTTGTTCAGCGAGACTTCGCCCGGCAGCGTCACCATGATCGGACCTGGCGCGTAGTCCATCGTGTAGCCGACCACATTGAGCGCGACCTCGGTCTTGGCGAACTGGATCGGCCACATCAGGACGACCTCGCGCACGGGGCTGCGCAGGCTCATGGCGTCCATCGGCTCGCGGGTCGGCGGGTTACGGGCCGTGACCCACCGCCCGGCCTCGGCGCTGCCCTTGGAGCTGAGCCGGCGCTCTGCGTCGGCCCATTCGCTGACCGTGAGCACCTTGCGCGGCCGCACGGCCTGGGCCAGGCGCGACAGCATCGAGGGCGCCGCAGCAGGCGGCAGCAGAAGCTCAAGATCGCCGGTCACGAATCGGCCTCGCCAGGAGCGCGCGCGGCGGCCTGGAGCATGTCGCTCAGCGCTCGCAGGCGAGCGTCGATCTCGTCGACAAGGTAGACCCGGATCAACTGCTCGTCGCCACCCAGGGACGCCAGGTGCGGCGTGAGCCGCTCAGGCCAGGTTTCCAGTGTGCTGCGAAGGCGCGCGCCGATGTCCGCCAGGGCATCGTCGACTTGCTGAGCGCTGCGAAGTTTGCCGAGCCGCTCCTCGAGGTCCAGGCGGGCTTTCTCTGCCTCGTAGAAGGCCAGACGCTCCTTGTCGGACCGCAGCCCCGGGCTGACGGCCGCCGCGCTGGCCCGGCCGGGCGCTTCGACAGACGCCTGGATGCGGGCAAGGCTGGCGGCGATCGACACCATCCCGTCATCCGTCACCACCAGCCGGCCGGCCTGCTTGAGCCGGGTCACATAGCTGCGCTGCCAGCCCTGCCGGCGCGCGAATTCGGCCTGGGTGCAGGTATCGACCTTCGCGGCGTCAGCGCTCATGCCATAGCTCCAGAACGCAGGCTGCCGCCTGTGCAGCCGGTGCATGCACTCGGGCAGGGACCGCAGAGTCGGATGCACAACGGCAAGTTGGCGCCACAAAAAGACTTTTTCGGATGTGCAGGGGTGGGACCGGCCGCGCGCCCGCGAGGGCGCACACACGCCCGCCGGCCCGCACCCACGCCCACCCACGCGCCTGCTGGCGTGTGTGCACGGACGTGCGCGGAGCGCCTGCACGCCTGCACAAGACGCAAAAAAGCGTTTTTGAACAATGGCTTGCGATGTGCAGGCGCCGCCAAAGCCGCATGCACAAGTGAATGCACAAGTGGCTGCACATCCGCCTGCACAGGTGGCTGCACAGGCGCATGCACGATCCGGTGTCCACGGTCAGAACGGCGCGCCATTGCCACCCTCCCCGGCATCGGACCCATCCTTCGCCGAGGGTCCACGGCCACTGCGGCTGTGGATGTGATCGCTGGTGACCTTTCGCCAGTCGGACAGCGCCTCCTTGAACTCGTTGATCGACGCCGTCAGCTGCTCACGGGTCAAGCGCTGCTCGCTGGACGCCGGGTAAAGCACCATGCTCTGCACCTCTCGCGTCAGGGAGTGGTTCAGGAAGTGCCGGTCACGGCGCACCAGCACGCCTGGCCGCTTCTTCCAGGCCCCGACGCAGGTGTTGAGCTGCGCCGGCTTGCCGATGCCTTGCAGCGAGCACCAGTGCCGGTAGGCAGCGTAGAGATCTTCGGTCCGCACCCCTGACAAACACAGCGGCAGGTGGCGATCCGACCACTCGATGTAGAAGCGCTCGGAGCTGTCCATGCCGAGCTCGATCAGGTCGCGCTTGGCCTGCGTCATTGGAGGCAGCGTCGCCGGCCCGAAGTCGCCGAGATCCAGATGCAGCAGGTGGTGATGCAGCGCGGCGACACCGCCGCCGCGGATCTCGGCCAGCACGGCGTTGTACATGTCGGTCTCCCACTTCGTGGGGGTCCAGATCACCGCGTAGCGGCGGTCGTCGCGCTCCAGCGCCATGGGCTGGACCTCATTCGACAGGAACACCACCTGGACGTGGTTGCGCTCGCGGTACCGGGCGACAAACTTCGGGTTGATCCAGATTGAATCCGAGGTGACCAGCCCTTTCAGCTTGTTCTTGGCGTGGAACATCTCCTGCCGGGCGACAACCTCGTCGGCCACCAGCATGAGCTTGCGGGACATGAAGTCGTTGTACTTGTCCTCGATCGCGTCCTGGTCAACAACCTGGCCATAAGTGCCGTAGATGCCGAGCACGGCTTCAAAGAACAGGTTCTTCCCGGTGCCTTGCGGTCCGTGCATGATCACGGCCGACTTCATCTTGGCACCCGGGTGCTGGATCGGGTACGCGAGCCAGCACTGAAGCCAGCGCCACATTTCGCCCGCCCGGGGGTCCAGGCTGCACAGATACTCGCCCAGCTCAAGCAAGCGCGCACAGCTGCCAGACTTCGGGGTCGTCGGCCACCCCGACCACATGTTGCAGGTGATTGCCGGATCGGACTCGCCGGGATCGAATCCGACCTCCTCGATCCGAGCGATTCGCTTCGTGGGCGACTCCATCCAGGCTCGGTGCAGCTGCCGCGAGACGCACAGGTTTCGCATGCTGGCCAGGGGTACGAGCTTGTGCTCCCAGGAGTCGAAGACCGTTTCGGCAGCCTCATAGACCAACGCGTACCGGTCCAGCAGTTCGTCCAGCGACTGGATCGACTGCAAGGCAACAGCAGCGCCACCCCCTCCCCCTTGTGTGGAGGCGGGCGGCGACGCGTTTTGCCGCGACGACCACCCAATGGCCGTGAGGTGGGCCTCGACCTGGGCGCGCACGACGTGAAGGCCTTCGAGGCAGTGCAGATCGTTGAAGTCCGACGGCCCTTTGGCGTTCAGGGGACGCTCTGCCGTGAAGCGCGGCGCAACCCAGCTCGTGCGCTCGATCAGGCCGGCCGCCTGAGCCGCAGACACGCCGGCGTTGCTGGCGCCGTGCGGCTTTCCGCAGTGCTGGCATTCGGGCGAGGCCACCAGCGTGAGCTGTCCGCACCCGGCCTGGCGGCAGCGTCCCATGTAGTCGTCATCGGCCAGCACCAGCAGCCGCAGGCCTGGCCACCGGGCGCGGAGCGCCGCCGCGACGTGCCCAATGTTCCCAGCGTCAAAACACACGACGGCCGGGATCTGCAGCGCTTCGAAAGCGCTGGCCGCCGTCGCGTAGCCCTCGGCCAGAAGGCAGATCGAAGCGCCGGCAGGCGAGCCGATCGGGAAGAAATGCCCTTGCTTGGCCAGCCCCGCAGGCCAGAAGTCCTTGTCGCGCTCCAGCCGCTTGGCCTTGACGTGCCCGCGCGGGTAGATCGCCTGAAGGCCGTGCACTCGGCCGTCGACGTCAAGCAGCGGAAGCACCACAGCGCCGGCGCGCGAGAACCGAACACCGTGCGGCGCGACCTGCTTGCGGGCCAGGTACTCGCTCTGGCCGTCAGGCTCCAGCCGCTGCCACATCGCCTGCGCTCGGGCCGCTGCGCGAGCCTGGTTCTGTTTCCGCTGCAGGTCAGCGGCCTTGCGGTCCGCCGCCAGGCGCTCGCGCATGGCCAGCTGCTGAGCATCCGACAACACCTGGTCGCGCCGCAGCTTGACCTTGGTCGTGCCACTGTCGTTGCCGCGCCAGACGCCGAAAGATCCGACGATGAGCGACCCGCCGGTGTCCAGCGTGAGCTCGTGCAGGTGATACCAGCCGCGCTTTTCGCGACCAGCATCTCGGACCCGCACGCGCCTGAAGTGCCCAATGTCGAGCACGTCGACCTCAAGCCCAGCTTCCCGGAGCTGCCGCACAACGTCGTCGTAGTTGCGGCCGTTCACCTGGGGAAATCTCCACTGACTACAGGCTGATGGGGGCTCGAATTAC
>JAJTGU010000287.1 GCA_021297985.1 Rubrivivax sp.
CCGGCGCACCGAGCCGATGTGCGCCGAGCTGCGCCAGCGCCCGGGCTTCATCGGGCTCGTGCGCGAGCGCACCGGGCTCGTTGTCGACCCGTACTTCAGCGGCACCAAGCTGCGCTGGCTGCTCGACCGGGTGCCCGGCGCAATGGCGCGTGCGGCGCGCGGCGAACTCGCCTTCGGTACCGTCGATGCCTGGCTGCTGTGGCAGCTGACCGAAGGGCGCGTGCACGCCACCGACGTCAGCAACGCCGCGCGCACGATGCTGTTCGACATCCGCAGCAACGACTGGAACGCCGAGCTGCTCGATGCACTCGGCATCCCGCGCGAGGTGCTGCCGGCGGTGCACCCTTCGTCGCACCTGTACGGCGAGACGAGGCTGCTCGGCGCGCCGATTCCGGTCGCGGCGCTGGCCGGCGACCAGCAGTCGGCGCTCTTTGGCCAGGCCTGCTTCCGCCCCGGCCTGGTGAAGAACACCTACGGCACCGGCTGCTTCATGCTGATGCACCAGGGCGACGCGTTCCGCGCCTCGACGCATGGCCTCGTCACGACCGCGGCAGCGCAGACCTCGCCGGCCGAGCCGGAGTACGCGCTCGAAGGCAGCGTCTTCATCGGCGGCGCGGTGGTGCAGTGGCTGCGCGACGGGCTGCAGGCGATCCGTTCCAGCGCCGAGGTCCAGGCCCTGGCCGAAAGCGTGCCCGATGCCGGCGGCGTGACCCTGGTGCCGGCCTTCACCGGACTGGGGGCGCCGTACTGGAACGCGGATGCACGCGGCGCCATCGTGGGTCTGACACGCGGCACGACGATGGCGCACATCGCGCGTGCGGCGCTGGAGAGCATCGCCTTCCAGAGCGCGGCGCTGCTGCAGGCGATGGCGGCCGACGCGGTGGCCGCGGGCGGCTCGGCGCCGAGCGAGTTGCGGGTGGATGGCGGCGCCTGCGTCAACGACCTGCTGATGCAGTTCCAGGCCGAGCTGCTGGGCATCCCGGTCGTGCGGCCGCTGGTCACGGAAACCACGGCGCTCGGCGCCGCCTACCTCGCCGGCCTGGCAGTGGGCACCTATGCCAGCCGCGACGAGATCGCCGCCCAGTGGGACGAGGAACGCCGCTTCGTGCCGACCTGGCCGCGCGAGCGCGCGGCCGAGCGCATGGCCCAGTGGGAACGCGCGGTGCGCCAGACCGTGGCGACCTGACGCGTCAGGCCGCGGCCACCGGTGTCGTGTCGGTTGCTGCGACCCACCAACGCGGGTCGCAGCGGTAGAGCGACTTCAGCTGCTCCCACAGCGCCGGATACTGGGTCGCCAGGTCGTGCGGACGGTCGAAGAACCGCTCGCTGGCCACGGCAAAGAACTCCGCCGGATCGGTGGCGGCATAGGCACCCAGCAGGCCGCCGTCGCGGCCTTCGGCCAGGCCCGCACGCAGCAACCCAAACTCGCGCCCCAGCACCTCGGCCCAGCGTCGACGCAGGCGAGCTGTCGGCAGCCAGGGCGCGCCGTTGGCACCCCCGCCGGCCTGGCCCTTGGCCTGGTCGAGCTGGTGCGCGAACTCATGGATCACGACGTTGTGGCCCGTGCCGGGCGTGGCGGCGTCGACCAGCACCTGGCTCCAGGCCAGCACCAGCGTGCCACGTTGCCAGGACTCGCCACTGCGGGCCTGCACGCCTTCGTGGACCAGGCCGCTGCCGTCGGCCACGCGCGTGGGCACGACGAAGGGGTCCGGGTACAGCCAGACCTCGCGCAGCGCCGCCAACGCGTCACCCCGCGCGTGCAGGAGCAGCAAGGCGGCCTGGGTCGCGACCAGCACGCGCATCTCGTCGGTGACGACGAGGCCGCCGCAGCCGACAAACGGCACTTCGGCCAGCAGCACCTGGGCCCGCTTCTTGGCCCGCAGCTGCACGTCGGCCGGCAGGCGGGCAAACAGCGGCATGCGCCGACGCAGGATGGCCCGCCACTCGGCCGGGAAGGGCGTTGCCACAACCCGGGCCTGGCGCCAGCGCCGCCAGCGCCCGGGGCCCCACCACAGCGCCGCCGCCATCAAGGCCATCAGCGGCACAAAGGCGGCGGCAATCCAGGGGGCAAGGCTCTCAGGCATCGCGCGACATGCGTGCGCTCGGGCCCGGCTTCAAGTCCAACGTGGTCAGCCCCCCTGCGAATGGGGGCGTGCCATCATCGTCCGCATGACATCGCCTGTGCCTCCGCTCATGCCACCGCTGGTTCTGCATTACTACCCCGGCAACGCCAGCTTCGCGCCCCATCTGCTGCTGCGCGAACTCGGCCTGCCCTTCAAGCTCCAGAAGGTCGACCGGGCCCACAACGCCCACAAGTCGCCCGGCTACCTGAAGCTCAACCCGAACGGCCTGATCCCGGTGCTGCTCGACGGCGAGCAGGTGCTCTACGAGTCCGCGGCGATCCTGCTGCACCTCGTGGACAAGGTGCCTGAAGCCGGCCTGGCGCCGCCCGTCGGCACGGCCGAACGCGGCGAGTTCTACAAGTGGCTGGTCTGGATGTCGGCGACCTTGCTGGCGCAGTTCCCGCTGTACTTCTACAGCGACCGCTACGTCGCACCTGGAAACAGTGCGGGCACGGCCGAGGTCAAGGCGCGGGCTGAAATCCGCATCGAGGGCCTGATCGACCAGCTCGAGGCCCACCTCTCGTCGGTCGATGGGCCCTGGATGCTGGGCGAGCGCTACTCGGCGCTCGATCCCTATGCCTTCATCCTCTGCCGCTGGACCCGCGGCATGCAGCGCCCGGCGCGCACCTTGCCCCGACTGGGGGCCTACCTGCAGCGCATGCTCGAACGGCCGGCCGTGCAGGCCACGATCGCGGCCGAGGAGCTGGCCGAACCCTGGGTCTGAAGGGCGACGCTTCGCGACTCAGTTCAGGTACATCGCCAGCTTGCGCCGGCTGGTGTCGACCAAGGCCGTGTCCGGGCAGCTCGCCAGCCACTCGACCATCTGCACACGGGCCTTGTCCCGATCGGGCTTGCCTTCGGCGCGGTCGCGCAGCACCACCTCAAGCAGCTGCTCGAAGGCCGCCGCCCAGTCGCCTTGCCAGACGAGCAGGGCCGCCAGCGCGTGCCGGGCCTCGAAGTCGCGCGCATTGGCCGCAATGCGTGCGGTCAGTGCCGCCGGGTCACCCGGCGGGCGGTTGGCCATCAGCGCGATGCGCTTGACCAGCGCCGCATGGCGGTCGTTGCGCTTGTCCTGCGGGACGCCATCCAGCAACTCCTGCGCGGCGGCGGTTTCGCCCCGCTGCAACCACAGGTCGGTCAGGTCCAGCAGGCTGGGCAGATGCGCCGGGTCCAGCGACAGCGCCTCCTGCAGGATGGCCTCGACCTCGGCCGGGTCGCCGCCTTGCTTGGCGAATTCAGCCGCCTCCTGGCGCAACGCTTCGGCGTCGGGCGGTGCTTCGGCACCGGCACCAGGGCCTTGACCGGCGGGCGGAAGGTGCTTGTCCAGGAACTGCCGGATCTGGCCTTCCGGCAGCGCACCGACAAACTGGTCGACGACCCGCCCGCCCACAAAGAGCGCCACCAGCGGGATGCTGCGCAGGCGCATCGCGGCAGCGATGTTCGGCGCCTCGTCGGTGTTGAGCGTGGCGAGCACGAAGCGGCCATTGGCGGCCTGGGCGAGCTTCTCGAGGATCGGCCCGAGCGATCGACACGGCCCGCACCACGGCGCCCAGCAGTCGAGCAGCACCGGGGTCGTCATGCTGCGTTCCAGCACCTCGGCCTCGAAGGCGGCTTCGGTCACGTCGAACACCGCCGGCGGGGCGGCCGCGCGTGCCGGGGCCGGCGGTGTCGCCGCCACCGAGGTCGTCATCGGGCCCAGGCCCCATTGGTTCTGCTGGCTCCAGTTCATGCTGCGGCGCGAGGCAAAGGGTCAAAAGCGGCCAGTGTAGGCCGCCGCCGATCCGGTCGGCTGCGTTTCAGGGATACAGCCCCCGCTCCTCGCGCGCGGTCAGGATGCGCTCGCAGGCCACCGCAAAGGTGGCGGTGCGCAGCGAGATCCGGTGCTTGTCGGCGGTGTCCCAGATCTTCTTCAGCGCACCGACCATGATCTTGTCCAGGCGCAGGTTGATCTCGTCTTCGGACCAGAAGAAGCTGCTGAAGTCCTGCACCCATTCGAAGTAGCTGACCGTCACACCGCCGGCGTTGCAGATCACGTCGGGCACGACGAGCACGCCGCGGTCGGCCAGGATGTCGTCGGCGCTGGGCAGGGTCGGGCCGTTGGCGCCTTCGAGCACGAGCCGGGCCTTCAGTCGGCGTGCACGGTCGGCGGTGATCTGTCCCTCCAGGGCGGCGGGGATCATGATGTCGCAGGGCAGGTCCCAGAAGTCCTCGCTGGCCATCGCCTCGGCGCCCTTGAAGCCACCGACGCCGCCGGTGGCCTTGACGTGGGCCATCAGCGCGGCGATGTCAAAGCCCTGGCCGTTGGTGATGGTGCCGGTGTGGTCCTGCGCGGCGACGATCCTGCTGCCGGCCTGCGCAAACAACTCGGCCGCCGACGAGCCGACGTTGCCAAAGCCCTGGACGGCGACCCTCGCACCGTCCAGCGGCAGCTGGATACGGCGCGCCGCTTCGCGACCGGTGACGAAGACGCCACGGCCGGTGGCCTTGACGCGGCCCAGCGAGCCTCCCAGGTGGATGGGCTTGCCGGTGACGACGCCGGTCGCGGTGGACCCGGTGTTCATCGAGTAGGTGTCCATCATCCACGCCATGATCTGCGGGTTGGTGTTCACGTCGGGCGCCGGGATGTCCTGCTGCGGGCCGATGATGATGCCGATCTCGCTGGTGTAGCGCCGCGTCATGCGCTCCAGCTCCTTGTGGCTGAGCGCCTTCGGGTCGACCCGGATGCCGCCCTTGGCGCCGCCATACGGCAGGTTCACGGCGGCGTTCTTGATGCTCATCCAGGCCGACAGGGCCATCACCTCCTCCAGCGTCACGTCGGGGTGGAAGCGCACGCCGCCCTTGCCCGGTCCGCGGCTCAGGTTGTGCTGGACGCGATAACCCTCGAAGTGAGCGACCTCACCGTTGTCGAGCTCGATCGGAACGTCGACGACCAGCGCTCGCTTGGGGCGCCTCAGCGTCTCGGCCCACTTGGCCAGGTGGCCGAGGTAGGGCACGACACGGTCGACCTGCATCAGGTAGGTGCCCCAGGGGCTGTCGGGCGTCGGGTGGACGAATGAAAGCGGCTCGTTCATCAAGGGGGTCTCGTCGGTCTGTGGCGATGGCCGGGCACTCTAGGTTTTGTGCCGCCGAATGTGTCTCCGAGCGCCATGCCGGTTTCGCATGACGCCCCGCCGGCGCTGGCATGGCCTGCCCTCGGGCTCCTAAACTGGGCCCATGAACACGCTTGAGATTCCTTCGCTGCTGCACGAATCGCCGGTCGCCTTCATTGGGGGCGGCAACATGGCCGGCGCGGTGATCGGTGGCCTGGTGGCCCATGGCCTGGCACCGGATCGCATCGTCGTCGTCGAGCCTTTCGAGCCGGCGCGCGAGCGCCTGGCCACGCAGCACGGCGTGCTCGCGCAGGAGCATGCCGACGATCGTCTGGCGACGGCCGGCACCGTGGTGTGGGCGGTCAAGCCGCAGGTGTTCGCCGATGCCGCGGCAGCGGCCCGGCCCTGGGTCGGGCAGGCCCTGCACCTGTCGGTGATGGCCGGCGTGCGCATCGCCGGCCTCGAGGCCGCACTGGCCCTGCCCGCGGGCCAGGGCCGCATCGTGCGCAGCATGCCCAACACACCGGCGCTGATCGGCCGCGGCATCGCCGGGCTCGTCGCGGCGCCGGCCGTGTCGCCGTCCGAGCGTGACTGGGTGCAGACGCTGCTCGCGCCCACCGGCGGACAGGTCTGGTTCGACGCCGAATCGGCGCTCGATGCCGTGACGGCCTTGTCGGGCTCGGGGCCAGCCTACGTGTTCTACCTGGTCGAGGCCATGATGCGTGCGGCCGAAACGATGGGGCTGGACGCCGCCGACGGCAAGCGGCTGGCCTTGGCGACCTTCGACGGTGCTGCGGCCTTGGCCGCCGCCTCTCCCCTGCATCCGGCTGAATTGCGGGCACAGGTCACGAGCAAGGGCGGCACCACCGCCGCGGCGTTGGCCGTGCTTGAGGAACGGGGTGTTGGCGCAGCCTTCGAGGCCGCGGTGCTGGCGGCACACCGGCGCGCCGGGGAGTTGGGACGCTGAGCCGCGGCCCGGGCGCCAGAGAGCGGTCGCTCAACGCAGCGCGAGGTCGAGCGCGACACCGGCAAACACCGTGGCCCCCAGTGCGTGGTTGACTCGGAAGGCACGGAAGCAGCCCTCGCGATCGCGATGTCGGATCAGCGCCCAGTGCCACACCGCCTGCGCCGCGGCAGCCCCGAGACCGAGCAGGAACACGTCGCCCAGGCCAAAGGCGACCCGCCCCAGCCAGGCCCAGCCCAGCAGGTGCACGGCGTAGAAGCCCATCACCGCCACGACATCGAAGCGGCCCAGCGTGATGGCGCTGGTCTTCATGCCGATGCGCAGGTCGTCGTCGCGGTCGACCATCGCGTATTCGGTGTCGTAGGCGAGCACCCAGAACAGGTTGACCGCCAGCAGCGCCCAGGCCGCAGGCGGCACCGCGTCGGTGACCGCAGCCAGGCTCCAGGCGGCACCGCCCTGAACGCCGGCAAAGGCCATCGGGATGCCGAAGCTGAAGGCCACGCCGAGCACCGCCTGCGGCATCGACACCAGGCGCTTGGCCAGCGGATAGGCCAAGGTGATGGCCAGCGCCGGCACCGACAGCAGGATGGTCGGCGCATTGGTGGTCAGGACGAGCAAGAAGGCCACAAGCGCCAGCACGGCGCCGACCAGCAGCGCCTCGCCCACGGCGATGCGGCCGCTCGTGACCGGGCGACGCGCCGTGCGCTGGACATGGCGGTCGAAGTCGCGGTCCAGGACGTCGTTGACGCAGCAGCCGGCGCTGCGCATCAGCACCGTGCCGGCGACGAACACCCCCAGCAGGTGCCAGCCCGGAAAGCCATCGGCCGCGATCCACAACGCCGCGAGCGTCGGCCACAGCAGCAGCAGCCAGCCGGCCGGGCGGTCCCAGCGGATGAGGTCCAGCCACAGGCGCACGCGGCCCGCCGGGGCGGCAGGGGGCAGGGAGGTGGGAGCGGGTGCGGACGACATGCCGGGGCCGAAGATGCCAACCGATTATCGAGAGCGCCTGGCCCGGCAGCCCAACTCCGCTTCCAGGCACCTTGGCCGCGTCTGCGTCAGCCCTTGTTCTGCGCCGAGCACATCGGCGCCGCGCGGGTTTCGACCGGCTGCGGCCCGGCCGGCGTCAACTCGAAGACCATCACCCGGCAGCCCTCGGTGCGCAGCCGACGGCCGTTCCACATTCCCACGGCCTGGTAGTCGACGCCCTCGCGCGGCACGAAGCTGCGCGCCAGTTGGCAGGAATAGTGGTATCCGCCCTCGGCGTCGTCGGTCATGTACAGCAGCGTCACCGGCTGGCCAGTTCGCAGCCAGATGTCGCGGCTCTCGATGTCCTTTCCCAGCGCCATGCCCGGCACGCCCAGGTCGCGCCGCTCCTTGGTGTGGGACAACGATGGCACCGGCACGTGGAAGCGCGAATTGAAAAAAGCCAGGCCTGCGCCCGGCTGACCATGGTCGATGCAGCTGGCCGCCGGGTAGACCCGGTAGCCCCCGACCTGGCCCAGGCTCATGCGCAACCGGGTGCGCGGGCCATCGGCCGGCTCCTGGTAGGCATTGAGGCCGTTGATCAGTGAGGACCAGCTGTCCTTGACCATGGCGCAGGAGGAAAGCAGGGGCAGAGAGAGGGCTGCGGTCAGGAAAGCGATTTGGCGTTTCATTGCAAGAAGAACTGCGCATCGGCAGTGAACAGCAAAGCGCGGATCAGCGTCGCGCTGCTCGGGCGACGAGCTTGGCGTGTCACGCCGTCGTCTGGATCGGGTTGATTAGGCGCTTCAGCAATGGGTATTCGCGAAACGCCCGCTGCATGACACGGCCAAGCAGTTCATCCTCAG
>JAJTGU010000308.1 GCA_021297985.1 Rubrivivax sp.
CGGCACGCTGCCGCTGGTCATTGCCGTCTGCGCCAACCTGCGCGACCACGCGCGCGACGGCTGGTTGCCCTGGGGGCGGCTGGCAGCGCCGCTGGTGCTCATCGCTGCCGGCATCGCGTGCGTCAACCACGCCGAGTGGCAACGCTTCGCGGCCGAAGCCGGTGGCGAGTCGGTGGATCTGTGGCGCTACGCCTCGGGTGCCGCGCTCGCGCTCGTGGCCGTGGCCTGCTGGACCTGGTACCCGCTGCGCAACGCCGACTGGCTGCGCGGCCACCCCAGCCGCTCGCCGGCCACGTGGTCCACGGCCCAGGGTCTGGCGACGCTGCCGTTGGCGGCCATCGGCTACGCCGCGTTCTGGGCCTACACCGCCTGGCAGGGTGGCCCCGTTGCGGCGACGATGCCGCTCGGCCCGCGCCCGCTCGAGTTCCTGGCCCTGGTGCTGACGATCGCGCTCTTCGCGTCCTGGCTCGGCACGCTGTGCTGGAATGCCGCCAGCCAGCGCCTGCCGACCAGTCTCGTCGGCCAGCTCATCGTCTTCGAGACGCTGGCGGCGCTGGCCTATGGCCTCGCACTGCGTGGCCAGTGGCCTTCGCCGTGGATCGCCCTGGGTATCGCGCTGTTGGTGGCGGGCGTGGTGATGGGCGTGCGCTTGAAGCCGGTGCGGCGCTCAGCGGCGCCGACGCGCGACTGAGCCGACGGCCACGAGGCCCAGCGCCATCAACGCCCAGGTGCCCGGCTCGGGGATCACGCCGGTCTGGACCAGAGCGACGGTGCGGCGGTCGAACGACAGCATCGGATCGAAGTTGGTGCCGCTACCGGCCGCGCTCTGGAAGTTGCGAACGGAGTAGATCAACTCGATGTTGTAGGGCGCGTCGGGCTGCAGCAGCCCCGCAGGCAGCGTCCAGCTCGTGGCGGTGGCCGGCAGGAATGCGCCGCCGATGTAATCCCCGGTGCCGAAGGCCTGGTTGATGTTGATGAAGATCCAGTTCTCGTCGCCACTGCCGACAAAGGGCGACAGCTCGAACGTGTACGCCTGGCCCGGGTTCAGGCCTTGGGCCGCCGAAAACGTGCCGCCGCTGAAGTACGGCACCCCGGTGACATAGGCGTCGCCGGTGTAGTCCAGGGTCGCGGTGGCGCTGCCGCCGACTCCGCTCAGACCGACGGAATACGTGCCCAGGCCGTAGTCGGCATTCAAGACCGCCAGGCTGGGCAGGATGAAGGTTCCACCGCTGAAGTTCTGACGCTGCGACGGGAACATCTCGGCGGGGACGAGCGAAACGACGCCTCCGCCGGGAAGCAGCACCCCGGCATCCTGGAACTGGCCCTGCCAGGCCGCGCGGGTCTGCCAGAAGGCAAACGCCCCGACCTCGGCTGCAGGCGGCGCATCACTGGCTTGGGCGTAGAGAACGCTGCGAAACATCAGGAACGAATCGATGTCGCTGGCCTGCGCCAACGGGCAGACCGACATGACCAGCGTGGTGGCGGCCAGGGCCGGTCGGAAGAAAGCGCTCATGGACGGCAACAAGAGTCAGCAACTGCAAAATTCTGGGGGCCGGCCTCCGGTTCGACGATCCCCCATCCACGGTGGGCTGTCATACCCGCGGAGGTTCTTCAGGCCAGCGCCTCGTCCAGCACCTCGATCCAGTGGCGCACCGGCAGCGCCGTGCCGGTCTGCAGGTGCTGGATGCAACCGATGTTGGCGCTGACGATGGCCTGGGCCTCGCCGCCGTGGGTGGCATTCAGGTGGCCGAGCTTGCGGTCGCGCAGCGAGTAGGCCAGCTCGGGTTGCAGCACGCTGTAGGTGCCGGCCGAGCCGCAGCACAGATGCGACTCGCTGCCGGCCGTCGACACGTCAAAACCAAGTTCCGCCAGGCCCGCCTCAACCCCGCCGCGCAGCTGCTGGCCGTGCTGCAGCGTGCAGGGGGGGTGGTAAGCGAGCACACGCGGCACCCGGGGGTTGGACTTCAGGTGCATCCGGGGCTTGAGCAGCGGCACCAGATCGACCAGCAGCTCCGACAGGTCCCGGGTCAGTTCGGCGACCCGCGCGGCCTTCTCGGCGTAGGCCGGGTCGTGGGCCAGGGCGTGGGCGTAGGCCTTGACGGTGACGCCGCAGCCGCTGGCGTTCATCACGATCGCCTCGACCTTGCCGGCCGCGGTCAGGCCCTGGACCAGCGGCCACCAGGCGTCGATGTTGCGCCGCATGTCGGCCAGGCCACCTTCGTGGTCGTTCAGGTGGCTCTTGATCGCCCCGCAACACCCGGCCCCGTCGGCGACCAGGGTCTGGATGCCGGCGGCGTCGAGCACGCGCGCGGTGGCGCTGTTGACGTTGGGCATCATCGCCGGCTGCACGCAGCCCAGCAGCATCAGCACCTTGCGCGGATGCTCGCGCTTGGGCCACTGGTGGGCCCGTGCACCGCCCGGCGCCGGGACCTTGTTCTTCAGCGCCTGCGGCAGCAGCGGCCGCACGATCTGGCCGAGCTTCATCGCGGGGCCGAAAGCCGGCGAGGTCAGGCCCTGCTTGAGCATCCAGCGCAACGCGGATTCGCCCCTGGGCCGCTCGACCTTGGCCTCGACGATGCGGCGGCCAATCTCGACCAGGTTGCCGTACTGCACGCCACTCGGGCAGGTGCTCTCGCAGTTGCGGCAGGTCAGGCAGCGGTCCAGGTGGATCTGCGTCGTGCGCGTCGGCTCCGCGCCTTCGAGCACCTGCTTGATGAGGTAGATGCGCCCGCGCGGGCCGTCGAGCTCGTCGCCGAGCAGCTGGTACGTCGGGCAGGTGGCGGTGCAGAAGCCGCAGTGCACGCACTTGCGCAGGATGGCCTCGGCTTCGAGGCCGTCGGCCGTGCCTTGGAACTCGGGGGCGAGGGTGGTTTGCATGCGTTCGAGGCGACAGGGCTCTGGGGGCGGTGCGGTTCTGTGGGGCGCAAGGAAACTCAGGGCAGGCGTGCGAGCACCCATGGCAGCACCACCGGCAGCGTGAAGGCGGCCAGCAGCACCTGCAGGCCGAGAGCGAGGGCAGCATAGGCGCCGGCGCTGGGGTGGACGCTCCAGGCCCGCGCGGCGCCGATGCCGTGCGCGGCGGTGCCCAGCGCAAAGCCGCGCAAGGCCGGGCCGTGCAGCCGCAGCGCATCGAAAAGCGGCTTGGCGAGCAGCGCGCCAGTGAGGCCGGTGAGCACCGCAAAGACGGCCGCCAAGGCCGGCACGCCGCCGATCTGCTGCGCGATGCCCATGGCCACGGGCGCGGTGGTGGATTTCGGCGCCAGGCTCGCCACGGTGGACGCGGGCAGATCCAGCGCCCAGCCGGCGAGCACGGCCACGAGCGATGCCGCAAGGCCACCCGCCAGCCCGGCGCCGACGAGCGCGGCCCAGCGCTGGCGCAGCTCGGCACGGCGCTGCCAAAGCGGCCAGGCGAGCGCGACGACCGCCGGCCCGAGCAGGAAGTGCACGAACTGCGCGCCCGAGAAGTACACCGGGTACTCGGTGCCGGTGGCCATCAGCAGCGCGCCGAGCACGAGTACGGTGAACAGCACCGGGTTGGCCCAGGGCGGCTGCCCCAGGCGCGCGCTCGCGGCCTGCGCCAGCACGTAGACACCGAGCGTGGCCGTGAGGCCGAAGAGCGGTGTCGCCGACAGGTAGACCCAGAGCTCGACGAAGCCCGCACTCATCGGGCGGCCTCCGGGGCATCCGCAGGCAACGGCGCTTCCGGCGCCGGATCGGCCATCGCAGGACACCACCAGCGCAACAGCATCGCCGTCACGACCAGGCCGGCGAGGGTCGAGACGACGATGACCGCGGCGATCCGCAGACCCTGCTCGGCCAGCACGCCCAGGTGCACGACCACGCCGACGCCGATCGGAACGAACAGCAGCGACAGGTGCGGCAGCAGCGCGTCGGCCGCCGCGGCGGCGAGCGTTCGCACCGGCGGCCAGGCCAGCAGCGCGAGCAGGACGAGCATGCCCAGGACCGGCCCCGGCAGTCGCAGCCCCAGCAGCCGCGCGAGCGCTTCGCCTGCGGACTGGCACAACAGCAACACGACAAAGCCGCGCAGCGTCTGCATGCCGCCGTCCATGGCGCGCACCCTCAGAGCCCGGCGACCAGACGGCCGGGATTGAACACGCCGTGGGGATCGAACTGCGACTTCAGACGGGCGTGGATGCGGTCCAGCGGCGGCTTCAGCGGCGCAAAGGCCCCCGCGGACTTGTCGCCGCCGCGGAACAGCGTGGCGTGCCCACCGGCGGCTTGTGCCGCGTCGCGCATCGCCTGCGACGGCAGCGGCGAGCACAGCCAGCGCTGGCCGCCGCCCCATTCGATCAACTGCTCGCCGGGCAGGTCCAGCGGTGGGGTGGTCGGCGGCAGCGCCAGACGCCACAGGCCGGCGCCGCTGCCCGCCTGCACGGCCATGTTCGCGGCGACAAAGAACTCGTCGTCGTGGTCACGCATGCCGCGCCAGAACGTGCTCGCCAGAGGCTCGGGGATGACTTCGCCACCCAGCCTGGCGTGGGCGGCTTGCACCGCCGCTGTCGCACCCGACAGTCGCAGCACCAGCGTGCCGCCCCACCAGGCGCTGGCGTTCAGCGGCAGCGGCTGGCCGGCCCATTCGTTCAGGCGGTGGATCGCGGTGGCGGCATTCAACTCCTGGCGCAGCGTCAGCGTCGCTTGCGCCTGCGGCAGCACCTTCAGCGAGACCTCGCAGATGACGCCCAGTACGCCCATCGATCCGGCGAGCAGGCGCGACACGTCGTAGCCGGCGACGTTCTTCATCACCTGTCCGCCGAAGCTCAGCAACTCGCCATGGCCGTCCAGCAGTGTCGCGCCGAGCAGGTAGTCGCGCAGCCCGCCGACGGCCGCCCGGGACGGACCGGCCAGGCCCGCGGCGACCATGCCACCGACCGTGCCGCAGGCCCGGCGGCCTTCGCTCGTCTCGATCGCAAAGCGGGGCGGCTCGAAGGGCAGGCACTGGCCACGCTCGGCCAGCAGCGCTTCCAGCTCGGCCAGCGGCGTGCCCGTGCGCACCGTGACGACCAGCTCGGTAGGCTCGTAGGACGACACGCCCGCCAGGGCCGTGGTGTCGAGCACGACGGCACCCGCGGCGACCGGCCCGCCGTAGAAGGCCTTGCTGCCGTGGCCACGCAGTTCAAGCGTTTGCCTCGCCGCACCGGCCGCCAGGATGCGATCACGCCAGGCGTCGACGACGGGGTGACTGGCGACCGTCATGGGCTTCAGAAGCGTTCCAGCTCGGGGAAGGGCAGCAGGCCCTTCCTGACGTGCATCTTTCCGTACTCGGCGCAGCGTTGCAGCGTCGGGATGACCTTGCCCGGGTTCAGCCCGCCGGCGGGGTCGAAGGCGTGCTTGAGGCCCTCCATGCGACTGCGCTCGGCGGGGCTGAACTGCACGCACATGCTGGACAGCTTCTCGACGCCGACGCCGTGCTCGCCGGTCACGGTGCCGCCCATCGCGACACTGGTTTCCAGGATGTCGGCGCCGAAGAGCTCGCAGCGGTGCAGCTGGTCGGGATCGGCGGCATCGAACAGGATCAGCGGATGCAGGTTGCCGTCGCCGGCATGGAAGACGTTGCAGCACTTCAGGCCGTACTTGGCTTCCATCCCGGCGATCGCGAGCAGGATGTCGGCCAGCCGCTTGCGCGGGATCGTCGAATCCATGCACATGTAGTCGGGACTGATGCGGCCCGATGCGGGGAAGGCGTTCTTGCGACCACTCCAGAACTTCAGCCGCTGGCGCTCGTCCTTGCTGACCTCGATGCGGTTCGCGCCGCAGCCGGTGAGCACGCCCAGCATGCGGTCGATCTCCTCGGCCACCTCTTCCGGCGTGCCGTCGCTCTCGCACAGCAGGATGGCGGCTGCATCGAGGTCGTAGCCGGCATGCACGAAGTCCTCGACCGCGGCCGTCATCGGCTTGTCCATCATCTCGAGCCCGGCCGGGATGATGCCGGCGGCGATGACCGCCGCGACCGCGTCGCCGGCCTTTCGCACGTCGTCGAAGCTGGCCATGATGCAGCGCGCCAGCTGCGGCTTGGGTGTCAGCTTGACCGTGACCTCGGTGATCACGGCGAGCATGCCTTCGCTGCCGACGACGACGCTGAGCAGGTCCAGGCCCGGCGTGTCCGGCGCGGTGGAGCCGAACTCGACGGCCTCGCCCTCGGCGGTGTAGCCGCGCACGCGCAGCACGTTGTGCAGGGTCAGGCCGTACTTCAGGCAGTGCACGCCGCCGGAGTTTTCGGCCACATTGCCGCCGATGGTGCAGGCGATCTGGCTGCTCGGATCCGGCGCGTAGTACAGGCCGAGCGGCGCCGCCGCCTCGCTGATCGCGAGATTGCGCACCCCGCACTGAACCGTGGCCGTGCGCGCGAGCTTGTCGATCTGCACGATCTTGTTGAACTTGGCCAGCGACAGCGTCACGCCCATCGCATGCGGCATGGCCCCGCCCGACAGCCCGGTGCCCGCGCCTCGCGCAACCACGGGCACCGCCAGGCGGTGACAGGCGGCGAGCACGGCCGAGACCTGCTTTTCGGTTTCGGGAAGCGCCACCACCAGCGGCTGCTGGCGGTAGGCGGTGAGGCCATCGCATTCGTACGGAATGGTCTCTTCCGGTGTCCAGAGCAGGGCATGCGCAGGCAGCAGCGGCGCCAGCGCAGCCACCACCTCGCGCTGGCGGGCCGCGCGGTCGGCGGACAACAAGGCGGCGGTGGGTGGCGGAGCGTTCATGTGGCGCCCGACTCTAATCCCGCCCGGCTGGCAGCGGCCTGAACGCCGCCAGCCGTCCGAGGGTTGAAACCGCTTCAACTCCAGTCGCGGCAATCGCCCCGCGGACGCTCAGGTGCCGCAGAAGGTCTGGTACCGCGCGGTGGCCTCGGCCGGGGCCGGCTCGCCAAACGCCGCGGCGGCTGCGGTCTCGTCGAACGGACGGCGCAGCGCCTGAAGCAGCCGCTCGAACGGCGCGAAGTCGCCGTTGTCGCTGACGGCCGAAAGCGCGGCTTCGACCCGGTGGTGGCGCGGGATCACGAACGGGCTCGCCGCGCGCATGCTCGCCGGACGCTGCGCCGGGTCCAGTCCGTGGCGTGCGTCGTGGACGGCACAGGCAGCCCGCCAGCGGACGAGCCATGCCGCGGGCGCCTCGGGTGTCTGGAACAGCAGCTTCAGCGCGATGTCGTCGCCCTCGGCCGCGTCGGCCAGGCGCCGCCAGGCCAGCGTGAAGTCGACCTGCTCGCGCTGCAGAAGGCTCAGCCAGTCGTCGGCCAGCATGGCCACCTCGGGCGCTGCGGCAGCCTGCGCCGTCGGCGCGGCCAGGCCGAGC
>JAJTGU010000025.1 GCA_021297985.1 Rubrivivax sp.
GGTCCGCACCGCGGAACTCGTAGACGCCCTTGCTGTTGTTGACGAAGGCGTTGTAGATGCTGTTGTCGATGTAGTCGGCACCGAACTTCAGTTCGTGATTGCCCAGGATCCAGGTCGCGCCGAGGTAGGTGTCCAGCGTCTCGGTCTCGAGGCGGTTGAAGTGGCGGAACTGCTCGGTGCCCAGCAGCAGGGTCCGGGTCGTGCCGCTGGTGCCCGCGGGCGGTGGGCCCGTGAACACCAGGCCGATCTGCGGCAGGTTCGATTTGGTGTCGGGTGCACTGACGTAGTTGCGCTGCGACACCTTCAACTCGGTCGAGAAGTTGTCGGTCCAGTCCGAGAACCACTGTGCGACAAGCGCCTCGTTGGTCTTGACCTGGTCGTACCAGTAGGAATTCAGCGACAGGACGGTGCCGCTGAAGCTGGGGAAGATCGGGTTGGTTTCTTCGGTCTTGGTGTAGCGAACGTTGGCCCGTTGCGTATCGCTGATGTTCCAGTCGAGCTTGGCCAGGAATTCCTTGACTTCAAGGTTGACGCCGGGCGGGATGTCCAGGCTGCCGGCGTCGAATCCGTAGGCGCGTGCGGCGGCCTGCACCCCCGCGATCTGCGCCGGCGTGATCCCGACGTTGGTCAGCGAACTGCCCACCGGGCCGAACGAGGGCGCTGCGCGTGAGCTCTTCAGTTCCTCGTAGTTGACGAGGAAAAACAGCTTGTCCTTGATGATCGGGCCGCCGAGCACGGCCCCCATCGTGGTTTCCTTGAACGGGGCATTCGGAAACACCGTGCCCCCGGTCTGGCGGTTGAAGCGCGAACCCGCGAGATCCTGGTTCCGGAACACGTAGTAGACCGAGCCCTTGAACTCGTTTGTGCCGCTCTTCGTGACGGCATTGATGTTGGCGCCGGTGTAGCCCTTCTGGGTGACGTCGAAGTTCGAGACGTTGATCTGCACCGCCTGGATGGCGTCCATCGACACCGGCTGCTTGACCATCGGCAGGTTGTTCGCTTCCAGCCCGAACGGGTCGTTGGTGCTGACGCCGTCGATGGTGATCGAGTTGAAACGGCTGTTCTGGCCCAGGGCCGAGATCTCGCCGCGCTCCTTGTCGGTCTGCGCGATGCGCGGATCGGTGCGGGCGAGGTCCTGAAGGTTGCGCTGGATCGTCGGCAGCGACGTGACAGCGGTGCTGTTCAGATTGGTGCCTGCCCCCATGTTGGCCGCGTTGAAGCGCTGGTTCACGGCTGCGCCGGTCACGACGATCTGTTGCGTCGTGCCGCCCAGCAGGCCGTCAACAGCCTGGGTCTCGGCCAGTGCGAGCACGATGCCGTCGCGGCGGTCGGTCTGGCCGCCCTTGGAGATCGTGACCGTGTAGGGCCCGCCCGCACGCAAGCCCCGCGCCGAGTAGCGGCCTTCGCCGTCCGTGGTGGCATTGGTCGTCGAGCCCGAGTCGACGTGGCGGATGGCCACCGTGGCTCCCGAAACCGGGCGGCCATTGCCGTCCACGACTCGCCCCGTGATCGCCGAGGTGGTGTTCTGCGCAAACGCCGGCGCAACGCAGACGATGGCCGCCACGGCGATGGCGGAGCGGGCAAACAGCGATTCGGGTTGGTCCCAGAGGCGCATGGCGAGGAGCTTTCTCGGTTCGGAAGTGACGGATTGAGCGTGCGGATGCTCCGGAGCAGCGGCCCGGGGCAGTCCAAACGGATCACGGATTTTCACAGTCTGTCGCAAGCCGATGACGATTGCTTGTCATTGCGTCGGGGCCGCAGGGGCTGGCGAGGCATTTGCGCAACAGGCTATGCTGACCAACCCTGCAACTCCGGGATTGCACTGAGCCATGGCCGATCCCGCCTTGCCTCCCGACCCAGTCCGAAGGGCGCCGCCTCCGGGCATCGTGCTGCGTCGCGCGAGCGCCGCCGATGCCGCCGGCTTTGCCGCCATGATCAGCGACGAAGCCGTGCTCGGCGGGCTGCTGCAACTGCCGTATCCCAGCGTCGAGGTCTGGCGCACCCGCCTGGCGGACGCTGAAAAGGCCGATCCTCCGCACCTGATCCTGGTCGCCGACCGCGCTGGCGAAGTGGTCGCTCACGCCGGCTTGAGTGGCGAGGCTGGCCGGATGCGGCGCCGCCATGTCGCCGGGCTGGGCATCGCCGTCAGGCGCGACCTGCAGAACCAGGGCGTGGGTTCAGCCTTGATGTCGGCCTTGTGCGACTTCGCTGACCGCTGGACGAACTGGACACGCATCGAGCTGCATGTGTTTGCCGACAACGAGAGTGCGATCGCGCTGTACCGGCGCTTCGGCTTCGAGCTCGAAGGTCGGCACCGGGCCTACGCCTTGCGTGCCGGCGAGTATGTCGACACCTTGTCGATGGCCCGGCTGCACCCGTCGCCACCGCAGCTTCGGCCCGTGGCCGGCGGCATCGCCAACAATCCGGCTCCCGCCGACCCGGCCTGAAGCGCGCCCTTTGCGATGAACCCCGTAGCCCCGGACAGCCGCCCGGAAGATCTGGCCGCGCTGATCGTCCTGTGCGACACCCTGGCGGGCTTTTCGCAGGCCGTCGACGTCGAGTGGGTCGACGGCTACCTGACAGGCCTGGCCGCCGCCGGTCGCAGCCTGGAGCCCGAAGACTGGCTCGAGGCGATGTTCGAAGGCGACTTTGATCGTGCCTTTGCCGACCCCCCGGCCCATGCCCAGGCGGTTTCGGTGCTCAAGGCGCGGCTGGACGTGCTGCGCCGCCAGCTTGACGCAGAGTGCCTGCTGGAGTGGCCAGACCGGTTGCGCCTGAACCCGTGGATCCACGAGATCGACGACGAGATGCGGGCCAAGATGCTGGCCGAATCACCCGCAGCGCCCAAGGTCGACGGCGAGGGTCAAGAAGGCGAAGACCGCGACGACATGGCCGACATGCTCCATGAGGGTGTGATCTGGGCCAGTGGCTTTCTCGACAGCCTCGAGGACCATCCCGACTGGTGGCCCGACCCGCCCAGCGAAGAAGAAGCCGGGTCGCTCGAGGACCGTTTCGAGGCCTTGCTGCAGCTCCAGCGCACGCCGGGCAGCGAGGCCTACCGCGAGGGCCTCGAACTCGGCTACGGCCCGCTGGATCCCGATCATCCGGTCGAGCGCGACCAGCTCATCACGGACGCGATGTTTGCGGTCCAGGAACTGCGCCTGTGGCAGATCGACCATGCCCCCAAGCCGGCCACGGTGCGGGTCGCCAAGCTGCCGGGTCGCAACGAGCCCTGCTGGTGTGGCAGCGGCAAGAAGTTCAAGAAGTGCCATGGCGCCTGAGACACTGCCCGTGCCCGACTCACCGCTGCCGCTGGCCGGCCGCCACCTCGTGCTCGGGCTGAGCGGCGGTATCGCCTGCTACAAGTCCGCTGAACTGCTGCGCTTGCTGGTCAAGGCCGGCGCAACGGTGCAGGTCGTGATGACCGAGGCGGCCGAACGCTTCATCGGTCCGGTGACGATGCAGGCGCTGTCGAACCGCCCTGTGTTCACGAGCCAGTGGGACGCCCGCCAGCCCAACAACATGGCCCACATCGACCTCACCCGCGAGGCCGACGCCATCGTCGTCGCGCCGGCGAGTGCCGACTTCATCGCCCAGATCGCCCAGGGCCGAGCCGGCGACTTGCTGAGCCTCATGTGCCTGGCACGGCCGGCCCAGCGCTGTCCGCTGCTGCTCGCGCCGGCCATGAACCGCGAGATGTGGGCCCACCCCGCCACCCGGCGCAACGCGGCCCAGGCCGTGGCCGATGGCGCCGTGCTGCTCGGCCCCGGGGTTGGCGACCAGGCCTGCGGCGAAACGGGCGACGGCCGCATGCTCGAAGCCGAGGACCTGTGCAACCGCATCGTCGCCCACTTCCAGCCCCAGGTGCTGGCAGGGCGGTCGGTGCTGATCACTGCCGGACCGACCTTCGAGGCCATCGATCCGGTGCGTGGCATCACCAACCACTCCAGCGGCAAGATGGGTTTTGCGCTCGCGCGGGCCGCAGCCGAGGCCGGCGCGCGCGTGACCCTGGTTGCCGGGCCGGTCTCGCTGGCCACACCCGATGGCGTCACGCGCATCGATGTGCAGAGTGCCGAGCAGATGCTGGCCGCGGTGCTGCCGCTGGCGCCCGGCCACCAGGTGTTCGTCGCGACCGCGGCGGTGGCCGACTGGCGGCCGGCGACAAGTGCCGGGCAGAAGATCAAGAAGGACGGCAGCGGCAATGCACCGAGCATCGCGATGGTCGAGAACCCCGACATCCTGGCCACAGTGGCCCGATTGCCGGCCGCACAACGCCCCTACTGCATCGGCTTTGCCGCCGAGAGCCACGAGCTTGAACGCCATGCGCGCGAAAAGCGCGAGCGCAAGGGCGTGCCGATGATCGTCGGCAACCTCGGGCCGGCCACCTTCGGGCGAGACGACAACGCGCTGCTCGTCATCGACGAGCATGGCACCCGCGAAATGCCACCCCATGGCGGCCGCGCCGACAAGCTGACGCTGGCCCGCGCGCTGGTGGCAGAGATCGCGCGTCGCCTTCCGACCCTCAGGGGGCAGGCATGAGCACCGTGAACGTGGCGCTGAAGCTTCTGGACCCCCGGGTTGCAGACAGCCTGCCTCAATACGCGACACCCGGCAGCGCCGGGCTCGACCTTCGCGCCTGCATTGCAGCGCCGCTGGTGATCGAGCCTGGCCAGGCCGAGCTCATCCCCACCGGCATCGCGATCCATCTCGGTGACCCGGGTCTGGCGGCGATGCTGCTGCCGCGGTCCGGCCTGGGGCACAAGCACGGCCTGGTGCTGGGCAACCTGGTCGGACTGATCGACAGCGACTACCAAGGCCCGCTGATGGTCAGCTGCTGGAACCGCGGACACGCGGCCTACACCGTGCAGCCGCTCGAGCGCATCGCGCAGATGGTCATCGTCCCGGTGGTCCAGGTCCACTTCGAGCGCGTCGAGGAATTCGATGGCAGTGCGCGTGGCAGCGGAGGCTTCGGCTCCACCGGCCGTGGTTGAGGCGCAGCGCGCGCTGCGGCTCAGTGCAGCGTCGGCCCGCCGTCCTGGGATGCCGAAGCGCTGCCGGACAGCAGGCTGAACGGTCCGCTGCCGACACTTCCAGCCTCGATCTCGGCTGGGGTCGCGTCACGCACCGCGTGAACGCGCAGATGCAGTCGCAGTGCCATGCCCGCCAGTGGGTGGTTGCCATCGAGCACGACATGCGAGCCGTAGATCTCGGTGACGAGGTAGATCGCATCGGTCGGCATGCCTTCGGTCTTGGCCCCTTCCGGCAGGCCCTCGTAGGCCATGCCCACTTCGAGCAGTTCGGGGAACAGACCTCGGTCCTCGAAGCACACCAGCTCGGGCCGGTAGTCGCCAAATGCGTGCTCGGGCTCCAGGTGCAGGTGCAACTCGCCAGCGCCGGCGTTTTCGAGCAGGGCTTCCTCGACCTTGGCCAGCAGGTCGTCGCCGCCGACAAAGAACTCCACCGGGTCCTTCAGCTCGTCGATGGGACGGTTCTGGCCGTCCATCAGGGTCCAGGTCAGCGAAACCACGCAGGGGGCTTGAATCCTCATCAAGCGATCATGGCACAGGCGTCCCGTGGTCTCGGGCTCCGTTCCGGGTCCCGTTGCGGGCTTCGGCGCGAGCATTCGTCCGGGCCGACAATTCCGTGATGGATCCCACCCTGCCGCTTCCCTTGCTCGGGGGCCTGAGCCCGGCGCAGTTCATGCGTCGACACTGGCAGAAGCAGCCACTGCTCGTGCGCCAGGCTTGGCCCGACGTCCGGCCGCCGCTGGGCAGCGCAGCGCTGTGGGCTCTCGCGGCGCGCGACGACGTCGAGTCGCGCCTGGTCCGTCGCCCGGCCGCGGCCGATGCCGACAAGCGCTGGCAACTGGAACACGGTCCGATCGCGCGCCGCGCCCGACCGGGACCTCAAGCGCTGGACTGGACCCTTCTGGTGCAAGGCCTGGACTTGCACAACGCTGCGGCACGCGCGCTTCTGGAGGCCTTCCGATTTGTCCCCGACGCCCGACTCGACGATCTGATGCTGTCGCTCGCGGGCTCTGGCGGCGGCGTCGGACCGCACCTGGACTCGTACGACGTGTTTCTGCTCCAGGTCCAGGGCCGCAGGCGTTGGCGCGTCGGCCCCCCGGTTGCACGGCCGAGCTGGGCTTCCGGCCAGCCGCTGAAGCTGCTGAAGGGCTTTCGACCAGACCGCGAGTGGCTGCTTGAGCCCGGCGACATGCTCTACCTGCCGCCGCTGTGGGGGCACGATGGCATTGCGGTTGGCACTGGCTGCATGACGGCCTCGGTTGGCTTTCGCGCGCCGCGTGCCGCAGGCCTGGCCCACGAGCTGCTGCTTCGTCTGGCCGAAGGCGACGGTGCCGATCCGAACGACGACACGGCTGCGCTCTATGCCGATCCGGCCCAGGCCGCGACACCGCACCCGGCCGCGGTGCCACCGGCGATGCTGGCGTTTGCGCGCCGCTCGCTGCGACGCAGCCTGGCCGAGCCGGGGGCGCTGGAACGGTCGCTCGGCGAAGTGCTGAGCGAACCCAAGCGCGAGGTCTGGTTCGATGCCCTGGACCCGGCGCCAGCAACTTTGCCGGACGGAATTGCGCTGCGCCTGGATCGGCGCACGCGCATGCTGTACGACCGTTTCGGTCATGTCTTCGTCAACGGCGAGTCGCTGCACGCGGCCGGTCGGGATGCCGGTTTGATGCAGCGACTGGCCGACACGCGCGAGCTGGACGCCGCGCAATGCCGTCGGTTGAGCGCCGGTGCTCGCGCCGTGGTTTATCAGTGGTGGATCGACGGCTGGGTGCACGAGATCCATCCCCAACCTGCAAACTGAACGGACAACAAGGAGGTCGAATGGAGAGTCCGGATGCATCCCGTGCCGTGATTGGCGCACC
>JAJTGU010000307.1 GCA_021297985.1 Rubrivivax sp.
CAGCAGGCGGTAGCGGGTGTCGGGCGCTGGCCTCAGGTCTCGCTCGCCGCGCGCGTCGGCACCGGCGAGCAGCGCGGCTTCGGTGTCGGGGCTGTCCAGCGTGCAATCCAGCGTGTAGATCAGCACCACGGCCGACTTCTTGCGCGCGTCCCAGGCCCGCCGCACGACGGTCATCGCGCGCAGGGCCTCGTCGGGCAGTGCCAGCCGGGACAGTACGGCAGCCCGCAGCGCTGGCTCGGGGTGGTCCAGCGGCAGACGCAGATCGGTCAGCCTGAGCATCGCGACAACAGGAAGGGCGCGGTCGGCCGCGCCGTCGCAGGTCGGACTCAGCCGCCCTTCTTGGGCCGCTTGCCGGGGTTCTTCTTGCTGCGGGTATGGGAGCCGCGCTCCAGGCTGCGCTTCTGGCCCTTGTGCGTCGTGAGGGTGACGCCGGCAGGTGCCGGCGGACGCGGCGTGGCCTTGCGGTCGGCTTCGGTGATGATCTTGTTGCCCATGAAGAATCCGTCGAGAGGAGCTGAAGGAAAGGGATCGCCGCTGCAAAAAGGCGAATCGCGGATTAGGCCACAAGTCCAAGCCACCTCCAGGACTCCGCGAGCGCGTCCGACCGACCCGTTCCGGCGGTCCGATCCAGCCTGGCACCCCCCGATGGCGCGGCTTTCACCCCCAGGTCAGGGGGTGGGGTGAGCTTTTCGGCCTCATGGCGGTGCGAATGCAAAGGACAACCCCCGAAAGGCCGCCCCATGACCCCCTGCCTGTCCTTCAAGTCCGCCAGCGCCGCCGTGACCGTCGTGCTGGCCGCCCTCTGCCCCGTGTCGGCCCATGCGGGCGTGCTGTACGGCAACTTCGACCCCTTCGCTGCGCCGGTCGACTACAGCACGACGCAGTACGCCGACCTGTCCGGCTCCTGCAATGGCGCGATCGGCTGCACCTGGATCAACGCCTACTCGGCCAGCTTCGACTTCACGGCCGAGGCCAGTGGCCGGCTGTCCAGGGCTTACCTGCCGATGCAGGCCACCTACACGATCCCGGGTGCCGAGCGCCTCTACGGCCTGACCATCAGCAACGGAGACGGCGAAATCGTCGCGCGGGGCGGGTTCCATGGCCGCGATGCACCGATCGGCCAGATGCAGGTCTACGAGATCGAGCTGTTTGCGAGCCTGCATGCCGGTCAGCCTGTCGCCAGCGGTGTGCTCGCGGCTGCGGCGCTGGAACTGCTGGCCGGCGAGACCTACACGGTGCACTTCGCCCAGACCTACGGCTCGATGTCCGGAGCCCACTGGATGAAGAGCGGCGAGGCTCCCGAGCCCGGCCAGGCGCGGGTGCACTGCCAGACCAACGTCGGCGGCGTCTGCGCCGTCTGGGATTGGGGACTCGGCGGCTGGACCTACCCGATCGGTGTCAACTACACCGCCCCGATGAACGACTTCCTGCCGGCGCTGCACCTCGACGGCAGGCTGTCCGACCCCGTGCCGCCCAACCGCGTCCCGGTGCCCTCGACCGCCGCATTGCTGCTGGCGGCAGGCGTGGCGGCGTGGCTGGTCAGCGGGCGGCGATTCCCACGGCGCCGCCCTCGATGCGCACCCAGGACGATCCGCTCCAGTAGTGAATGCTCTGGCCTCCGGGCACGTTGTCGGTCCCGATGACCCAGGCCGTGCCGCCGGCGCTGACGGCGATGTCTCGGGCGCGGCCGGGCAGTTCGGTCCAGGAGCCGGTCTCGCGGCTGAAGATGCGGCCTTCAGAGTTGACAACCCAGGGGTTGCCGCTCGGCCCCACCGCAATGCGCACCGCCCCGCCGTCCACACGGTTCCAGTCCGATCCGCTCCAGCGGTAGATGCCGAAGCCTCCGGGCGTGCTGTCCGTCCCGATGACCCAGACCTGACCGTTGCCGCCGGCGCCGATGTCCACCGCCCTTCCCGGCATCTCCTGCCAGCCGTTGCTGGTTCGGCGGTAGATGCGGCCCTCGGAGTTGACGACCCAGGGCGCCCCGCTCGAATCCACTGCAACCCGCACGGCCGCACCGTCGACCGGCTCCCAGTTGCCACGCAGCAAGCGGTAGATGCCGAAACCACCCGGCAAGGGGTTGGTCCCGATGACCCAGACCGCGCCATTGACACTCACGCCAATGTCCTTGGCCAACCCGGGCATGTCTTGCCAGGAGCGTCCGTCGCCTCTGAAGATGTTGCCGTTGCTGTTGACAACCCACGGCGCGCCCAGCCCCGAGACCTGCGCCGGGGCAGGCGCCGGCGCGGCCGGTGCCATTTGCGGCGGCGGTGCAGGCGACTGGACACCCGAGGGTGCCATCTCGATGCTGACGATGTCCTGCGGATTGATCGGCAGTCGAAACACACTGCCGTCCCGAGTCCGGATGACCACGTCAGCCAGGACCGGCAAAGCCAAGAGCAAGACAAAGGCGGCAATCAAACGTCGCATGGGCGCTCCGGTGAGTTGATGCTCCAACCTTAACCCGTTGGGTTTCGGAGGCCTACAGCGTTGTCCCGGCCCTTGAGGCGAGCGTCGCTCTGGATCTGCCTCTCCGGGCAGCCACCCGTGCCGCCTCAGCCCCCGCTCAACGTGCCTCAGGCAGCCGGATCCAGCCCATGGCACTGGCGCGGGCCACCGCCTCGGCGCGATTGGCCGCTCCCAGGCGGCCATAGACCTCGCCGAGGTGGTACTTCACCGTTCGCTCGGTGATGCCCAGCACGCGCGCGATCTCCTTGTTGCCGCGGCCAGCGGCCAGGTGGCCGAGGATGACGACGTGCCGAGCGTTCGGTTCGGGCGCGTCGGCCACGGCAGGCGGAAACCAGGGGTCACCCGCGAGGATGCGCGACAGCGCCAACCACCAGAGTGAGGGTTCCAGGCTCTTGGGCAGGTAGCCCATCAGCCCGGCACGGCGGGCCCATTGCGGCAGATGGGACTCTTCGCTGCCCGAGACCAGCACCCGTGCCGCGGTCGGGAACTCGCGGCCGATCTCCGCCAGCAAGGCCAGTCCATCGACCGATCCGGGCAGTCGCAGGTCGCTCAGGACCAGGTCGACTTCAGGGTGGGCCCGCAGCATCTTCAGTGCCTCGGCCGCGCTGCCGGCCACGCGGCACTGCAACTGCGGCGCGCAACGCTGAAGCAGTCCGAGCAGTCCGTCGCGGTACAGCGGATGGTCCTCGACGATCAGCAATCGGGCGGCAGGCAGCGTGGGCGTCATCGGCCAGATCGTAGGAGCCGCACCACGCGCTTGCCGACTGGCCGATCCGACAGTGCACAGCCACCGGGTCCGAAGTCGTGAACAGCTTCTCGCCCGGGCGGCAATGCCATCCCGCATTCGCGGTGGGCGCTGTCCGGCCGGTCAGTGACGCCCTGCGGCGGCGTTTCGACACTGCATTGCGTCGTGGCATTCGCTGCGTCTTCAACCCCTTGCAGGAGCCTCATGAACATCCGCATCCTCTCCGCCGTTGCCGGCGCCGCTTGCACCCTGGCCTTGCTCGTACCGGGCATGGCCCAATCGGCCCTGGTGGCGCGCGACCTGGACGGCATCGCCAGCACCGCCGAGGCCTACTACGACAGTGCCCGTGGCATCACCTGGATGCGCGACCGCAACCATCTGAGCACCAGCCTGGGCCTGTTGCCGTCCACCGGCTTCATGACCTGGGCCGATGGCGACGCCGCGATCACCGCGCTGAACGCCAACGCTGCCGCGAGCTTTGGCCTGAGCGGCTGGCGCATGCCCACCGCCAACGGCGTGCACAGCATCGGCGGCGCGGGCTGCCAGTTCGGGTTCAACGGAAACACCGACTGCGGCAGCAACGTCGACACCGACAGCAGCGAACTGGCCCACCTGTTCCACGACATCCTGGGCAACCTGAGTGACCGCGACAGCAGCGGCAACTGGCGCGCCGGCAGTGCCGGCATCGACTTCGGCCTCGTCAACGACGAGGACTTCCTGAACGTCGAGACCGGTCGCTACTGGAGCAGCACACAAAGCTACCGCCTGATCTTCAACATCCCGCAGACCGGCTACGTCACGTTCGACTTTGCCAATGGCGGACAAAGCATCACCGCCGCCAATGCGAGCAACCGCGGCTACGTCTGGCTGGTTCACGACGGCGACGTTGGCGGCGCCGTCAGCCAGGCCGTGCCGGAACCCGCAACGCTGCTGCTGGCCGGGCTGGCCCTGTGTGCCATGGGCGCCGGCCGCTGGCGCGACCGCGTGTCGCTGCGATGATCGCTCTGTGCAACCGTCCCTGCAAACGCTCATCCTGCTCGCCTGGTCGACGCGCTACCGCGATCCAGCCGGTTTGAAGGACCTGGGTCGGAACCTCATCGAAGCCGCCCACGACGACCACGCGGCCCGGGCCTGGGGCTGGGCATTTGCCAGCATGGGCCACCGCGCAGCCGGTCAGGGCGAAGAGGCCAGCGACGCCCTGTCCCGCGCAGAGAACGGATTCGACACGACGCAGCAGCCGGCCGGCCAGCGCCTGTGCCGTGCCCTGCGCGCCCTCCCCTGGGTCGCCCAGGGGCGCGGCAGCGATGCGGTGGCCGCCATCGGCGCCCTGGGCGACTGGCTCGCGCCGCCAGCACCGGATCCGGTGCACGCCCACGCGGCGCAGTTTGTGCTCGGCGCCCGAGCCATGGCTCACCATGCGGCCGGGCAGTGGGACGACGCGCTGCGCGACCGCTACGCTGGCCTGCATCACGCCCGCAGCACGGGCGACGCCGGGGCCATCACCCATGCGCTGGCCGACCTGGCGTCGCTGCAGGCCGATCTTTCGAACGCCGAAGACGCGTTGGCGCTCGCTGACGAGGCCCTCGAGCACGGCGAACGTGCCGGCCAGACCGCGGCCTGGTCGATGGCGGTGTTCAACCGGCTGGCGGCCCTGCTGACGCTCGAGCGCCACGCCGAAGCCGCCCGATTGGCCGACGACATGCACGCCCTGGTGCCCACCCTGCACCCCCGCAACCGCGAAGCGGCCTGGGTCCTGTTGGCTCGCGCCAGCCTGTATGCCGGTGACGCGCCGCTGGCCCGGCAGCGACTGGCGAGCGGCCTGCACGACCGCATCGTCGGCCACCGCATCGAGTGGACCGCCACCCAGGCCGAATGGCTGCTGCACCAGGGCGACCCGGCGGCTGCGGCGCAGCTGTGCGAGGACTTCCTCGCCTCCGAGGTCGATGGCCCTGCCGCAGACCCCGCGCGCCGGGCCGATGGCCCCGACGAACGGTTGCGCCTCCACCGCGCCGCGGCCACCGCGCACGAGCGCCTGGGCGACAGCCGCGCAGCCCTGCAGCACGCCCGCCGTGAACAGGCGCTGTATGCCGAGGTGGTGGGCCGCAGCGCCCGCGCGCGTCGCGTGGCGCTGGAAATCGAGCACCGGCTGGCGCAGGAACGCTGGCAGCGCGAGCAGGCACAACGGCGCCAGGCCGAGAGCGAGGTCGAGCGCCAGCGGCTGGATGACCTGAATCGCGCGCTGGAAGCCGCCAACGCGGCGAAGACACGGTTCCTCGCCGCCGCCAGCCACGACCTGCGACAACCCGTTCAGGCCCTGGCGCTGAACATGGCGGCACTCGAACACGAAGCGGCGTCGCCCGCTCAGGCCGATCTGGTGCAGCGCATGGGCCGCAGCCTGGCCGCGTTGGGCAGGATGTTCGACGTGCTGCTCGACATCTCGCGTCTGGATGCCGGCATCGTCGCCACCGAGGTTCAGGTCTTCGACCTGCGCCCGTTGCTGCTGCGCTCGCGTGACGACGGGGCCGCCGGCGCAGCGGCGCGCGGGCTGCACTGCCGGCTGCACCTGCCGCCGGGTGGCCAGGCACTGCGCACGAGCAGCGATCCGGTGCTGCTTGAACGCTGCCTGCGCAACCTGCTGGACAACGCCATCAAGTACACCTCACATGGAGGCGTGCTGCTCGCACTGCGAAAGCGCGGCGACGGCTGGCGGGTCCAGATCCACGACACCGGCATCGGCATGCCGCCAGAGGTGGTGGACCAGGCTTTCGACGAGTTCTACCAGGCCGACAATGCCGAACGCGACCGCAATCGTGGGCTGGGCCTGGGGCTGTCGATCGTGCGCCGCCTTGCCGGGCTGCTGGATCACCGCATCGGGCTGCGCTCGACACCGGGACGCGGTACTGTCGTTCGCATGGACCTGCCGCACGTTGCGGGCGATGCAACTCCTTCAGCCGCTGACAACCCGCAGAAGGAGGGACACCCGGCCGGTGCGGCCGCCACCGGCCTGTGCCTGGCCGTGATCGACGACGACTCCGAAGTCCGCGACGGCCTGG
>JAJTGU010000156.1 GCA_021297985.1 Rubrivivax sp.
CGATGCCGCTGTTCCGCGGCGCGGCGTCGCGCGTGATCCTGGCGCATCTGCCACCGGGCGCGATCGCCAAGCTCCAGGCGCAGGATGCCGCCGCCTTCGTCGCGGCCGGGGGGTGGGGGTGTCACCCATTTGGGCTTTGCCCAGTTCCTGACCCACGACACGCTCGGCAGCGGACCCACCAGGGACGTCTGGAATGTCAATTTCGGCATGCGTTGGCGGCGCGGGACCAAGGGCGACTGGCTCGATGCGCGGCAGGTCGAAAACGGCAGCCAGCCCTTTGCCACGGTCGCCATTCCGACCGCCGGCCGCTATGCCGCCGACGTGACTACTCTGGTGCAGCGCTGGCTCGGCAACAACGAGAACCGCGGCTTCTACCTGCGGACCGTCGGCACCGACTTCCCGTTCGACTGGACCGGCCGCCTGTCCAGCGACGTCGACCAGCGCCCGACCCTGGTCCTGAACACGACTGCCGGCACCGTCCGCGTCGTCGCGCGTTGCAACGCCAACTGGGTCATCTCCAGCACTTCTTCGATCAACACCGGTACGGTCTTCCAGACCAGCAGCCAGGCCCAGGCGATCGTGCAATTCCCGTTGCCGGCGCTCAGCGGCACGCTGGTGAGCGCAAGCCTGGAACTGACCTGCGCCGTCTGGCGCCGCGTCGGGACCCTTCAGGTTCTGGAGGCCGATCCTCCCCGGTTCATCATTCCCGACTCGGTCCCGAACCCGGTTCGTGGCATCGGTGCCTCCGTCGCCAATTTCGCGGCGTTGCGCACCCATCCCGATGTGCTGCTGGCGACCGACTTTGCCGACGGCACTTATCGCACCGGGTTCACGCCGGCAGCGCCGCGGGTGTTCAACCCCGCCACCGGCACGACCTACGCTGCCGGGACCGTCCAGGCCGGCACACGGACCAGCCTGGATGTCACGCTGAACCTGATCCAGCCCAAGCCCGACGGCACGCCGGCGACGACGATCAATGAGATGTTCATTCAGTATTGGGTCTACCTGGAGGACAACTTCGGAAGCTGGGTCGATTCGACCAAGAGCCCGGCCTTCGAGACCCGTTTCGGCTACTGGAATCCGGTCGGCTACTGGCAATCGGTCGGCGGCAACGGGGGCTCGCCGGGTGATGGCCGCAAGACCTGGAACGCGGCTCAACGACGCTGGGAGTATTCGGGCAACTCGATCCGGACCCACTGGGGCCGCACCCCGGCCGATCCGACCGATTACGACGGCCTGATCTGGCTGGACTACTACGCCTACCACCTCGACCAGACGCAGGCCTTTCCCGAAGGCCGGCTCTGGGAGGGCGTCTTGATCCGTCGCGGGCGCTGGTACTGCGTCGACCTGCAGGTCAAGATGAACACCATCCGTGGACCTTTCGACGCAAACGGCAACGGCGAAGGCAACCGCGACGGCGAGCTTCGTGCCTGGGTCAACGGGGTGCTGGCCTACGAGGCGACCAACATGCGCTGGACACGGAACCCCGAAATGGGCGTGCAGGGCGGCTGGCTCAACGTGTTCCATGGCGGTCAGCTGAACTCGCCCCGTGACATGGGCTATCGCCTGGACCGTGTCGTGCTGTCCCGTCGTTACGTCGGACCACCGGCTGCGTGAGGCGTGCACACCGCAGGCCTGTGACCTTTGCCGCGACCCGGGGTCGAGGCGGGTCATGGCCAGCGGCTAGCATCTTCGGCTCGCCATGAACCCCGCTGTCCGCCCGCTGTCGCGTCTGCTCGCTGTTGCCTGTCTGGCTCTGGTGGCGGGCACGGCCACCGCCAATGCGCCTCGAGACATCTCCGCTGGCGAGCTTGCGCTGTTGCCCGAGTACTGCCCCGACACCCAGACCTTCACGCCGCACGGATCGCCCGACGGGCCGACCGAACGTCAGGCCCGTTGGGTCGGGATCCTCGGCAAGCCGTTCTGGGGCCTGCACCACTATTGCTGGTCGCTGATCAATGCCCGGCGCGCCACCCAGCCCGGACTGACCCGCGGCCAACGTGAGCATCTGTACCGCTGGGCGATCGGCGACACGATGTACGTCGTGCGCCTGGCCAGCCCGGAGTTCCCGCTGCTGCCCGAGATGTTCCTGCGCATCGGCCAGTACCAGAACGAGCTCGGTCTTCCTGCCCTGGCGCTCGAGGCCTTCGAGGCTTCGCGCAACGCCAAGCGCGACTATTGGCCCGCTTACCTGCACATCGCGCAGGTCTACACCCGGATCGGTCGCAACGCCGACGCCCTGCGCACCCTCGACGAAGGTCTGGAGGCGATACCGGGCTCTCCGCAGCTGGCCGAACTGCGCCAGCGCATCCTGGCCACTCCGGCCGGCAAGCGCGCCGCCTCTGGCGTGCGCGACCCGGCAGCGCGGCCGCCTGCGGCCCGGGCTTCGGTACCCGCATCGGCGCCAGTGTCGGCGCCAGCGTCGGCGCCAGCGCCACGCACCTGAGACCCGCGCCACCGCGCTGTCCCCTTGTCGTCGGTCCGCCGCTCTTTCCTGCTGTCGATGGCCGACAGCTACCTGGGGGTCGTTCTCCAGCTGGCGTCGACGATCGTCATCGCGCGGCTGCTCACTCCGGCCGAGGTCGGGACCTTCGCGATCGCAGCCGTCTTCGCGGCGCTGGCCAGTACCTTCCGTGATTTCGGCGTCGCCGAGTACCTGATCCAGGCCCGGGACCTGACGCCGGCCAAGCTGCGCGCCGCGCTGGCGCTGAACATCATCGTCTCGTGGGCCATCGCAGCGCTGCTGGTGGTGCTGGCGCCGTTTGCAGCGGACTTCTATCGCGAGCCGGGCGTCGGCTACGTGATGTGGGTGCAGGCCCTCAACTTCATGCTCGTGCCTTTTGGTGCCGTCACCCAGGCCTGGTTCCGGCGCGAACTGAACTACCGGCCGATCGTGATCGGCAACCTGCTGTCCAGCATTGCGGCGTTTGTCGTCGCGGTGAGCCTGGCGTATGCCGGCTTCGGCTTCATGAGCCTGGCCTGGAGCTCGCTGGCGGGCATCGTCGTCACGGTCGTGGTGGCGATGTGGTTCCGGCCGCCCGAATTCCCCAAGTGGCCAGCATTGGCCGGGATCGGCGAGGTGTTCCAGTTCGGCAAGTTCGCCAGTTCCATCTACATCGTCGGCCAACTCGGGAAGGGGGCACCCGAGCTGTTGATCGGGCGCGCCCTGGGCACCGCGCCCGTGGGGATCTACAGCCGGGCCGGTGGCCTGGTCGAGATGTTCAACCGGCTCGTGATGCGGCCGGTGCTCCAGGTCTGCATGCCGTACTTCGCCAAGAGCGACCGCGAAAGCGGAACCCTGGTGCCGGCGTATCTGCACAGCGTCGGGTTGCTGACGGCCGTCGGCTGGCCGCTTCTGGCCTTGCTGGGCGTGCTCGCCTACCCGGCGATACGCCTGATCTACGGCGATCAGTGGCTTGCGGCCGTGACCTTGGCTCAGATCCTGTGTGCGGCAGCTGCGGTGGAACTGCTGCAGACCCTTTCGCGCGAGGCCCTGCTCGCCAAGGGCCAGGCGCGAAGGGCGAACGCCCTGCAGATCCAGCTGGTCCTGTTGCAGGTCACCGGACTGACCCTGGTGTTCCCCTACGGACTGGCCGGTGCCGCCTGGGGATGGATGGGCGCCAACCTGCTGGGCCTCGTCGTTGCGCAGTGGCATCTGGACCGTGGCATCGGGCTGACGCTGGGGGCGCTGAGTCGCGCGGTGGTCCCGAGTGCGGTGATGACCGTCGTCACGGCCGGCCCGCTGGCGCTGGTCGCCCAGATCTGGCCCATCGTCGAAGGCAACTACCTGCGCTGGGGGCTGCTTGGGGGCGCCAGCGGCCTGATGCTGTGGCTGCTCGCGGCCCGCACGCTGCGGCATCCGCTGTGGGACGAGATCTCCGGCCTTGCCCAGCGCCTGGTCCAGAAGCTGCGCGCACGCTGAGGGAGTTCGGAATCCGTCACGCCCGGGACCAGTGCATGCTGCCGGTGCGACCGGTTTCCGAGAGAGACTCCCAGCTTCGCCCGCTCCGACGACCGAAGCCGCCTGGACCCCGAGCCGCTTTCGCCCCGTAACCTGCCTGTGACCGCAACCCCTTCACGCCTCAGCCTGGGGCAGCCCACCTGGCCCGCCGCGGATGGTCAGCCCGCACCGACGACCTGGGACGACGCGGTGGTCCGCTTCGGCCCAGAAGGCGCAGCCGTACGAGCACAGGGCGGCTTTGCGGTCTCGATGCCGCTGGCCGACGGCCGCTGGTTCCTGGCCATCGACCGCTTTGCCGAGCGAACCCTGTGCTGGAGCCTGGTTCCTGGCGACGGCTTTCGCGTGGCCGAACGGGCGGATGCGCTGGGAGCCGCGACGCTGCAGACGCAAGCGGTCTTCGAATACCTCTACTTCCATGCCATCCCGAGCCCACGCACGGCCTGGGACGGCGTGCAGCGCCTGCCGCCGGGACACTGCGCGGTGTTCGATGGCGGGCGTGTCGACGTCAAGCCGTACTGGCGCGCCGACTTCACGCGTCGTGCCACCGGGTCGCAGCCGAGCTTCGAGCAATGGAAGTCGAGATTCCTCGAGGCCTTGCAAGGTGCCGTCGCATCGCGGCTGGACGGCAGCACGCCGGCGTGTTTTCTCAGTGGCGGAACCGACAGCTCGACGGTCGCCGGAATGATGATGCGAAGTGCCGGTCGCGCGGTGACGTATTCGATCGGCTTCGACGCAGCCGGGTACGACGAGATGGCCTATGCGCGGATCGCGGCCAAGCACTTCGGCGCTGAACACCGCGAGTACTACGTCACCCCAGACGACCTGGTGGCACGGATTCCCGAGGTCGCGGCCTTCCACGACCAGCCCTTTGGCAACAGTTCCGCGCTGCCCGCCTACTGCTGCGCCCTGCGCGCCCGGGAGGATGGCGTGACCCGGCTGCTGGCCGGAGATGGTGGCGACGAACTCTTCGGCGGCAACTCGCGCTATGCGATGCAGCGCATCTACGGCTGGTACGAGGGCATACCGGCGTTCGTGAGGCGGGGCCTGATGGAGCCGTTCTTCGGGCTGGCCTCGGTGGCGCGCACGCCGATCCTGAAGAAGGGCTCGAGCTACATCCGCGACGCCAAGGTGCCGCTTCCGGATCGGCTGCAGCACTACAACCTCTTGCGCCGGCTCGGCTTTGCCGACGTGCTGGAGCCCGGTTTCCTGGCCGCGATCTCGTCCGAGGCTCCGCTGGCGCAGCAGCGCGAGGTCTGGCGGGCCGCCAAGGCCGATCACGCCATCGACCGCATGCTGGCCTACGACTGGCGCTACACGCTGGCCGAAAGCGACCTGCCCAAGGTCAACGGCAGCACGCGCCTGGCGGGCGTCGAAGTCGCGTATCCGATGCTCGACGAGAAGCTGCTGGACATCGCGCTCGATCTGCCGCCGGACTACAAGCTCAAGGGCCTGAAGCTGCGCTGGTTCTTCAAGGAGGCGCTGAAGGACTTCCTGCCGCCGGAAATCATCGTCAAGCAGAAGAAGGGCTTCGGCTTGCCGTTCGGGGTCTGGGCCACGCGCCATGCCGGGTTGAAGGCCCTGGCGCTGGAGTCGCTGCATGGCGTGGCCACACGCGGGGTCGTGCGGCCGGCGTTCGTCAAGGACCTGGTCGAACAGCGCCTGCCCGAGCACCCGGGCTACTACGGCGAGATGGTCTGGATCCTGATGATGTTCGAGCAATGGCTGCGTCATCACGCGCCCGACTGGAAGTTCCAGCCGTGACGGCGCTGGTTTCGGTGGTGATCCCGACGTACAACGTCGAGCGCTACATCGAGCAGACGCTGCAGTCGGTGCTGGCGCAAAGCCACCGTGCGCTGGAGGTGCTGGTGGTCGACGACGGCTCGAGCGACCGCACGCGCGATCTGGTCGCGGCCGTGGCCGCCGCCGACCCCCGGGTCAGGCTCGTCACCCAGGCCAATCAGGGGGTGTGCGTGGCGCGCAATCGCGGCCTGGCCGACAGCCGCGGCGAGTTCCTGTGCTTCCTGGACCACGACGACTGGTGGGCGCCCTGGAAACTGGCCGAGCAACTGGCCGCCTTCGACCGCGTGCCCGATGCCGGGGTGGTGTTCAGCGACTTCCTGAACTGGTTTCCGGGTGACAGTGGATTTGCCGAACCGGCTTCAGTCTTGCCGACGCTGGAAGGCGTGCCCGCGCATGACCCCGAGTTCAGCGGCTGGATCTACCACCAGTTCCTGGTCGACTGCTGGGCCCTCACCAGCACCGCGATGATCCGTCGCTCCGCGCTGGACGCTGCGGGTGCTTTCGATCCTGCGCTGCCGTACTCGGAGGATTGGGACCTGTGGCTGCGTCTCTCGGTCCAGGTGCCGTTTGTCAAGCTGGCGGCCGTGTCGACCTTGTACCGCCAGCATCCCCACCAGGGCAACCGCAAGCTGCGCGAGGTGGACTTCCGCACGCGGCTCCTCGAATCCGCGGCGGCTCGGCACGGTCTGGCCAGTCGGGATGGCCGAACGCTTGAGCGCAATCGGTTTGTGCAGAACCTGGCCCGTTATCACATGCAGTTCGGACTTCATCACCTGGAGCATGGCAAGCGTCGGGTGGCGATCGGAGCCTTCGCCCGCGCCTGGCGCCACCACCCGGCGAGGCTCAAGTACGGCGCGCTGATCGCGGCGGCGGCCCTGGGCTGGAGGCCCCGCGCCGCAGCGCCCGGCAGCGCGGCCTGAGGCGCATGCCGGTGGTCCGTCCGGCAATGGCCGAAGTGCGCCGCCAAACCGACACATCTTCACCCGCTGGGCCGGGTCGCCACGGGGCAAGATGCCGAGATTCAGCTTCACTGCCCCCACCATGACCACGCCTCCGCACGTCGACCCGAACAGGCGCGATCTGCTGACACGCAGCGTCTGGACCTTGTCGATGCTGACGTGGCTGGCCGCCTGCGGCGGTGGCGGCGGCAGCGCCGATGCCAATGCGGCGGCTGCTGGGCAGCCACCCGCGCCGACACCGTCGCCATCGCCCGCGCCTTCACCGTCGCCGACCCCGGCACCGGGCCCCTCGCCGACGCCGGCGCCGACCCCCGGATCGTCACCGGTGCCGGCTCCGCCGCCTCCGCCGTTGCCGCCAAGGCCGGCCTCGGCGGCCGTCAGCGGACCGGCACTGCGCCTGACGGGAAGCCTCTGGGCACCCAACACCGATGCGCAGCAACAGGTCCTGGCGTCGGACTTCGATCAACTGCCGATGAACCGCTGGCTGGCGGTGGACACGAACACCCTGGACGACGTCGTGCCGCGGCCTCGCTACGCCACCAAGCTGGGCCAGCCCGACGGATCGCCTTCGATCATCAATGCCTGGTGCGGAGCGGCCTACGACTATGTCGACCAGGTGATGTACCTCTCGGGCGGTGGCCATGGCGACTCGCACCTGTGCGAAAACGGCGTCTACAGCCTCTCGGCTTCGACCCTCAGGTTCGGCGTCGTGCGCGAGCGCTCACCCGTCTCGGCCGCCCAGCGCTGGGACACCGTGAACCGGCGGGCCATTCCGGTCCCGAGTGCATCCGATCCGCTCAACGAGTCGGCCGACATGCCACTCGCCGACGGCACCCCGGGCGCCAGCCACACCTACGACTCGCTCGACTGGGTGGCGCCCAACGTGGCCGGCAACCGGCGCGGTGCCCTGCTGATGTTCAACATCACCAAGTCGGTTCTGGACCTCGACACCGGGCGCTACGACACCGCGCACTTCGACGGCGATCTCGGCATCGACATGTCGTACCGCATCGTCGTGATGGACGGCTGGAACGCGATGCATGCGCGGGCGGACTTCTTCTACCGCCATTGGGACTTTGCACCCACCAGCCGCAGTGCCACGGTCTGGAGCGGCGACAGCCGCAGCCGCTTCCTGCGCCAGTTCGAGTCGGGCCGGCGCGTGGTCTACAACCACAAGACCATGATCCGCATGCCGCAGCGGCGCGAGTTCGTGGTCCTGGCCGCGCCGGGTGGATCGTCAGGGTCCGTGCGCGTGCGTCTGGGCCAGGCCATGGACTCGGGCAACCGCAGCAACTGGTCCGCATTCCACGACGCCATCGTCCTGACATCGGCCGATGGCTCGCACCGCGACTTCGACACGGCAGCCCACTGGCTGGACACCTCGCCGGAAACGCCTCTGTTCGCGGCCGGTGGGACCTACGACCACTGGGGTCAGTGCCTGTGGCTGCAGAGCAATCTCGAAGGGGGCCCGCTGTATCGACTGAGCGGACTGGACGGCAGCACCTGGCAGGTTGAACGCATCCGCGACGTGCAGGCCCTCAGCACCTCGATCAACGGCACCTACCACCGCTGCCAGGTCATCGTTCGCGGCAGCACCCGCTGCCTGCTGCGGGTCACGTCCACCACGGGCCGACCCGAGATCTGCCGCATCGCGTGACGGAGCGGGCTCGACTCAGGCCGGGCTGCTGACCGCCCGTTGCTGCGGCCGGCCTTCACCCGCGCGCCAACGCTCCAGCAGCGCTTCCTCGCGGTCCGCCGCGAGCCCAGGCCGCGGACGTGGGGGTCCAGGAGGCGGCAGGGCGCCTGCAGCGTGCCATTCGTCCAGCCAGGCCAGGGTGTCGGCCACCGTCTGCGCAAGCGGCCGGCCGTTGAGCCCGCTGGCCTTGGCACGTGCGATCGGTGACCGGTGCAGGCCGGCCATGGCCTCGGGCAGCCACAGCGGCCAGTCGGCCCAGGGTGCGACGCCCGCGGCCTGCGCCCAGTCATCGTCGGCCCAGCACCACTGCGCCTGTGGGTTGGCGGCCACGCGCAGCGCCTCGAGCCAGCTGCGATAGGTCTGCGGCTCGTCGGCGTCGGTCGGACCGGTCAGGTTGAAGGCGCCGGTGGTCCCCGCCGAACCCTGAACCAGCATCCAGGCCGCGAGATCGCGCGCGTCGATCCACTGCACCGGGGTGCCGGTCGATGCCGGCGCGAGCACATCGCCGCCACGCCGCAGGCGTTCAAGCCACCACGAGAAGCGACCGGTGGGGTCGTGCGGGCCGACGATCAGCCCCGGACGCACGAGCAGGCAGGCCGCAGGCCCGAAGGATTCGAGCGCGGCGGTTTCGCAGGCGGCCTTGAGTGCGCCGTAGTTGGCGCCGGTCACGGTGTCGGGCTCAGGCTCATCGGCGGGCAGCCTTGCCAGCGTGCCCAGCACCTCATCGCAGCCGTCGGCCGCTTGCGGATCGGCGTAGGCGCTGATCGACGACACGAGCTGGTAGCGCCCGACCCGCCCGTGAAGCCAGGACGCGATGCGCCGAACCTGTCGCGGGAAGTAGGCACTCGTGTCGATCACGAGCTGCCAGTGCCGGTTGCGTGTCAACGGCGGCAGCTCGAGGTCGCGGTCGGCCAGCAGAGCTTCGACGTCGCCGCCAAACAAGCCGGGGCCACTCTGGCCCCGGTTCAGGATCGTCACCTCATGCCCGGCCGCAAGCGCCTGGGTCACCGCGTGGCGACCCAGGAAGCGTGTACCGCCGAGGACGAGGACTCTCAGATGCTTCTCAATGCACCGCCTGGCGGCGGCGTGCGACAGCGGCGACTCCGGCCAGACCCAGGGCCATCAGCGCCCAGGTGCCGGGCTCCGGCACCGGGGTGATCCAGGCGCGGATCTCACCGCCGCCAAACTGCGGGCTGGTGTGGATGTTCAGGTAGGCACGGCCGGATTCGAACGCGGCGAGCATGGCGTCGCGCGCCCCGTTGGCGGTGCCGCCGTTGTTGTTCAGGAAGCTCAGGCCGTAGACGCTGTTCAGCCCGAGGTTGAAGTTCTGGCTGTAGGTTCCGCCCTTCACGCCGACGGGGAAGTTGATCAGCGAACCGCCCGCGCCACCGGCCAGTGCGACGCCGGCGTTGCCGGCGTTCGCCGCTGCCGTGCAGCAGTGGATGTGGGCCACGGTCGTGGTGCCCGACAGGCCGGCGAAGGTGGTCGTGATCGCCAGCGTGTTGTCGTGCTCGTCGTACTCCATGTACAGCGTACCGCTGCCGCTGCGGCCGCCGCCGCCCTCGGTGACGTAGGTGCCGGCATAGGCCTGGACGTGCGCCAGAGCAGGCGCACTGGCCGCCATTGACAGGGCAGCCGCAGCGGCCAAGGCCAGGGCGTGGGGACGGTTGAACATGGACAGACTCTTCATGAGTGCTCAGGGTTGGGCAGGAACGACCGCATGCTGTTCCCGCAGCGGGCACGAAACATCGGGTTATCTCCTGGCAACCATCGCGACCCCCCTTGAATCGAGGGGTCCGTTTGCAGACCTCAAACCTTCACGAAGAGCGCGTGATGGGCCTCGCGCAGCAGGTTCTTCTGCACCTTGCCCATGGCGTTGCGCGGCAGTTCGGTCGCCACGACCACCGCCTTGGGTACCTTGAAGCCGGCGATCCGGCCTTTCAATGTCGCCTGCACTGCGGAAGGGTCGAGTGTCGCACCATGACGCGCCGTCAGCACGGCGACCACGGCCTCGCCGAAGTCGGGGTGCGGCACGCCGATCACGGCGGACTCGGCGACGCCGGGGATCTCGTTGATGAAGCCTTCGACTTCGGCCGGATAGACGTTGTAGCCCCCGGTGATGACCAGGTCCTTGCTGCGGCCGACGATGCTGAGGTAGCCGTCGTCGTCGAGCCGGCCGACGTCGCCGGTCTTGAACCAGAGGTCGGTCGTGAAGTCGTCGGCGGTCTTCTCGGGCATCCGCCAGTAGCCCTTGAAGACGTTCGGTCCACGGACCTCGACGCCGCCGATCTCGCCGGCAGCCAGCGGCTGGCCGCGGTCGCCGACGATGCGCAGGCCCACACCCGGCAGCGGCGGGCCGACCGTGCCGCCCCGGCGGGCGCTGTCCGGTGCGTAGGGGTTGGAGGTCAGCATCACGGTCTCGCTCATGCCGTAGCGCTCGAGGATGGTGTGCCCGGTGCGCAAACGGAACTCGCGGAAGGTTTCGAGCAGCAAGGGCGCCGAGCCGCTGACGAACAGGCGCATGGTCGCGCAGCGCGCCGCGGTCAGGCCGGCCTCGGCAAGCAGCCGCACGTACAGGGTCGGCACGCCCATGAACACGCTGGCCTCGGGCAGCCGTGCCACCACCGTGCCGGCGTCGAAGCGGTCGAGCCAGAGCATCTTCGCGCCGGCGCGCAGCGCACCGTGGCTGGCGACGAACAGGCCGTGCACATGGAAGATCGGCAGCGCATGGATCAGCACGTCGCGTCGCTCGCGCGGCAGCTCGCGGCCCTCCCGCCAGTGCCAGGTGCGGTGCAGCACCTCGGCATTGCTGGCCAGGTTGCCGTGCGTCAGCATCGCGCCCTTGCTGCGCCCGGTGGTGCCGCTGGTATAGAGGATCGCGGCCAGGTCGTCCACGCCACGTGAGACGACGGCGTGTTCCCGCGGCTGCCAGGCGGCGCGGTCGAGCAGGGTGCCGCTGCGATCGTCGCCCAGCGTGAAGACGTGCTCGACGCCGGCGGTGAACGCCAGACGCGAGATCCAGCCGAACTGCTGCGGACGGCACACCAGCACCGCCGGCTCGGCGTTGCCGATGAAGTAGGCGAGCTCGGCCTCCTGGTAGGCCGTGTTGAGCGGCAGGAAGACGTGGCCGGCGCGCAGCACCGCCAGGTACAGCAGCAGCGCCTCGACGCATTTGTCGACCTGCACCGCGATGCGCGACTGCGGTGGCAACTCCAGGCTCGCCAGAAGGTTGGCGAGCATGGCACTGCCTTCGTCGAGATCGCGCCAGGTGTAGTAGCGCGGCTCGTGAGCCGATGGCCCCACGACCTCGATCGCGGTGTCGTCCAGCGTCCTGGGGAAGCCGCTGCGCAGCAGCCCGAAGAGGTTGGCGTCTTGCCCCATGCCGCGTGTCACCCCGGCCGTCAGTCCAGCTTGGCGCCCGAGGCCTTGACGACCTCGGCCCAGCGGCGCGTTTCGGCGGTGACGAACTTCGCGAAGTCGTCGCCCCAGAGGTTGGGCGTCAGCGCGCCGAGGCCGGTCCACGCCGCCTTCAGTTCGGCCGAGTTCAGCGCCTCGCGCAGGCGGGCCTGGAACGCTGCGACGGCCTCGCGCGGCGTGGCCTTGGGCATCCACAGGCCGTACCAGGTGGCCACGCGGTAGGTCGGCAGGCCGCCTTCGGCCGAGGTCGGCACCTCGGCGAAGCCCGGCGCGCGCTGCTCCGAGGCGACGGCGATGGCGCGCAGCCGCCCGGCCTTGATGTGCGCGGCCGAGGAGCCCAGGCCGTCGAACATCATGTCCACCTGCCCGGCGATCAGGTCCTGCAGCGCCGGGCCGGCGCCCCGGTAAGGGATGTGGGTGATGAAGGTCCGGGTCTGCAGCTTGAACAGCTCCCCCGCCATGTGATGCGAGGTGCCGTTGCCGGCGGAGCCGTAGTTCAGCCGGCCCGGGTTCTTGCGGATGAATTCCAGCAGTTCGGGCAGCGTCTTCGCCGCCACCTTGGTCGGGTTCACGACGATGACCTGCGGCACGCTGGCCACCAGGCCGACGGGCACGAAGTCGGCATCGAGCGTGTAGTCGAGCTTGGGATAGAAGCTCGGGGCGATCGAGTGGTGCACGGCGCCCATGAAGGCGCTGTGGCCGTCGGCAGCGGCCTTGGCCGCCAGCGAGGCGCCCACCGTGCCGCCGGCGCCGCCCTTGTTGTCGATCACGAACTGCTGGCCCAGCGCCTTGCTCATCGCCGCGAACAAGGGCCTGGCAAAGGCATCGGTGCCGCCACCGGGCGGGAACGGCACGACGATGTTGACCGACTTGGCGGGCCAGGCCTGGGCCCGGACGGCCCCGAGATGCGGCGCGAGGGCGGCAACGCCGGCCCACTGCAAGGCGCGGCGGCGGGACAGGGCTCGGGCGGCAAGGTTCATCGACGTGTCTCCTTTTTTGGGTATCGCCGGAATGCTAGGCCGGACGCACACGACCTGAAGGCCGTGGGGGCGAGGGTTTGCCCCAGACCTGCTTCGCGCCTCAGCCGTCCTTGTTCAGCAGCGCCTGCAGCCGCTTGAGCTTGGGCGTCACCACCGGCACCGTCAGCATCGTGCTCGCCACGGCCATCAGCAGCAGCGCGGTGAAGGTGTTGGCCGTGATGATCTGCTTGTCCAGCAGGATGTTGGCGAAGATGATCTCGATCAGCGCCTTGGTCTGCAGCAGCCAGCCGATGGCGCTGGCCTCGCCCGGGGCCCAGCCCTGCAGGCGTCCGGCGATGTGCACGCCGATCAGCTTGCCGCTGACCGACGCCAGCAGCAGACCGGCCGCCACCGCCAGAACGGCCACGCCCCCCAGGCCCCATTCGGTGCGCAACCCGGTCGAGAGAAAGAACACCGGCATCAACACCAGCAGCACGTTGGCGCGCAGTGCATCCAGCTCAGGCAACGTGAACCAGTCGCGATCCAGCACCGCGCCAGCCAGGAAGGCGCCGACCATGTAGTGCAGGCCGCACCAGTCGGCGCCGAGGGCGACGAGGGCCAGCCAGGGCAGCATCAGGAACCAGCGATCACGCTCCGGCAGGCGCACGAGCAGGCGCCGGAACTGCCAGGCGGCGAGTGCAAACACGACGACAAAGACCGCCTGACGGCCGATGCGCGCCCAGTCCAGCAGGATCACCGCGAGCACGGCCCAGATCAGGATGTCGTCCAGGCTGGCGTAGCGCAGGATGCGCTGGCCCAGCGGCCGACGCAGGATGTCCAGCTTCTCCATCAGCAGGATCAGGATCGGCAGCGCCGTCACCGCGCAGGCCATGCCGATGCCGGCGACAAACTGCCAGGGCTCGGCCCGTGCGCCCATCCAGCCCTCGCCCGGCAAGGCGAGGATGGACATCGCCAGCACGCTACCGAACAGCAGCGGCACGAACAACGCACAGCCCGCGGTGATGGCGCTTTCGGTGCGGTGTTTCCACGCCGACTTCAGGTCGAGCTCGATGCCGGCGATGAACACGAACAGGCTCACCGCCCACCAGGCCACGCCGTTGAGCGACTGCACGACCGCGGGCTTGAAGATCGCCTGGTAGACATCCGGAAACGCTTCGCCCAGCAGGCCCGGACCGAGCACGATGCCGGTGACGATCTGCACCACCACCAGCGGCGCCCAATAGTCCGTCCGGAACACCCGCCACACCAGATAGGGCACCAGGAAGATGATCACCATCGCGACGAGGAACCACTCGGTCGTGGTGATGGCGGGGACGAGGTTGGAGTTCATCTGAACGGAAGCTGAAACCGAACGGGCAAACCCCGAATTGTGGTTGCCCGCGCAGGACTATCGTGCCCGTGGCTTCCGACCCAACCGACGAGAACATCCCGAGGAGCAGAAGATGAACCGCACGACCCACACACTCAGCACCCTGGCCGCCGCCGCATGGCTGGCCAGTTGCGGCGGTGGCAGTACCCAGGTGACCGTTGGCGGTGGCGACTACGCCGTCAACACCCGGCCATCGTTCGTGGCCGGCACGCCAGCGACCCTGCAGTACGACGGCGCCGCCGACGATCTGCTCACAGCCGGCCTGGGTCGCGCCGGTCTTGCCGGCGCCGCACCGACGCTGAGCACACCGGCCACCGCGGCCGAGTTGCGCAAGCTGGCGATCCACACCAACTACCGCGCCATCGTCGACATCAACGCCGCGGGTGGCTACGGCACGCTGTACGGGCCGAACGTCGCGGCCGACGGCACCGTCGGCACCGGCGACGGCAAGATCGCCGGCAGCGAGACCATCGCGTATGCCGACGACGGCAGCGGCCGCCAGAACGTGACGATGATGGTGCAGATCCCGAGCACCTTCGACGTGCGCTCGCCGTGCATCGTGTCGGCGACGTCGTCGGGGTCGCGAGGGGTCTACGGCGCCATCGGCTCGGCGGGCGAGTGGGGCCTGAAGCGCGGCTGCGCCGTGGCCTACACCGACAAGGGCACGGGCCTGGGCGTGCACGACCTGCAGGCCAACACCGTCAACGCCATCGACGGCCGCAGGGTCGATGCCGCCGCGGCGGGCACCGGCTCGAGCTTCACCGCGCGCCTGACCGATGCCGAGCGCACGGCCTTCAACACCGCGACGCCGAATCGCTTTGCGGTCAAGCACGCGCACAGCGAGCAGAACCCCGAACGGGACTGGGGACTGCACACGCTGCAGGCCATCGAGTTCGCGTTCTGGGTGCTGAACGAGCGCTTCGGCGAGGTCAAGGACGGCAATCGCACCAAGACCCTGGTGCCGGCGAACACGCTGGTCATCGCCTCGTCGGTCAGCAATGGCGCCGGGGCTGCGCTGGCCGCGGCCGAGCAGGACAGCGCCGGCTGGATCGACGGCGTCGCCGTGAGCGAGCCCAACGTGCAGATCGCGCCGGGTGGCAACCTGCGCATCGAAAGGCCGTCGCTGCCGGCCTACACCGCGGGCGCGAAGCCGCTGTACGACTACTTCAGCTACGCCAACCTTCTGCAGCCCTGTGCCGCCTTGGCGGCCGGGGCGGCGGGCTCGCCGTTTGCCTTCAACGTCACCTTGCAGGCCGGGGCCGGCAACCGCTGCGCGGCGCTGGCCGCTGCCGGCCTGGTGACCGGCGCGACGCTGCAGGAGCGAGCCGACAACGCGCTGGCCCGCCTGCTGGCCTACGGCTGGGAGCCGGAGACGAACCTTCTGCAAGCCTCGCACTGGCAGTTCGCGACCACGTCCATCGTCGCGACCTACGCCAACACCTACGGCCGCTTCCGCGTCAGCGACAACGTCTGCGGTTTCAGCTTCGCGGCGCTGGACGGCACCGCGGCACCGGCGGCGGCCAACCCGGCGCTGCTGAACGGCGTGTTCGCCACCGGCAACGGCGTGCCGCCGATGGGCGCGACGATGGGGCTGGTCTGGAACAACGCACTCGGCGGTGCCCGCAACCACGCCGCGGCGCTGTCGCCGTCCAGCGGTCTGTACGACCTTGCGGGCGACGGTGCGAACTGCCTGCGCGCCCTGTGGACCGGCAACGATGCCAACGCCACGCGCGTGCAGTCCGGTGTCGCCGAGACCTACCGCAGCGCCAACCTGCGCGGCAAGCCGACGATCATCGTGCACGGCCGCAGCGACACCCTGATCCCGGTGAACTTCAGCTCGCGCCCCTACGTCCTGCGCAACGCCCTGGTCGAAGGCGCCAACAGCAAGCTGCGCTACATCGAAGTGACGAACGCGCAGCACTTCGATTCGTTCCTCGGCTTCCCCGGCTACAGCAACAGCTTCGTGCCGCTGCACCTGTACTTCAACCGCGCGATGGACGCGATGTGGGCGCACCTCAGGAGCGGCACCGCGCTGCCACCGAACCAGCTGGTGCGCACGACCCCGCGCGGGGGCGCCGCCCTGGCCCCGAATCCGATCTCGGCAACCAACGTCCCCGCGATCAGCGCCAGCCCCGCGGCTGGCGACCGCATCGTCATCGAAGGGTCGACGATGCGGCTGCCGGATTGAGGTCGACGGCAGGGTTCAGCGTCCGCTCCGTCACTCCCGCGCCATCCACGCCTGCAGGTGGTCGAGCACGGCTCGGACCTTGGGCAGGCGTTGGCGGCCGGGCAGCATCACGGCGTTCAGGGTCGCGGGCGTGGCGCTGGTCTGGCCGGGCAGCACCGGTACCAGTGCGCCGCCCTTGACCAGCGGGCGTGCCCAGCGGTCGGCGATGCGCGCGATGCCGACTCCGGCCACCGCCAGGCCGACGAGCACGGCGGTGTTGTCGGTGCGGGTGTGGCCGTCGGCGACGAGTTCTCGCCCCGGCTGGCCGTCTCCGGGCTCGAAGCGCCATCGGTTCAAGGCCGCAGTCGCGGTGTTGGTCAGCAATCGGTGGTGGGCCAGGTCGTCGACCTCCCTGGGCAGGCCGTGTCGTTGCACATAGGTGGGCGACGCGTAGAGGCTGCGGGTCAGCGTGCCCATGGCGCGGGCGACAAAGCCCTCGCTGCCGGGGTCTCCGGTGCGCAGCGCGATGTCGATGCCGTCGCGCACGAGATCGACGACGTGGTCATCGGCTGCGATGTCCAAGCGCAGGCCGGGGTGGCGGTCGTAGAGGTCAGGCAGCGACGGCACGACGATGGCCTGCGCCACCACCGCGCTGACGGCGATGCGCACCCAGCCGGTGGCGGCGCCGGCACGGCCGCTGGCGCTGCCGAGCGCGCCCTGCAGTTCGGCAGCGGTCTGCAGCAAGGCCTGGGCATGGCGGAGGACGGTCTTGCCTTCAGGGGTCAGGCTCAGCGCATGCGTGCTCCGGTGCAGCAGACGTGCACCGCAGGCGGCTTCGAGCCGGGCGAGCGCGCGTGTGACCTGGCTGGTCGGCGCCTGGCGCTCGCGCGCCGCGGCCGAGAGCGAGCCGGTGGCGACGATGCGCCCGAACAGGGCCAGGTCGGCGAGGTTCAGCGCGAGCAGGGTCGGGGGGGTGGTCATGTCCGGCAGTGTGGTCTGGTGTTGCAGAAACTGCAACACCACTGAGCGACCGTCGGGCTTTCCGGCCCCGGGTGGGCTGCCTACATTGGCGCCATGCCGCTTGCCGGCGAAACCGCCACCGGAGCCCACCATGCCCAGCACCCCCGTCACCTACACCGCGGCCGAGATCGAACACCTGCGCCAGCGCGCCTACGCCGAAGTCGGCGCCTTGCGTCAACAAGCTCTGGCAGAAGCCGCCACATGGCTGCAGCACACGCTGGCGGCGGGCCTGGAAGCCGTCGCGCAGCGCCTTCGCGCTCAGACCTTGAGCACACCGACGCGGAAGCCCAGCGTCGCTCCCTAGAATGGTCGGTTCCGCCTCCCCCAGACCCCTGCAAAGGGGTTGCACGCGCCGATGTCCGAGCCCGCCGCTCCCGATGGCCTGATCCGCATCCGCGGCGCGCGGCAGCACAACCTCAAGGGGCTGGATCTGGACATCCGCACCGGCGAGCTGACCGTCGTCACCGGCCCCAGCGGCAGCGGCAAGAGCAGCCTGGTCTTCGATACGCTCTACGCCGAGGGTCAACGGCGCTACGTCGAGACCTTCAGCGCCTACGCGCGCCAGTTCCTCGACCGCATGGACCGCCCGGCGGTGGACCGCGTCGAAGGCGTGCCGCCGGCGATCGCCATCGACCAGACCAACCCGGTGCGCACGAGCCGCAGCACGGTTGGCACGATGACCGAGCTGAACGACCACCTGAAGCTGCTGTTCGCACGCGGCGCTGCCTTGTTCGACAAGTCCACCGCGCTGCCGGTGCGGCACGACAACGCCGACAGCATCCTGGCCGACCTGCACGAGCGCGTTGCGGCGCTGGGTGGCGACCCGCGGCTGGTGTTCACCTTTGCCGTGGAACTGCCGGCCGACACCAGCGCCGAACAGCAGGAGCAGTGGCTGGCCGCCAGCGGCTTCACGCGGGTCCAGGCCGAATCGGTGGACCCCGAGCGCAAGGTCAAGCGGCTTGAGGTCGTGGCCGACCGCCTGCGCCTGGGCGCCACCGAGCGCATCCGCACCGTCGAGGCCATCGAGCTCGCACTGCGCCGCGGCGGTGGCCGCCTGGCGGTGCATGTGCAGCCAGATCCCAGCGGGGCCGACACGGCTGGCGAGGCCACGGTCTGGCGCTGGAGCACCGGACTGCATTGCCCGGAAAGCGATCTGCGCTATGCCGACCCGCAGCCGGCGCTGTTCAGCTTCAACTCGGCCTATGGCGCCTGCGAAAGCTGCCGCGGCTTCGGCCGGACCATCGGCGTCGATTGGGGCCTGGTGATCCCCGACGGGAAGAAGACACTGCGCAACGGTGCCATCAAGCCGATGCAGACGCCGGCCTGGGCGGACTGCCAGGACGACCTGGTCAAGTACGCGGGTGAGGCCGGGATTCCACGCGACACGCCCTGGAGCCAGCTCAGCGACGCGCAGCGCCAGTGGGTGCTGGAAGGCACGCCGAATTGGCAGGGCAACTGGAACAAGCAGTGGTACGGCGTGCCCCGCTTCTTCGAGTACCTGGAAAGCAAGGCCTACAAGATGCACATCCGCGTGCTCTTGTCCAAGTACCGCAGCTACACGCCGTGTACCGCCTGCAATGGCGCGCGCCTCAAGACCGAAGCCCTGCTCTGGCGCATCGGCACCGCTGCCGAGGCCGACGCCGTGCTGCCGGCCGCCAGGCGCTTCCTGCCCGCGGGCACGGGCTGGAGCCGCAGCCAGCTCGAGGCCCTGCCCGGGCTGTGCCTGCACGACCTCATGCTGCTGTCGCTGTCCCGGCTGCGCCTCTTCTTCGACGCGTTGCAGCCCGCCGCAGCCATGGCCGACGAGGCCTTCAAGCTGCTGCTCGGCGAGATCCGCACCCGGCTCAAGTACCTCTGCGACGTCGGCCTGGGCTACCTGACGCTGGACCGCCAGAGCCGCACCCTCAGCGGTGGCGAGGTCCAGCGCATCAACCTGACCACCGCGCTCGGCACCTCGTTGGTCAACACGCTGTTCGTGCTCGACGAGCCCAGCATCGGCCTGCACCCGCGCGACATGGACCGCATCGTGCGCGCGATGCATCGGCTGCGCGACGCGGGGAACACGCTGGTCGTCGTCGAGCACGACCCGGCCGTGATGCTGGCGGCCGACCGCCTGATCGACATGGGCCCGGGCCCGGGCGACAAGGGCGGGCAGATCGTCTTCGACGGAACGCCCGAGGCCGCCAAGGGCGCCGACACGCTGACCGGCGCCTACCTGGGCGCACGCAAGCGCGTCGGCTTCAGCCTGCCCCGCGCGGTGGCCGAGAACACGCCGCGCCTGGTGCTCGAAGGCGTGCGCGAGCACAACGTGCGCAACCTCTCGGTCGAGATTCCGCTGCAGCGCCTGGTCGTCGTCACCGGCGTCAGCGGCAGTGGGAAGAGCACGCTGGTGCAGGACGTCCTGGTGCCCGCGTTGCTGCGCCACTTCGGCCAGTCGACCGAGGCCCCCGGTGCGCACGACCGCCTGCTGGGTGCCGATTGGCTCAGCGGCACGGTCTTCGTCGACCAGAGTCCGATCGGCAAGACCGCGCGCAGCAACCCGGTCAGTTACGTCGGCGCCTTCGACGAACTCCGCAAGCTGCTGGCCGACGCCCCGTTGGCGCGCGAGCGCAGCTACAGCGCCGGCACCTTCAGCTTCAACGCCGGCGACGGCCGCTGCCCGACCTGCGGCGGCTCGGGCTTCGAGCACGTGGAGATGCAGTTCCTCAGCGACGTCTACCTGCGCTGCGGCGACTGTGCAGGCAAGCGTTTTCGTCCGGAAGTGCTCGACGTGCGCATCGTGCGCGGGCCGCGCCAGCTGTCGGTGGCCGACGTGCTCGACCTCACCGTGGCCGAGGCGGTGGCGCTGTTCGTGCACGACCGCGAGGTGCTCGCGCGCCTGCAGCCGCTGGTCGATGTCGGCCTGGACTACCTGCGCCTGGGCCAGCCGGTGCCGACGCTGTCGGGCGGCGAGGCGCAGCGCCTGAAGCTCGCCGGCCACCTGGCCGAGGCCAGTGCGGGCAAGGGCTGGAACGGCTTCAATCCGCCGGCCACGCGTGGCACGCTGTTCGTGTTCGACGAGCCGACCACGGGCCTGCACTTCGACGACATCGCCAAGCTGATGCGGGCCTTGCGCAAGCTGCTCGAGGCCGGTCACTCGCTGCTGGTGATCGAGCACAACCTCGACGTGATCCGCAATGCCGACTGGCTGATCGACCTCGGCCCCGAGGGTGGCGAGGACGGCGGCGAACTCGTCTTCGCCGGCCCGCCCGACGCGATCAAGCTCCACCCCCGTTCGCACACCGGTCTGGCGCTGCGCGAGTACGAGGCCTCGCTGGCCATCGGCACGCCGCAGGTGCAGGACTCTGGCCGTCCGCTGCAGAGCATCGTGCGCGAGCGGCGGCGTGCGGCGCAGGACCCAGGCAGCATCCAGATCGTCAATGCCCGCGAGCACAACCTCAAGGGCCTGGACGTCAACGTTCCGCGCGGCAAGTTCAACGTCGTCACCGGTGTCAGTGGCAGCGGCAAGAGCACGCTGGCCTTCGACATCCTGTTCAACGAGGGCCAGCGCCGCTACCTCGAGAGCCTCAATGCCTACGCGCGCAGCATCGTGCAGCCGGCCGGCCGGCCCGAGGTCGACGCGGTCTACGGCATTCCGCCGACGGTGGCCATCGAGCAGCGGCTGTCGCGCGGCGGGCGCAAGAGCACGGTCGCGACGACCACCGAGGTCTGGCACTTCCTGCGCCTGCTCTGGGTCAAGCTCGGCATCCAGCGCTGCATCCACGACGGCACGCCGGTGCGGGCCCAGAGCGCCGACAGCATCGCCGCCCAGTTGCTGCGCGAGCACCGGGGCCACCATGTCGGCCTGCTGGCGCCTCTGGTCGTCAACCGCAAGGGCGTCTACACCGACCTGGCGCGCTGGGCCAAGGCGCGTGGACACAGCCATCTGCGGGTCGACGGCGAGTTTGTCCCGCTCGACCCCTTCCCGCGGCTGGACCGCTTCCGCGAGCACACGATCGAGCTGCCGGTGGCCGACTTCGTCGTCACGCCCGAGAACGAAGCCGAGCTTCGCGAGGCGCTGGCGCGCGCGCTCGATCTCGGAAAAGGGGTGCTGCACCTGCTGCACCCGATCACCGGCCTCGCGCAGGCGATGACCGACGACACCAGCGGTGGCGGCCCCGGTGCGCCCAGCGGTGGTCGCGGCAGGGGCGTGGGCGACGTGACGGTGTTTTCGACCAAGCGCGCCTGCCCGACCTGCGGCACCAGCTACTCCGAGCTGGACCCGCGCATGTTCAGCTACAACAGCCCGCACGGCTGGTGCAGCGGCTGCGTCGGCACCGGGCTCACGCTCACGCGTGAGCAGCGCAAGGCGTTCGACAACAGCCGCAAGGACGACGACAGCAAGGGACGGGAGCAGAGCTTCCCGAGCGAAGAGCCCGAGGTCGAGGGCCTGGAGGCCGGCGTCGAGGGCCAGCCCTGCACCGAATGCCACGGCACGCGCTTGAACCCGACCTCGCGGGCGATCGAGTTCGACGGCCACAGCATCACCGCGGTGGCGCAGATGCCGGTGGCGACCGCGCGTCGCTGGGTCGCGGCACTGGCGCTCGAAGGCCGCGAGCAGGCCATCGCGCGCGATGTGCTGTCCGAGATCCGCAGCCGGCTCGAGTTCCTTGAGGAAGTCGGCCTCGGCTACCTGACGCTGGACCG
>JAJTGU010000249.1 GCA_021297985.1 Rubrivivax sp.
CCGGCTGACGGACAGGCCGACGGCCTGCTGCACACCGGCATGCTCCCGGACGATCATCGCCGACTTGCCCCCCAGGTCCATCGTGACGCGCTTGAACCGCTCGGCCGCCACCTTCATGACCTCCCGCCCGACGGCCGTGCTGCCGGTGAACGAGATCTTGTCGATGCCCGGATCCGCAACCAGCGCGGCACCGACCGCGGGCCCGCCGCACACCATGCATACGACGCCCGCCGGCAGCCCGGCCTCGTGGAGGATGTCGAACAGGGCATGCTCCATCGGCGTCGTCAGCTCTGAAGGCTTCAGCACGGCCGTGCATCCGGCCGCCAAGGCCGGGGCCAGCTTCCAGGCACTGGTCACCATCGGGAAGTTCCAAGGCACCACCAAGGCCGCCACGCCCACGGGCTCGTAGCGGCGCTGGGCCGACACGCCTTGCATGGGCAAGTCCACGGGCTGTGCTGCGTCCACGATGCCCTCGGTGCACAACTGGGCGTAGTAGGCAAAACAGGCCGCCGCATCGGTCACATCGAACTCCGCTTCGACGCGGGGCTTGCCGCTGACGCGCCGCTGCAGCGCCACCAGGTCGTCACGGCGCGCCTCGATGCGATCGGCCACGGCACGCAGCATCGCGCCACGGTACGCCGGCGTGGTCCGTCGCCAGGACGGCAAGGCGGCGCGTGCGGCCGCAACGGCCGCCTGGACCTGCCCGTGCGTGGCCGTCCCCTGTCGAGCCAGGCACACGCCATCGGCAGCAGAGACCACGGGCATGGAATCGCCGCCGTCTGCAGCGGCAGCAAGTGGTCCCAAGCGAACGGCTGGGTAGTGGGAACGCAGCAAGGTCGGAAGCACCGTCCACCCCCGATTCAGCGGTAGGCCACGCCCGGCATCACGCAGAGCATCTCGTAGGCGAGGTTGGCAGCGACCAGAGCGGTGGTGCCTGTCGTGTCATAGGGCGGCGAGACCTCGACGACATCGGCCCCCACCAGGTTGAGGCCTCGCAGGCCCCGGATGATCTCCAGCCCCTGGTGCACGGTCAGACCGCCGATCTCGGGCGTTCCGGTTCCCGGGGCATAGGCCGGATCCAGACCGTCGATGTCGAAGCTGAGGTACACGGGCGCATCGCCGACGCGCTGCCGCACCTCGTCCATCAGCGGCGCCAGCGATCGGTTCCAGCAGGCCTCCGCCTGCACCACGGTGAAGCCCTGCTGGCGGCACCAGTCGAAGTCGTCCGCGTGGTAGCCGGTGCCACGCAGACCGATCTGCGTGACGCGGTCGCACAGCAGCAGCCCGTCCTCGACGGCACGACGAAACGGCGTGCCGTGCGCGATCTTCTCCCCGCCCATGGTGTCGTTGACGTCGGCGTGCGCATCGACGTGCACCACCGCCACGGGCCCGTACTGCGCCGTGAGAGCCCGCAGGATGGGCCAGGCGACGGTATGGTCGCCCCCCAGCGTGATCGGCCGGCAGCCGGTGCGGACGATGTCCAGGTAGGCCTGCTCGATCAGACGCACCGAATCCTTGAGGTCGTACGGGTTGATGCGGACGTCGCCGATGTCGGCCACCTGCAGCGAGTCGAACGGTGCCGCTCGCGTCGCCATGTTGTAAGGCCGCAGCAGGACCGATTCGGTCCGGATCTGGCGGGGGCCGAGGCGGGCGCCGGATCGGTTCGAGGTTCCGAGGTCGAGCGGCACGCCGACGAAGCAGGCATCGAGGCCTTGTGTGTCGGCGGCCTGGGGAAGCCGCATCATGGTGGCGATGCCGCTGAAGCGCGGCATCTCGTTGCCGCCGAGAGGCTGGTTGAATCGGTGAGTGGTCATGTGGTCATAGCGAAAAGAGTTCGAGACGGCAGCACCGCGCCGCACACGTCAACGTGTCGCCCCCTTGTTGCAAGGCCTCGAGTGCGGCCATGGCCGACTGAGCCAGCTCGAGCGGAACGAAGATGTGGTCGTGGTAGGCCCCCGCGACGACGTTGCAGCCGATGCCTGCCCGGCCCAGGGCGCCGGCGAAGACCGCCGTGAGGCCGACGGCCTGCAAGTCCGAATGGACCGTGAGCGTGATCCAGGCCGCGCGAAACACCACCTCGAGACCGGCTCGGATGGCTTGCTCCTCCGGCAGGACGAGGGTCAGCCCTTCGGGCTCGGCGACGGTGGCCACGGGCGACAAGGCGGCGACATCGGTGCCCTGAGGCACCACGCAATAGACATAGACACCCGGGTGGAGCTCGGGCGACATGGTGCTGATCAGGACCCCCAGGTCGGAGATGCCCTGGCTCACTGGACGACCCTCCGCACTGCGTGCTCCGGGATGAGCGCTTGGGAGCGGCCCGGCGCGCTCACGATGCCGCCCCCAGATTGAAGACCACGCTGCGCAGCCGCGTGTAGGCCAGCAGTCCGGCCACGCCGCCTTCCGGTCCGAAGCCCGACATCTTCACCGGCTCGGCGCCCACGCCAGTGACACCGGATGGCGCTGGGTTGACCGTGGCGTTCACCACCACCGTGCCGGCGTGCAATCGAACGGCCAGCCGCTGGGCCTGCGAAGTGTCACGGGTCCAGACCGTGGCCTGCAGGCCGTAGCGGGAGTCATTGGCCAGGCGCAGGGCCTCGGCCACGTCGTCGAAAGGCAGCACGCCCGCCACGGGGCCGAAGATCTCCTCCTGCATCAGCGGATGGCTGTGCGGCAGGTCGCGCAGCAAGGTGGGCGCCACATGGCAGAACCCTTGCGCCGCACGGCCGCTGACGCTGCGCAGGCGGTCGCGGCGGGCATGGTCCAGCCAGCCACGCACGCG
>JAJTGU010000099.1 GCA_021297985.1 Rubrivivax sp.
CCACCGACCTCGTCGAATACGCCGAGGCCTGCGGCTACGGCCTGGCCCGCGCCCATGCCAAAGCCGGCGATGCCGCGCTGATCGCCGGCTGGATGGGCAAGAGCGACAAGCTCAACCGCGCGCTGGTGGACTTTGCGCGCGTGTACGCCGACGTCAACACGGCCGACTGGGAGCTGCTGAAGGCGGGGTGAGGCTTCGGGTTCGCGCCCAGGGGACCGGGTTTCCGGTTGCCGGATTTCGACCCTGAGTTGACACTCGTCGTCCCAGTCTGGCCAGCCTGGAGCCGTCGTCCGACTGAGCGAACAGGGGCCTCTGCCGTAGCCGCTCAGGGCACAGACGCCAGCGCTGCCTTGATGTGAGCTATCAGCAGCTTGACGAGCCTGGGCGCGTGACGGTTGGCTGTGACCGCGTAGATTGGCCAGTTAGGCGTGGCCTCGCCCGCAAGCAAATGCTCCAGGCTTCGCGCCTGCACTCTGCGGGCGGCGACATGTCGCGGCAGCAACGCGATGCCCCGCCCATCTTCGGCCAGCCGGCACAGCAGCGCGACGCTGTTGGCGGCAAGCGCGCAGGGCCCGGGTGCGGCGTCCCAATGTGCAGCACCCACCTGCCATGGCATCGAGCCTAAAGCGGTACGCAGGTCAAGGCAGGGGAGATCGGCGAGCTGTTGCGGGGCAGTGATCGGTGGCAAGCGACGAAGCAGGCCCGGCGCGGCGTACAGGCCGCTGGCAATCTCGCCGACCTTGCGCGCTACCACGCGATCGTCCATCGGCTTGCCTATGCGCAACGCCAGATCTACCGGATCGCGCAACAGGTCAACGGCGCGCGACGAGAGGTCAAACTCGACCTTGAGTCCGCGGTGCGCGTCGGCGAAGGTGGCGACGGCTGGACCGAGCATCTCCACCCCCAGGTCCACCGGCATCGCGATACGCATGCGCATCTGCTGATCCTGGCTGGTGTCCAGCGCCGCCTGAGCGCGCTCGGCCGCCTCGATCACCTCCAGACAACGTTCGAAGTAGGGCTTGGCCGCGGACGTCAGCGCGACGCTGCGTGTGGTCCGTACAAACAGTGCAACACCAAGCCGCACTTCAAGCGCGGCGATGCGGCGTGACAGCGTAGAAGGCGGCATTTCGAGACGCGTGGCGGCCAGGCGGAAGCTGGCCGTCCGCGCCACCTCAACGAACAAGGCCACGTCGGCCAGCGAGCTGCGCGATTGATCCATTAACTGGATTGTGAATGCCACTGGCGGTGCTCATGCCCGACCGTCTCGGCCCTACGCTGGCGCACGTCCATACGCATCCTGAGATGCGTCCGGAATCCAACCAGGAGACGACCTTGACCCGATTCACATTGCTTGGCGCCGGACTGATGATGCTCGTCGTCGGCGCGCTGCACCTGTTCAATCCTCAAATGATGATGCGCGAGCCGGGAATCGTCCTGAGCTCGACCAATCACCTCCATGTCGTGCGCGCGGCCTACGGCGGAGCCTATCTCGGCATCGCCGCATTGTTCCTCGCCGGGTTGCTGCGGCGCATCGATGTCCGGGCCGCCCTCGCTGCTGTGGTTTTGATCTTCGGTGGCTTCGCGCTCGGGCGCATCGTCAGCATCGTTGCCGACGGCATGCCCGTGCCTTTGTACCTCGGAGTGCTGGGTGCCGAGCTATTGTTTGCAACGTGCGCCGTGCTGGCCATGCGCCAACCCACGTGACCCAGTACTCGCCAATCAGGCCCCAGGGTTAACCACCGGTGTGGCCGGGCACTAGGCCCAGTCACGCTGCGAGCGGCCCTTCATTGACGACAGCTCCTGGCCGAATCCAGCCCTTCCTGGCCGCACGGCCAACAGCGTCAAGGAGATTCAGCGCTCCACCGGCAGCCTCACATGCGCCTCGGCCCCGAGGAAGTCGCTGTCGGGTTCGGGGTGCGGCAACGACTTCAGCTGGCGGATGAGCGGCAGGCGCAGCGCGACGATCACGAGCACGACACAGCTCAGGCCCGCGAACAGCAGCGTCGCGCGCAGGCCGAAGCGTTCGCCCAGCCAGCCGCCGATCAGCGCGCCGGGGCCGGCGAGCAGCAGCGTGAGCCAGCGCATCGTGCTGGTCATGCGGCCGAGCAGCTTCTCGGGCGTCACGGCCTGGCGCAGGGCCAGGAAGTTGATGAAGATGAACACGGCGCCGAAGGTGAAGGTCATCATCGTCAGCGCAAACACCGCCACGCCCCAGGCATTGGCCGGCGCCACCGCCATCAGCAGCCAGCCCGCGCCGGTGATGGCACAGCCCACCACCAGGCACGGCCCGGGACCGATGCGATGGCTCACACGGCGGCCGAGCACGCTGCCGGCCACGGTGCCCACGCCCATGCCCATGAAGCACAGGCCGATCTGCTGCTCGGTCAGGCCCAGCACGCGGCTGGCGAACAGGATGTTGACGACCACCGCGGCGTGGTGGGCCATCTGCCACAGCGCCATCAGCACCGCCAGCGTCACCAGGAGCCGCGTCCGCGCGACGAAGCGCAGCCCGACCACCAGGTCGCGCCAGAAGTGCGCGTCGGGCAGCACCTCGCGCCGCTCGTGCACCTTCACGCCCTTCAGGATCGCGGCCGAGCCGATCAGCAGGCTGGCATTGACCACCAGCGCCAGCGGCGCGCCGAAGAGTTTGATCAGGAGTCCGGCGAAGCCCGGCCCGGCGACCTCGGCCCCCGAGGTGGCAAGCGCGTTCTTGGCATGCGCCTCGACCAGGCGCTCGCGCGGGACGACCTGCGTCAGCACGATCTGCGATGCGCTGCCGGCCACGGTGTGCACCGCGCCCAGCACGAACCCCACCACGTACAGCCAGTTCATCGTCAACCAGCCGGCCCACCAGGCCAGCGGCACGCTGAGCGCGGCCACCGCCATCGACAGCTCCCCGGTCACGTAGACCGGGAGTTTGCGCACCCGGTCCAGCCACACGCCCGCCGGCAGCGACAGCAGCATGAAAGGCACGATCTCGATCGCCGTCAGCAGCCCCATCTGGGTCGGCGTCGCATTGAGCAGCACCGCGGCCGTGAGCGGGAGCGCCAGCATCATCACCTGCGCCGCGAAGCTGGCCGTGAGGATGCTGCCCCACAGGCGTCGGTAGGCCCGGTCGCGCCACAGGTCGGCGGGAGGCAGGCGCAGCCATCTGGCGACGCGCTCGGCCAGCGCCATCGGCGGCCTGGCCTCGGGGGTGCGGGCGGGATCGGTCAGCTTCGATAGTCCGCGTTGATGCTGACGTAGTCGTGCGACAGGTCGCAGGTCCAGACCGTGGCGGCTGCCGGCCCTCGGCCCAGTTGAATGCGTATCGCGATCTCGGCCTGCTTCATGACACGCTGGCCGTCGGACTCCTGGTAGGCCGGGTGGCGGCCGCCGCGGGTGACGACATGCACATCGTCCAGGTGCATCTCGATCAGGCCCTGGTCCAGGTCGGCGATGCCGGCATAACCCACCGCGGCCAGGATGCGGCCGAGGTTGGGGTCGCTGGCAAAAAACGCCGTCTTCACGAGCGGCGAGTGGGCGATCGCACGCGCGGCACGCTGGCACTCGGCCTCGTCGCGCCCGCCCTCGACCGTGATGGCGATGAATTTGGTCGCACCTTCGCCGTCGCGCACGATGGCCTGGGCCAGCTCGACCGCCAGCGAAGTCAGCGCGTCGCGCAGCCGGGCACCGTCGCCGGCCGAGAAGTCGCCGACCGCGGTGTTGCCGGCCTGCCCGGTCGCGACGAGCACGAAGCTGTCGTTGGTCGAGGTGTCGCCGTCGATGGTGATGCGGTTGAAGCTGGCGTCGGCCACGGTCTTCAGCAGGCCCGCCAACGCACCCGGCGCCACCGCCGCATCGGTGGCGACGAAGCCCAGCATCGTGGCCATGTTGGGGTGGATCATGCCGGCGCCCTTGGCGATGCCGGTGATCGTGACCGTGCGGCCGTCGATGTCCAGCTGACGCGACGCCGCCTTGGGCAGCGTGTCGGTGGTCATGATGCCCTGGGCGGCGTCGAACCAGGCCGCATCCGACATCGACGACAACGCCGCTGGCAGCCCGGCTTCGAGCCGTTCGACCGGAAGCACCTCCATGATCACGCCGGTCGAAAACGGCAGCACCTGGCCGGGCTCGACCCCCATCGACGAGGCAAGCGCGGCGCAGCTGCGTTCGGCCCGGACCAGCCCGTCGGCCCCGGTTCCGGCGTTGGCATTGCCGGTGTTGATGAGCAGGGCGCGGATCGGTCCGCCAGCGGCCAGGTGCCGTTGGCACAGCTGCACCGGAGCGGCACAGAAGCGATTGCTGGTGAAGACACCCGCGACCTGGCTGCCCGGCGCGAGCTCGAAGACCACAAGGTCTCGCCGGTTGGCCTTGCGGATGCCCGCCATCGCAGTGCCGATGCGCACGCCGGCGACGGGCTTCAGGCTCTCGGGGTGGGGGGCGGTCAACAGCACGGGCATGGCAGCAGGCAGGTCAGGGTCCAGGGAGCCGGTGAGTTTACGAACACGCCGCTGCCGCAAGACCGTGGCCGTGCGCATGCCGTTTTGCGATGCCCCGCCAACTTCGAAGGGTTACGGGAAATCTCGCTGCCGCTCGGCGCAACGAACACCCAGCATCGAAGGGTCGAAACATCGGCCGCAGCCTGCGTCGCCAGGCCTGACGCCCACCACAACCGAACCCCCACATCCCAGGAGGATGCCCATGTCCCGTTCCGTTACGAAGCACCGAGTCGCACCGGTGGCCTTTGCCGCCACTCTGGCCCTGATGGCCAGCCCCGTCAGCTTTGCGCAGGGCAAGGACGCGCCGCGCGAGCGGGCCGTGTCGTCGGTGGCCTCCGCACCCGCCCAGAACGGCGACCTCTGGTTCGTGGAGCTCGCCGGCCGGCCGGTGGCCGATGGCGCCCGCTTGTCGCAGGTGCAGGCCGAGAAGTCGCGTTTTCGCAGCGCGGCCCGCCAGGCGGGCGTGCGCTACACCGAGCGGCGCAGCTTCGACACCCTGTTCAACGGTTTCTCGGTCCAGGTCAGCGCGAGCGAGCGCATGAAGCTGGCACGCCTGCCGGGCGTCAAGGCGATGTACCCGGTCGAGATCGTGCCGCGGCCCGAGGTCACGGTGGAAGAGGGATCCGCGCCCGACATGGCCGCGGCGATCTACCTCACGGGCGTCAACGTCGCTCAGAACCAGCTCGGCCTGTCGGGCAGGGGCATCAAGGTCGCGATCGTCGACTCGGGCATCGACATCGACCACCCGGGCTTCAGCGGCAACGGCGTGGCGGGCACGACACCGTTCCCGACCGCGCGCGTGGTCGCCGGATGGGACCTCGTCGGCGACAACTACAACTCCACCGGTACCCCGGCGCAACAGATTCCGGCACCCGACGCCAATCCGGACGACTGCAACTCCGCCACCGGCAATGCAGGCGGCCATGGCACGCACGTGGCCGGCATCGTCGGCGCCAATGGCGGTGGCATCGTCGGCGTGGCGCCGCAGGTCAGCCTGATGGCCTACCGCGTCTTCGGCTGCGCCGGCACCAGTTCGGCCGACATCATCGTCGAGGCCCTGGAGCGCGCACTCGCCGACGGCGCCAAGGTCATCAACCAGAGCCTGGGCGCAGCGCGCCAGTGGCCGCAGTACCCCACCGCCCAGGCCTCGGCCCGGCTGGCGCGCAAGGGCGTGGTGATGGTCGCCTCGATCGGCAACAACGGTCCCGGCGGCTCGCAGCCCGACGCCTTGTTCGCGGCGGGCGCCCCGGGCGTGGGCGACGGTGTCATCGGCGCGGCCTCGTTTGACAACGCGCAGCGGTCGTTTGTCGTCGCCGACACGCCCTACGGCTACAACGCCGCCACTGGCGCGCCGCTCGCTCCGGCCAGTGGCTCGCTGACGATGTCCCGCACCGGCACGACCACCACGGCCGACGATGCCTGCCCGCCCTGGGAGACCGGCTTCGGCGGCACCCCCTGGGCCGGCGGTGCCTGGCTGCCCGCCGGCAGTCACGCCGGCAACGCGGTGCTGTCGCGCCGCGGCACCTGTGCCTTCTATGCCAAGGCCCTGAATGTGCAGCGCGCCGGCGCCGCAGCCTTGGTCCTCTACAACAACGCCGCCGGAACGCTGTCGCCCACCGTGGCCGCGCCAGCGGGCATGCCGGCGATCACCATCCCGACCGGTTTCGTCACCAGCGCCCAGGGTGCAACGCTGAACGGCCTGATCGCCGCGGGCACGACCACGCTGAACTGGTCGAGCGACTTCGTCGGCTTCCCGTTCGGCACCGGTGGCCTGATCTCCGGCTTCAGCTCCTTCGGCCTCGCAGCCGACCTGAGCCTCAAGCCGCAGCTGGGCGCGCCCGGCGGCGGCATCTTCTCGACCTACCCGCTCGAGCGCGGCAGCCTGGCGACACTGTCCGGCACCTCGATGTCGGCGCCGCACATCGCGGGCGCGGCGGCGCTGATCCTGGAGGCGATCCCGAACGCAGCGCTCGGCAACAGCGGCGCGCTGACCGGGCCCGGCTCGCCGCCTCCGGTGAACATGATGACGCGCATGCAGAACACCGCCAAGCCCAGGGCCTGGTCGGGCAATGCGGCCTCCGGCCTGACCGACCATGCCTTCCGCCAGGGTGCCGGCATGCTGGACGTCATGGCGGCGATCCAGACCCGGCAGTTCGTGCTGCCGAGCCAGATCTCCACCGGCGAAAGCGCCGCCGGCCCGCGTGTGCAGACGCTGACGATCCGCAACGACGCCGCGTCACCGGTGGAGTACACGCTGGGGCACACCGCTGGTGTCGCGGCCGGGCCCAACGCTGCGAACGCCGCGGCCACGACGTGGGTCATCGGCGGTTTCTTCGACTCGCCGGCCAGCGTGCAGTTCAGCAGCCCGACGGTCACCGTTCCGGCCAAGGGCACGGCGACGGTCACGGTGACGATCGAAGCCAACGCCGCACTGGTCGACCGTGGCGTGTACGGCGGCTACGTCACGTTGACGCCCACGGGCCCGGGGGCGACCGCGTTGGTGGTGCCTTACGCCGGCTTCAAGGGCGACTACCAGACGACGACGCTTTTGCGTGCGTCGACGGCCGGCTATCCATGGCTCGCCACCATGAACGGCACGACCCCCACGAACTGCCCGACGGGCTGTTCGTTCACGATGGCCGATGCCAACAGCCGTCCCAACGTGGTGCTGCAGCTCGCGCACCATGCGCGCACGCTCAAGCTCGAAGCCTTCGACGCGGTCAGCGGCGAGTCGCGCGGCACGATCATCGAGGACGCCTACGTGGGCCGCAACAGCAGCCCCGCGACGACGGCGTTTTTTGCCTACCCGTGGAACGGCGAGACCAGCATGGGCACGCAGCCCAATGGCGACTACACGATCCGGCTGTCGGTGCTGAAGCCGCTGGGCGACGCGGCCAACCCGGCCGACTGGGAAACCTGGACCTCGCCGGTGTTGACCATTGCCCGTCCGCCCGTGCCGACCCGCCTTGTGGCTGCACGTCGCTGATGAACGACCGATCGTCCGAGCCGCCTGCCTTCAGCCCTGCTGGAGCAGGCGGTCGACGAGCGCCAACAGGGCGGTCAGATCGACCGGCTTCGTCAGATAGGCATCGAAGCCGGCGCGGGCAGCCTTCTCGCGGTCGCCTTCCAGCGCGTTGGCACTGACGGCGACCACGGGCACCGAACGCGTCGGTCCGTGCGACCGCAGGCGGCGCAGGACCTCGTAGCCGTCGATGCCAGGCAACTGGATGTCCAGCAGGATCAAATCAGGCGGGCATGAATACGCCATGGCCAGCCCGGGCTCCGGATGCTCGGCCTCCTGCAGAACAATCTGCGGCCGCTGGGCCAGCATGCCCTTCATGACCAGGCGATTGACCTCGTTGTCCTCGATGTAGAGCACCCGTGGCGGGCCCCGTCGCTGCCGGGCCGGCAATAGCTCTGAGACCGAAGGCAGGTCAAGCGGGGCCGGCAAGGTGTCGAATCCGGTTGTCGGCTCGCCTTCGGCCGCCGGGCGCTCCAGGCGGACCCAGAACGTGCTGCCAAGCCCGACCTGGCTCACGACACCGATCTCGCCACGCATCAACTCGACCAGCCACTTGCTCAGCGCCAGGCCGATGCCGGCGCCTTCGACCGCGCCTTGCGCGGCATCGAGCCGCTCGAAGGCCTGGAACAGGCGCTCGACCTGCGCCGCGCCAAGTCCGGGCCCGGTGTCGACCACGTCCAGGCGCACACCGCCCGCCACGTCGAGCTGCCACGCGACCTCGACCTGGCCACCCGGCCGGTTGTACTTGATCGCATTCGACAGCAGGTTCAGCAGAACCTGCTTCAGACGCGTCGCATCGGCCCTGACCCGCGCCGCAGCGGCAGGGCCGGGCCGTAGCGACAGCCGGATGTTCACGGCATCGGCCATCGGTTGCACCAGGCGCAGGCAGTCATCGACCAGAAGCGGCACGTCCACGGACTCAAGCCGGAGCTTCAAGGTGCCGGCCTCGATGCGAGCGATGTCGAGCACATCGTTGATCAACCGCAGAAGATGACGTCCGCCGCGCATCAGCTCCTGCACTCGTGCGCGCTGACCGGGCGAAAGCGGATCGCCGGCGTCGCCGTCCAGCAGCTGGGCGAAGCCCAGAACCGCATTCAGCGGCGTGCGCAGCTCGTGAGACATGCGCGACAGGAACTCGGACTTGGTCCGGTTCGCGCGCTCGGCTTCGTCCTTGGCCGCCCGCAGCGCGCCATCGGCGGCCATCTGTTCGGTGATGTCGCTGTAGGTGCGGACCAGGCTGCCGTCGGCCGCAGGAAAGGCCTGCACTTCGATCAGCCGGCCATCGGCCATCCGGCGCTGGTAGCGCCGCGCCGCCAGGCGCTGCTGCCAGGCATCGTCACCGTTGTCGTCACCCATGAAGAGACCATGCTCGACCTGGTAGCGGCGCAAGTCCACCAGGGTCGGCCGGCCCTGCACAAAGGCTTCCGGCAAACCCAGCAGCTCGAGGTAGCGTCGGTTCCAGGCGTTGACGCGACCATCGGAACCGACGCTCAGCACACCCTGGTCGAGAGCATCCAGCGTCGCCTCGAGCATCCGGGACTTCTGGGCCAGCAATTCGCTGGTGTGCCGAATCTGCTGCTGGGCGAGCTTGAGCCGGGTGATGTCGGAAAACAGCCCGACCGCACCCACCTTTCGGCCTTGCGCGTCGACCAGTGGCGTCGCGTTGTTGTAGCAGTAGACCGGTTCGCCGTCGGCCCGGCGCAGGGTCACCTCGTAGCTGCCGGCCTCACCCGCCGCGCGCCTGGCCACCGCCGCGCGAAACACGGCCTGGTTCTCGGGGTCGACGAAGTCGTAGATCGTCAGCCCGAGCATCGCCTCGCGCGTCGTGCCCAGCATGCGACACATCGCCGGGTTCGCGTTGGTGGTGCGCAGTTCGTTGTCGATCGTCCAGACGCCCTGCTCGGTGTGCTCGATCAGCATCGCCAGCATGCTCAGCTGGTCGTCGGCCATCGCGACAGGCAGCTTCAGGCGCGGATCGGCCGGATCGGACATGGGTCCGATTGTGCGCAGCAAGCGGATCCGCACGCGACCGGTTCGAACCCGACCCGGGCCGGGTCGTTGGCCCGGGTCGCCTCAGGCCAGCCTGCCGTGGCAGTTCTTGTACTTCTTGCCGCTGCCGCAGGGGCAGGGGTCGTTGCGGCCGACCTTGGGCAAGCGGGCGGCTTCGGCTGCGAACGTGGCCGGGTCGGGATCGGTGGAGACGCTGCCGTCTTCGTTCGGGTGGGTGTAGGCGACGTTGGAGAACTGGCGAGCCTGGGCCTCGGCGGCCAGGGCGGCTTCGGCAGCCTGTTCCTGGGTCTGGATGCGCACGGTCATCAACAGCCGCGAGACCTCGTTCTTGACGGAGGCCAGCAGTTGAGAGAACAGCTCGAAGGCTTCGCGCTTGTACTCCTGCTTCGGGTTCTTCTGGGCGTAGCCGCGCAGGTGGATGCCCTGGCGCAGGTAGTCCAGCGCCGCAAGGTGCTCGCGCCAGCGGCTGTCAATGGTCTGCAACAGCACCGCGCGCATGAACGGCGTGAACTGCTCGACGCCGACCGCGTCGATCTTGGCCTGGAAGTGCGCGTCGGCGGCCTTCAAGACCTTCTCGAGGATGTCCTCGTCGGTGACCGACTCCGCGCCCTCCATGTCGGCGACCAGCGGCAAGTCGAGCTGCCAATCGTCCTTCAACACGCGCTCCAGGGTCGGCAGGTCCCACTGCTCTTCGAGCGTCTCGGCCGGCACATGGTCGCGCACCAGATCGGTCAGCGCGCCTCGACGCAGATTGGCGATGATCGGCTCGAGCGAGGCCGCTTCGAGGATGTCGTTGCGCTGCTGGTAGATGACCTTGCGCTGGTCGTTGGAGACGTCGTCGTACTCGAGCAGCTGTTTGCGCACGTCGAAGTTGCGCGCCTCGACCTTGCGCTGGGCGTTCTCGATGCTCTTGTTGACGATGCCGGCCTCGATCGCTTCGCCCTCGGGCATCTTCAGGCGGTCCATGATCGCGCGGACGCGGTCCCCGGCGAAGATGCGCATCAGCGAGTCGTCGAGGCTCAGATAGAAGCGGCTCGCACCCGGGTCGCCCTGACGGCCGGAACGCCCGCGCAGCTGGTTGTCGATGCGCCGGCTCTCGTGGCGCTCGGTCGCAACGATGCGCAGGCCGCCGGCGGCCTTGACCTGCTCGTGCAGGCCTTGCCATTCGTCCTTGAGCTTCTGTGCCCGCATCTGGCGGTCGGCATCAGACAAGGTGGCATCGGCCTCCAGGAACTGGATCTGCTTCTCGACGTTGCCACCGAGCACGATGTCGGTGCCGCGGCCGGCCATGTTGGTCGCGATCGTGACCATCTTGGGCCGGCCGGCCTGGGCGATGATCTCGGCCTCCTTGGCGTGCTGCTTGGCATTGAGCACCTGGTGCGGCAGCTTGGCGTCCTGCAGCAGCTTGGAGACGATCTCCGAGTTCTCGATCGACGTCGTACCCACCAGCACCGGCTGGCCACGTTCGTAGCAGTCACGCACGTCGGCCACCACCGCGTCGTACTTCTCGCGTGCGGTCTTGTAGATCAGGTCATTGGCGTCCTTGCGCACGCGCTGGCGGTTCGGCGGGATGACCACCGTCTCCAGGCCATAGATCTCCTGGAACTCGTAGGCCTCGGTGTCGGCCGTGCCAGTCATGCCGCCGATCTTGGCGTACAGCCGGAAGTAGTTCTGGAAGGTCACCGACGCGAGGGTCTGGTTCTCGTTCTGGATCTGCACGCCTTCCTTGGCCTCGACCGCCTGGTGCAGGCCGTCGCTCCAGCGCCGACCCGTCATCAGCCGCCCGGTGAACTCGTCGACGATGATCACCTCGCCGTTCTGGACCACGTAGTGCTGGTCGCGGTGGAACAGGTGGCGCGCCCGGAGCGCCGCGTAGACGTGGTGCATCAGCGCAATGTTCGCCGGGTCGTACAGGCTGGCACCTTCAGGCAGGAGGCCAGCCTTGCCGAGAAGCTCCTCGGCCCGCTCGTGGCCGGACTCGGTCAGGAAGATCTGATGCGCCTTCTCGTCGACCGTGAAGTCGCCGGGCTTGATCACGCCCTCTCCGGTGCGCGGGTCGGCCTCGCCGATCTGCTTCGTCAGCGCCGGCACGACGGCGTTGATCTTCACGTACAGCTCGGTGTGGTCCTCGGCCTGGCCGGAGATGATCAGCGGCGTTCGCGCTTCATCGATCAGGATCGAATCGACCTCGTCGACGATCGCGAAGTTCAGGCCCCGGGCGACGCGGTCGCGGGTGTCCTGGACCATGTTGTCGCGCAGGTAGTCGAAACCGAACTCGTTGTTGGTGCCGTGCGTGATGTCGGCTGCAAACGCGGCCTGCTTTTCCTCGCGCGACAGGCCGGGCACGTTGACCCCGACCGTCAGCCCGAGGAAACCGTAGAGCCGGCTCATCCATTCGGCATCGCGACGCGCGAGGTAGTCGTTGACGGTGACGACATGCACGCCCTTGCCACCGAGCGCGTTCAGCACCACCGGCAGCGTCGCGGTGAGGGTCTTGCCCTCGCCAGTGCCCATCTCGGCGATCTTGCCCTGGTGCAGCGCGATGCCGCCCTTCAGCTGGACGTCGAAGTGACGCATCTTCAGCGTCCGTTTGCCCGCCTCGCGCACGAGCGCGAAGGTCTCGACCAGCATGTCATCCAGGCTGGTCCCAGCGGCGATTCGCTGCCTGAACTCGTCGGCTTTGGCGCGGATCTGCTCGTCACTGAGCTGCTGGTACTGGGGCTCCAGCGCGTTGATCTGTTCCACCGTCTTGCGGTAGCCCTTGAGCAGGCGGTCGTTGCGGCTGCCGAAGATCGAGGTCAGGAATTTGGGGAGCATGGGCAAGGGCAGACGGGGTGGGTCGGACCGCGGGCAAACCCGCAACTTTAACAGTCGGGGGTGGGACCAAAGGACTCACCTGGGGTCGGTGTTCAACGTCGCAAGCCCGGTCGCTGGGCAAATTCACGCATCGGCGCCACCGCGGCGGCGGCGAGGAAGCGCGCCGGGTCCTGCGGGACGCCGGCAACAAGCACCTCGAAGTGCAGGTGCGGCCCGGTGGACCGGCCCGAGTTGCCGACCCGGGCCACCCTCTGTCCCTTGCGGACAAGGGCACCGACGGCGACGTCGATTTCCGAGCAATGCGCGTAGCGGGTGACCAGGCCGTTGCCATGGTCGATCTCGAGCACGTGGCCGTAGGCCGGATGCCACTCCCGGGCGCTCACCAAACCCCCTGCAGCGGCCACGATGGGCGTCCCGATCTCGGCCGGGAAGTCCAGGCCCGTGTGCAGCGCGGCACGTCCGGTGAACGGATCGGTACGGAAACCGAACCCCGAGCCGACCGTGCCGTCGACCGGCGCGATGCTGGGCACCAGCAAGCCGACCAGGCGGCTTTCGAGCAGGCGAGACTCGGCCAGAAGCCACACATCGGATTGCTGCTGACTCCCGGCTTCGAGCAGGCCGACACTTTCATGCAACTGAGCCAGGGAGGGCCGTGTCGGGCCGCCCGGCCAGGGCCAGAACGGACCACCGGATCCGCTTCGGCGAACTGGCGTTGCGGCCGACGCCGCAGCGCCAGGCTGACGCAGCGGAGCCAGTTCCTCGGCCTTGACACCGGCCAGGCCCGCAACCCGGTCGCCGACCGCCTGCATCTTCACGAACTGCGCCTGCAAGGTACCGACGCGCTCGGCCAGCGCATCGAGGTTCTCGCGCATGAAGCGCTCGCGCTGCTCGATCTCGTCGCGCACGATCAGCCGCACCAGAGGCGCCACCACCGGCCAGCCCTCGCGTGCGGCCTTGAGAAAGACCAGGTGATAGGTCGCACCCGACACCATCATCAACATCACCGCACCCAGCGCGACCGCCAAGGCGATCTGCCAGCCGGCGATCTGGAGCACCCGGCTGCGCGCCAGCCGGCCATGGGTGAAGAGGATCTGCATGACGCGGACTCTGCCAGACTCCCGGCGATGAGCACGTCCGCACGACGCCCCATGCCTGTGCCGCTCGGCCAGCGCAGCCTGGGCGATGCATTGGCCGCCAGCGAGCCACTTGCGGGCCTGCTGCAACGCCTGGCGCAGTCGCGAGCGAGGCTGTCCGCGGTGGTTCCGGTCCTCGACCGCGAACTTGCCGACCTGGTGCAGGCCGGGCCGCTTGACGACACGCGATGGATCCTGCTGGTTCCCCACAGTGCCGCGGCCGCCAAGCTGCGCCATCGGCTGCCGGACGTCGAAGCCGCACTCACCGCGGCGGGACATCCGCCCCGGGAGCTGAAGGTCAAGGTCGCTCGGCCGCGCTGAGCGCGAACCGGGCCTCGATCGATCAGCCGCCCGCCTGCAACAGCAGCATCGCACCGCCGATCGCGCGCCCCTGGTCGTGGCGCAGCGTCGCCCGGTTCAAGGCCTTCAGCACCAGGCCGTGCGCCTGAGCAAGGGTCACCACGGCATCGACGCCGTGGGCGAAGCGGGAGCTGGCGCGCAGCTGGAGCACCTGGCCGGCATCGGCCTCCTCGACCGAGAACAGCAACCTGCCCCCCGGCTCCAGCACCCGCGCCGCCCCGGCCAGCACGGCTGCGAGGTCGCCGACGTAGACGAACACATCGGCTGCCACGACCAGGCCATAGCGCTCGGTCGTCCGGGCCATGAACTCGGCCACGTCGCCATGGTGCAGGTGGCGGTACCGGCCGAGTGCGCCAGCCTTGGCCAGCATGGCCGACGACAGATCGACGCCGTCGATGAAGCGGGCGCGGTCGGCCAGCAACGGCGCCATCAACCCGGTGCCGCAGCCCAGGTCGAGCACGGCGCCGACGGGTCCATCCTCCGGCAGCATCGACGCGAGCAACTGCGGGGTGCGGTAACCCAGCCGGTCGACGAGGTGCTGGTCAAAGCTGTCGGCATAGCTGTCGAACAGGCCCTGGACATAGGCGCGCGGCGCGCCGGCCGGCATGTCGCCCTCGGCGGCTTGAACCGATGCCAGGAAGTAGCGGTTGAGTTCGGCATCACCGCCATGCGCCAGCGCCTGGCGGAAGCACTCGGCGGCTTCAGCCAGGCGGCCCATGTCCTTGAGGATGCCGCCGCGCTGCGTCCAGGCCAGGTGGGCGGTCGGCATAGCGTACGTGACGGCGGCAAAGCCTTCAAGGGCCTCGTCGACACGGCCCAGCACCTGCAGGCTCGACGCGCGCTGGAACAGCGCCGCCGGTCGTTGCGGCAACAGCGCCAGCACCCGATCAAACGCCGCCACGGCGTCGGCGTGCCGGTCCAGCGCGGCCAGCGCCGTGCCACGGTGTCCCCAGGCCTCTGCGTTGTCAGGCTCCAGCGCCAGCAGTTCATCGAGCACCGGCAGGGCCTCGTCAGGCCGGCCGCGCGCGACGCGCACGGCGCCCAGGTTCATCAGGGTCGAAGGCCGTCCCGGCAGCTTTTCGAGAGAAGCAACGAAGCGCGTGTCCGCAAGGTCCAGTTCGCCTCGCTGCAAGGCCGCCAGGCCTTCGAGAAAGAGGTCGCGGGCCTGTTCGAACGACATGCAGCGGCAGCGGTGAGGGGGTGGCGGGTGGTGCCGGCTGTCGGAATCGAACCGACGACCTTCCGCTTACAAGGCGGGTGCTCTACCAACTGAGCTAAGCCGGCCGACCAGGAGGACTGAAAGTGTAGGCCGAGGGCGAAGCGTCACTTGACGCGCTTGAGGGTCGGCCGCGGCGGAGCCGGGGGCTCGGGCGGTGGATCTGGAGCCTCGGCGCCGGTGGAACGGCCGGGCGCAGGCTCTCCGGCCTCCGAGGGGGCCGCCTCGGCGCCATCGCGGGCGGCGAGGCGCAAGCCGGTTCGCGCACCGCCGCGGGTGGCTGCCGGAGCAGCGGCAGGAGCGGCGGGGCCGCCTTCGCCACCCGGGGCCGGCGTGGCGGCAACCGACGCCAGCGGTGGTTCGACCCCGCTGGCGCTGGGCACCGGGAAGGCCATGCCCTGGCCGTTTTCACGGGCGTAGATCGCGACCACATGGTCGATCGGCACGACGATGTCGCGAGGCACCCCACCGAAGCGGGCGCGGAACTCGATCCACTCGTTGCCGAGCTTCAGGCCCGAGGTCGCCTCGAATCCGATGTTGAGCACGATCTCGTTGTTCTTCACGTACTCCATCGGCACCTGCACCGTGCCGTCGACGTACACGGCGACGTAGGGCGTGAAGCCGTTGTCGGTGCACCAGTCATGCAGCGCGCGCAGCAGATACGGCCGCGTCGAGCTGCCCTGGTTGTCGGCGGAGGCGACGGTCATGGCCGGTCGACTTACTTGCGCATCACCTTCTCGGATGGCGTCAGCGCCTCGATGTAGGCCGGACGCGAGAAGATCCGCTCGGCGTACTTGAGCAGCGGCACCGCGTTCTTGCTGAAGTCGATGCCGTAGTAGTCCAGGCGCCACAGCAACGGCGCGATCGCGACGTCGAGCATGCTGAAGTCGTCGCCCAACATGTACTTGTTCTTCAGGAAGATCGGCGCCAGCTGGGTCAGTCGGTCGCGGATCTGGTCGCGCGCCTTCTCGAGCTGCTTCTCCGTCGCCTTGACCCCACGGCCCTCCAGCAGGTTGACGTTGCTGAACAGCTCCTTTTCGAAGTTGAAAAGGAACAGCCGCACCCGGGCCCGGGCCACTGGATCGCCCGGCATCAGTTGTGGATGCGGGAAGCGCTCGTCGATGTACTCGTTGATGATGTGCGACTCGTAGAGGATCAGGTCGCGCTCGACGAGGATCGGCACCTCGTTGTACGGGTTCATCAATGCGATGTCCTCGGGCTTGGCGAAGACGTCGACGTCCCGGACCTCGAAGTCCATGCCCTTCTCGAACAGCACGAAGCGGCAGCGGTGCGAGTAGGGATCGGTCGTTCCGGAGTAGAGCACCATCATGGCAGGGCAAACCTTCAGAGATCGCGCACGGACGTGCGACGGGACAAGAACAAAACGCAGCGGGGCTCGTCAAGGCTCCCGCTGCGCGGATCGCTCCGGCCGCAGCCACTCGAGAGGGCCGGCGACCGCTTCGGGGCACACCCGGCTTACTTCACATCCTTCCAGAACGCTGCGTTCAGCCGCCAGGCGATCACGGTGAACACGCCCAGGAACAGCACCACCCAGACGCCCAGCTGGAATCGCGCGGCCGCATTCGGCTCACCCATCCAGACCAGAAAGGCCACCAGGTCGGCAATGTCGCTGTTGTACTGAGCCTGGGTGCGGGTACCGGCGGCGATCGGCTCGAAGCCCTTGAAGGCCTGCACGGTGTGGGCTGGGTTGTGGGGGTCCTTCTGTTCGACGAACACGGCCTGCTGCGGACCTTGCAACTCCCACAGCACGTGCGGCATGCCCACGCCAGGGAACGCGACGTTGTTCCAGCCGGTCGCCTTGGTCTCGTCGCGGTAGTAGCCCCGCAGGAACGTATACAGATAGTCGGCGCCGCTGTTCGCGCCCATGCCGAAACCGGCGCGTGACCGGGCGATCAGGGTCAGGTCTGGCGGCACGCCGCCAAACCAGTCCTTGGCCGACTTCGGGTCCATCGCGATCTTCATCGTCTCGCCCACCTTGGCGCCGGTGAAGATCAGGTTGTCCTTGATCTGCGCTTCGGTCAGGCCGATGTCCTGCAGCCGGTTCCAGCGCATGAAGCTGGCCGAGTGGCACGACAGGCAGTAGTTCGCAAACAGCCGGGCTCCGTTCTGCAGAGCAGCCTTGTCGGTGAGCTTTTCCCGCGGGAAGGTCTCCCACGGCACGAGGCTGCCGCCGGCAGCGTGGGCCGTGGAGACGAGGAACAGGCTGGCAAGCCAGGCAAGAAGGATCTTCTTCATGGTGTTGTGGCCAGCGCGTTCAGTGGGGTTGGAAGACAACACGGTCGGGTACGGGCTTGAACTCGCCAATCCGGCTCCACCACGGCATCAGCAGGAAGAAGCCGAAGTAGAAGATCGTGCCGACCTGGCTGACCAGGGTACCGCCGGCCGAAGGCGGCAGCACGCCCAGGTAGCCGAGCACAAAGAAGTTGACGACAAACACGAAGTACAGCCACTTGTTCCAGTTCGGGCGATAGCGGATGGACCGGACCGGGCTGCGGTCGACCCAGGGCAGCACGAACAGGATCATCACCGCCGCGCCCATCACGACCACACCCCAGAACTTGGCATCGAAGGCCTTCAGCAGGCCGGCGACGACGACGGCCAGAACCGCAATCACGACCTTGCCCTGGGTCTTGAAGCCGCCGAACAGGATCGCGGTCAGGCCACCTGCCGCGACGAGTCCGACCAGCACGTTGACCATCGGGTCGGTGGTCGCCCGCAGCATCGAGTAGTACGGCGTGAAGTACCAGACCGGAGCGATGTGGGCAGGCGTCTTCAGCGGATCGGCAGGAATGAAGTTGTTGAACTCAAGGAAGAAGCCGCCCATCGTCGGGGCGAAGAACACGACCGCCGAGAACAGCATCAGGAAGACCGACACGCCGACGATGTCGTGAACGGTGTAGTACGGGTGGAAGGGGATGCCGTCCAGCGGCTTGCCGGAGGCGTCCTTCTTGGCCTTGATGTCGATGCCGTCGGGGTTGTTGGAACCGACGTCGTGCAGCGCCAGCAAGTGGGCCACGACGAGGCCGATCAGGACCAGCGGCACGGCAATGACGTGGAAGCTGAAGAAGCGGTTCAGCGTGGCGTCGCCGACGACGAAATCGCCGCGGATCAGGATCGCGAGGTCCGGGCCGACAAAGGGCACGGCGGCGAACAGGTTGATGATGACCTGGGCACCCCAGTAGCTCATCTGACCCCAGGGCAGCAGGTAGCCCATGAAGGCCTCGGCCATCAGGCACAGGAAGATCGCGCAGCCGAACACCCAGACCAGTTCGCGTGGTTTCTTGTAGCTGCCGTAGATCATGCCGCGGAACATGTGCAGGTACACGACGACAAAGAAGGCGCTCGCGCCCGTCGAGTGCATGTAGCGCACCAACCAGCCCCAGGGCACGTCGCGCATGATGTACTCGACCGACTCGAAGGCCTTTGCCGCGTCGGGCTTGTAGTGCATCACCAGGAAGATCCCGGTGACGATCTGGATCACCAGCACCAGCAGTGCCAGTGAACCGAAGAAGTACATCCAGTTGAAGTTCTTCGGCGCGTAGTACTCGGACAGGTGGACGCGATAGGCCTCGAAAGCGGTCGGAAACCGGTTCTCCAGCCACACCGTGCCCTGTTGCACCACCGACGCTCCTGCGGGAGCTTCCTTGAATTCAGCCATCTGTCCTGACCTCGATGAACGGGGTTTTGCTGTCCTGCAATCGCGGCAGCCGCCGGCCCAGGCGCGGGCTGGCAGCCACGGGCCGCGCGGTCAGGCCTTCTTGTCCTCGCCGATGATCAGGCGAGTCTCGGAAAGGTACATGTGCGGCGGCACCTCGAGGTTGTCGGGCGCCGGCATGTTCTTGAAGACGCGGCCCGCCATGTCGAACGTCGAGCCATGGCAGGGGCAGAGAAAGCCGCCGGCCCAGTCGTCGGGCAGCGAAGGCTGGGCCCCAGGGGCGAACCGGTCGCTCGGGCTGCAGCCCAGGTGCGAGCAGATGCCGACGCCCACGAAGAACTCCGGCTTGATCGAGCGGTGCGGGTTCTTGGCGTACTCGGGTGTCGGGTACTGCGTGCGCAAGGACTTGGGATCTGCGACCTTGGCTTCGGTGCTTTCGAGCGCCTTGATCTGCTCGGGCGTACGACGCACGATCCACACCGGCTTGCCCCGCCACTCGACGGTCAGCTTCTCGCCTGGCGCGATGCTGCCGATGTCCACTTCCACTGGCGCTCCGGCGGCACGGGCGCGCTCTGAAGGCGCAAACGTGCTGACGAACGGAATCGCGGTGGCCACCCCGCCCACGGCGCCGGCACCGCAGGTGATGGCGATCCAGGTTCGACGGTCCTGGTCAACACCGGCTTGGCTCATGAATGCCTCTCGAATGTACGAATGAAGTCGCGAAAGTTCGACCCCAGATTGTACGGTCCTGTTTCAGGGTCTTCGGCCGGAGGGCGGGTTGACTCGCCTTGACGGTGTTGCATGGCCGCCGCTAGCCTCAATTCGACCGCTGACGCCGCGAGCGCGCAGCCTCCACACCATCCTGACTGGAGTAGGTACATGAGCTTTACGTCCGAATTCAAGGAATTCGCTCTCAAGGGCAATGTCATGGATCTCGCCGTCGGCGTGATCATCGGCGGCGCCTTCGGAAAGATCGTCGACTCGGTCGTCGGCGATCTGATCATGCCCATCGTCAGCAAGATCTTCGGCGGCCTTGACTTCACGAACTACTACATCGGCCTGGCCGGTCAGGCCGCAGGCCTGACCCTGGTCGAGGCCAAGAAGCTCGGCGCTGTCTTCGCCTATGGCAGCTTCATCACCATCTTGCTGAACTTCATCATCCTGGCCTTCATCATCTTCATGATGGTCAAGCAGATGAACCGGTTGAAGCGCGAGGCCGCACCGGCCCCGGCGCCGCCCGCACCGACGCCCGAGGACGTGGTCCTGCTGCGCGAGATCCGTGACGCTCTGAAGGCGCGCTGAAGGCGACTGCCGGCCCGACAATAAGGCCGGCTTTCTGCCCGCTGCATCGGGCATGGGGATTGAGGGCGTGTCGCATACTCGGCAGACCCCTTGACCGGACGAATGAAGCCGAACCCCGTTCACCGCCTGCCCGCGCCGCTGGAAGCGGCCGTCCAGAGCCTCAAGCTGGCCGCCCGCCAGGCGGTCGAGCGCAGCATTGAAGGCCTGGGACTGGCTGCCTTGGCCGCTGGCAATGCATTTGCCCGGGACGGCCTTCTCGGCGCGCAGTTCGAGCTCAACCGCAAGTCGGCGCTGTTCGCTTTGCGCTTCAACGATGCCCTGGACGAGCGCATCGTCCGCGAGCTTGCACCAAGGTCCCCGGCCAATGCCGCGCCGCCGGCAGCCGCACCGGCACCGCCGACGACCCTGCAGCGCCCAGGCCAGGGCACCGGGCCTGCCGCAATGGCGCCATGGGAAAGCTTCAGCCTGGTCGAAGACAGGGAGATGGATGACAAGATCTCGGCCGAACGGCTGGCGATGGAGATCGGTCACGGATGCGAGTGGGAACTGCGCGAGCTCGACGCCTACGTGCGCTCGCTGCTGCCGCCGACACCCCCGGCGGCCGGCATTGCAGGGCTCGAGGTCATCGAGCCTGAGCCGACCCAGCCGAATCCGCTGCGCCCTGAGGTGGTGGCGCACGCGCTGTTCCAGGGCATCGCGGCCGTCAGCGACCGGCCCGAGATCGCCAAGGTGCTGGCGGGCGAACTCGGCCGCTCGCTGGCTGCTCTGCTGCCAGCGGCCTACGCTGGGATCGTCGGCGAGATGCGCCACGGGGGTGTGCAGCCCCGTGGCCTGACGCTGCGCCAGCGTTCGATGCGTGGCGGCATGGCGCCCGGCCCCGGTGGAAACGGACCGGCCCCAGGCGACACCTCCCGCCACGCAGACGGACCGGCGACCAGCGGCTACGGCGCGCCCGGTTCGATGTACGAAAGTCGCCACGGTGCGGGCCCGTCGCGTGCCGGCGGGTTGCCACAAGGCAGCGGCTGGGCGCCATCGGGCCCGCGCGGCAGCTACGGGGGCGGCGCGCAACTCGGTCAGGTCGCCCCTGGGCTGATGCATGTGATCCGGCGCATCGCCCACCACGACAGCGCGGGTTTCGGCCCCAGCGGTGCGGCGATGGCCGGCACCTCCGGCATGGCAGGCCCGGCCGAAGGCGGTTGGGCCGACGAGGGCGCGTGGGTCGGCGGGGGCCAACCGCTGCCGAATCTGATCCAAGCCCATCGCGATGAGCTGCGCCAGGCCAGCAACGGGCCACTGGACCATCTCGTCATCGACGTCATCGGCAGCCTTTTCGACGCCATCCTCGCCGACCCGAAGGTGCCGCCGCAGATGGCGCGGCAGATTGCCCGACTGCAGTTGCCAGTGCTGCGCGCCGCGCTCGGCGACCCGACGTTCTTCTCGTCGCGCAAGCACCCGGTGCGCCGCTTCGTCAACCGCATCGCGTCGCTCGGTGCGGCCTTCGAGGACTTTTCCGATGCCCAGGCCAAGGCCCTGCTGGCAAAGGTCCGCACGCTGGTGCAGCAGGTCGTCGAGGGCGACTTCGAGCAGATTGCCCTGTACGAAGCCCAGCTGGCGGATCTTGAAGGCTTCGTTGCCGAGCAGAACCGCGTCGCTCTGCATGACGCCGACGCTGCCGACGAAGTCCTGGCCGAGAAGGAAAACGAGGCCCGGCTGGCGCAGGTCTATGCCGCGCGGCTGCAAGGCGAACTGCGCGAGATGGCGGTGCCGGAATTCGTGCGCGAGTTCATGGCCACAACCTGGGGACAGGTGCTGATCAAGGCGCGCAGCCTGCCCACCAGCGGCGGCGACAACGGGCCCCAGGTGCAACGTCTGCGCACGGCAGGGCGCGAGCTGTTCATGAGCGTGCAGCCCAAGGCGACGCCGGCGCACCGAAAGCAGTTCCTGGCCGATCTCCCCCGACTGATGGCCACCATCACCGAAGGGCTGGACCTGATCCAGTGGCCCGAGACACGTCGCCGTGAGTTCTTTGGTCGCCTGATGCCGGCCCATGCCGAGGCGCTGAAGGCGGCCGCAGCGCGACAGCTCGACCTGAACCTGGTGGCGCGGCAGGTCGAGATGCTGCTCGAACGGCCTCTGCCCAGCCGCGAGGAAGTGCAAGCCGCCGCCGCCGTGCTGCCGGTACTGTCCGACGAGGTGCCGGCGACCGCCTTCAGCACCGCCGAGGCCGAAAAGGTCGGCTTGCTGAAGGAAACCGCGGTTGACTGGTCAGCCCCCGTGCCCGCTCCGCCGGTGGCCGACATTCCGATCGAACTGCCCGGACCCGACACCGCAGGCCAGCCGGCTGAGGCGCCGGTCGCGACGTCCGGGCGCGCGCTGGCCGATCAGGTCGAGGTCGGATTCCCGTACCAGATGCTGCTCGAAGGGGTGTGGACCCGGGTCCGGCTGGTCCACGTAAGCCCGGGCCGGAGCTTCTTCGCGTTCCAGCACGGGACACGGCACAAGAAGACGATCTCGCTGACGCAGCGCATGCTGGTCAAGCTCTGCGAGACCGGACGCTTGAAGGCCTTCGAAAGTGCCGAGCTGATGGACCGCGCCAGCACACGGGCCCGGCAGCAACTGGCGGCGCTGGCAGCGGCGCGCAGCTGAGTCCCGGAAGTCTCGGGCGGTGCGGGTGGCGTGCCGTCTGCACCGCCACGATGCCTGGCCTCAAGATCGCGCACAGCAGCGCGACGGTGGTGCACCGATCGCGTTCTGCCCGAGAAGCAAGCGGGTTCCGGGGCACCGTTCTGGTCGCCCGGCACTGGCCCCACGACCAAACCCGGGTAGGCATACAGATTGCTACAGGAGCGTGACAAGCATTCACCCACTCCGGAGTTTTCCTTGATGCGTCGCGCTCCCCGCCTTTGCTCCTTGGCTGCCCTGAGCCTGTTCGGGGCGACCCCTCCCGCGTGGGCCCAGTCCTCGGTCCAGATCTACGGCCTGCTCGATGTCTCGGCGGGCCAGTTCCAGAGTGCAGGCGGCCCGAAGGTCAAGCGGCTGGACAGCGGCAACTACAGCACCAGCCACATCGGGTTCCGCGGCACCGAGGACCTGGGCGGCGGGCTGCGGGCCGGCTTCACGCTCGAAACCTTCCTGCGGGTGGACACCGGCGCTGCAGGCCGTGCGGATGTCGACACCTTCTGGGCACGCAACGCCAACGTCAACCTCAGCGGCGCTTTCGGCAACGTGCGGCTGGGCCGCATGGGGCCGCCGATGTGGGTCTCGACGCTCCAGTTCAATGCCTTTGGCGACTCCTTCGGCTTTTCGCCGAGCGTGCGCCAGTACTACAACCTGCCGGCCGGCACGCCGGTCGTGGGCGACTCAGGCTGGAACAACGCGATCGGCTACAGCACGCCCACTCTCGGCGGGCTGACGGCCACCGTCATGGTCGCCGCCGGCGAGGGCGCGGCCACGTCCCGCGGCAAGAACCTCGGTGCCAATGCCACCTACCGCTCGGGCGGGCTGGGACTGACCGCAGCCTGGCAGGATGTGAAGTCACAAGGCACCTTGGGCCGGCCGATCGCGGCCTTCGCGGGCTTCCAGAACCAGACCGCCTACCAGGTGGGGGGCACCTACGACTTCAAGGTGGTACGGGTGTTCCTGCAGTACGGGCGCATCAGCACCGATGCCAACCTCGACGTGGACACCACGAATCTGAACCTGAGCGCCGCCATCCCCATTGGCAAGGGCTCGTTGCTGGCCGCCTACGGCACGTCCGAGGTCGACGTGCAAGGCCCCACCCCTGAGCGGACCAGCAAGATCATGACCGTCGGCTACGACTACGCGCTGTCCAAGCGCACCAACGTCTACGCCATCTACCTGAGCGACAAGTTCACCGGCCTGGCCAACGGTACGACCTACGCGATCGGCATGCGGCACCGGTTCTAGGTCGCGGCCCGGGATCGTCGCTGCAACGGCGACGCAACGGCGATGGCCGAGGATGAGCGGCGGGCTTGAGACAAGTCGCTGAACGCGCAGCCCGCTCCTCAACCCCCATCAGGACGGACCCATGAAAACCTTCTTCAGATCGTGCGCTGCCTTGGTCGTCGCCTTGTGGATGGCAAGCTCGCCAGCGCGGGCTGTCCCCTACCAGGTCTCGCTCAACGGCGTGTTCGACGCCACCGCACCCGTGACGGCCTTCTCGAGACCGGGTGCCGCCTGGTCGATGTCATTCACCATCGACTCGAATCCCGTTCCGATCCCCGGCTTGCCTGGGACTCCCACGCTCGGCCTGTCGACCACGGTGCCGTTTTCGAACAGCGACTACCGCCTGGACGGTGTCGCGGGCCTGCAGCCGGTCTACCTGGTGCTGTACAGCACGCCCAACGACGGTGGCATCAGCCTCTTCTTCGACGCCGGCATCTTCGGCAGCCCGGCGACCTCCTACGAGGCACTCGAGACCTTCGGCGCGCAGATCTACAGCGGCCCCGAGACCAGCCCCACGATCGTGCCCGGCACCTACGCCAGCTTCAATCCCGGCAACGCCTACAGCGTGCAGCTGGTCACGGGCGGGGTCATCTACGGCCAGGGCCACACGACGATCACGGTCGTGCCCGAGCCGGCCACGGGCCTGATGCTGCTCGCCGGCGGCCTGGCCCTCGGGGCTGCGGTGCGCCGGCGCCTGCCGGTACCGCAGCGCTGACCCTGGGTGCATGCGTGCCGGCGGCGGCGCGCGGCGGAGTCCCGCGGGCCTCAGGCGGTCAGGCGGCGTGCCATCTGCGCCGCCGCGATCAGGCTCGCCGGGTCGGCCAGGCCGCGGCCGGCGATGTCGAAAGCGGTGCCGTGGTCAGGGCTGGTGCGCACGAAGGGCAGCCCGAGCGTGACGTTGACGCCCTGCTCGACGCCGAGGTACTTGACCGGGATCAGCCCGTGGTCATGGGTCATCGCCACGACGATGTCGAAGGCCCCGCGGCGGGCGCGCATGAACACCGTGTCCGGGGCATGCGGCCCGCTGGCGTCGATGCCCTCGGCGCACGCCAGCGCGATCGCCGGGGCGATGAGCCGGATCTCCTCGTCGCCGAACAGCCCGCCTTCGCCCGCATGCGGGTTCAGCCCGGCCACTGCGATGCGCGGTGTCGCCTGGCCCCAGCCCGCAGCCGCGCGGTGGGCGATGCGCAGGGTCTGGAGGATGCCTTCAATGCTCAGCGCCTCGATCGCCCGGCGCAAGGCCAGATGGACGGTGACCAGCACGACCTTCAGCTCCGGGTTGGCCAGCATCATGCGCACCGGGGGTGGCGTCTCGCCGGGCGAGGCCGCGAGGGCTTGCAGCATCTCGGTGTGCCCAGGGTGGGGCGAGCCGGCAGCGGAGAGTGCCTCCTTGTGGACGGGTGCCGTCACGACCGCGCGCGCCCGCCCGGCCATCACAGCCAGAACAGCGGCCTCGATGCAATCCAGCGCGGCCTGGCCGGCTTCGGCCCTCACCTCGCCCCAGGGCAGGGTCGCCAGCGCGTCGCAACGCCCGGCCGTCCAGCCCGAAGGCGGCCACACCGGCAAAGCGCCCGGTGGCGTCCGACCCCAGGCGTCAGGGTCCGACAACGTGGCCACGGGCCGCGCGATGCCGCAGGCCGCGAGCGCGCGCCGCAGCACGGCCGGGCTGCCGACGACCACGGCATCGTCGAGTTCACCCGCGGCAAAGGCCTTTGCGACGATCTCCGGGCCGATGCCCAGCGGGTCGCCCATCGTGACCAGCAGCGGCCTGGGCGCGGCGGCGGTCATGCCGGGTTGTCCACTTCGATGAATCGGTGTTCAAGACCGAACCGGGCGGCGATGTGGGCGGCCACGGCCGGTGCACCGTAGCGCTCGCTGGCGTGGTGGCCGCAGGCGAGGAAGGCGACACCGGTTTCGCGGGCCAGATGGGCTTGCGGCTCGGAGATTTCGCCGGTGATGAAGACGTCTGCGCCAGCGGCAATGGCCGGCTCGAAGAAGCCCTGGGCCCCGCCGGTGCACCAGGCGGCGCGGCGCAGCGGCCGGCCGTCCCCGGGGACGACCACCGGCACGCGGCCCAGGGTCCTGGCAAGCACCGAGGCCAGGTCGTCACATCCGAGCACATCGGCCGGCGATGGGCCGATGAAGCCCAGCGCTTGGTCGCCAAATCGGCCATCGGCCACCAGGCCCAGCCGCAGCCCGAACTGGGCGTTGTTGCCGAGCTCGGCATGGGCATCCAGCGGCAGGTGGTACGCGAACAGGTTGACGCCGTGCGCCATCAGCAAGGCCACGCGCTGCTTCAGCCATCCGGTCAGGCGCCCGTCCTGGCCGCGCCAGAACAGGCCGTGGTGGACCAGCAGCGTATCGGCGCCGTCGGCGATCGCGGCCTCGATGAAGGCCAGGCTGGCGGTCACGCCGGAGGCGATGCGCCTGACCTCGGCACGACCCTCGACCTGCAGACCGTTCGGCCCATAATCCTTGAATTCCCCTGGCCGCAACAGCATCTGCAGGGCTTCGTCGATGGTGGCGCGCTCGGTCATCCGGGCATGGTAGCGGCGCCGCATCGGTCTCTTTGTCCACTTCTGCACTCGGGTTCAAGCCGATGGGGCGCCGTCTCTGGCTCGTTTTTGCGCAGGCCGTCACCGTGGCGGTGGCGGCACTGTTCGTGGTTGCGACCTTCAAGCCGCAGTGGCTGGGCGGGGGTGGCGTGGCGTCGGTGCTGCCGCAGCCGACACTTCGGGAGGCCGTTTACGCCGGCTCGCCCGCCAGTGCCGCGACCTCCGGCCTGACGCTGGCCGCGCGCCGCGCGGCGCCGGCAGTCGCCAGCATCACCGCCACCAAGATGGTGCGCAACCCGCACGCCGACGACCCGCGGTTCCGCTTCTTCTTCGGCGACAGGATGCCGCAGGGGCCTGAAGGCGGGCGTCAGCAGCTCGGCCTGGGCTCGGCCGTGATCGTGTCGCCCGAGGGCTACGTGCTGACCAACCACCACGTCATCGACGGCGCGGTGGAAATCGAACTCCAGCTCGTTGACGGCCGCGCCACGCGGGCCCGCCTGGTCGGCAGCGACCCGGAGACCGACATCGCGCTGCTGAAGATCGACCTGCCCGACCTGCCGGTGGTCACGCTCGGCCAGGCGCAGGCGCTGCAGGTGGGCGACGCGGTGCTCGCCATCGGCAACCCGTTCAATGTCGGCCAGACGGTGACGGCCGGCATCGTCAGCGCGTTGGACCGCAACCGCTTCCAGGCGTCGCGCTTCCAGAACTTCATCCAGACCGACGCTGCCATCAACCCGGGCAATTCCGGTGGCGCGCTGGTCGACGCCAACGGCGCGCTGGTCGGCATCAACACCGCGATCTTCTCGCGCAGCGGCGGCAACCTGGGCATCGGATTCGCCGTCCCGGTGGAGATCGCGCGCCACGTGATGGAGCAGCTGATCGAGAGTGGTCAAGTCAAGCGCGGCTGGCTGGGCGTGCAGCCCAGCGACATCACGCCCGAGATGGCGCAGGCGCTGAACCTGCCGACGCGAAACGGCGTGCTCATCACGGGCGTGCTTCAGGGCGGCCCTGCCGCTGCCGCCGGCATCCGTCCGGGTGACGTGGTGACGCGCGTCGCCGACCAGGACGTGGCCAACATCGGCGGCCTGTTCGCCGCCATCGGCCTGCTCAAGCCTGGCACGCGCGTGCCGGTGCAACTGCTGCGTGGCAGCGAGACGATGACCCTGGACGTGACATTTGCCGAAAGGCAGGCCACTGCGGCTGGCGAGGGCCCGCGCGGGCGCTGATTCCGACCCACCCGTCCAGAAGTCGAAAGTGCGCACCATGAACACCTCCAGCCCCACTCGGTTCACGCGTCGCCGCGTCCTCGCGACCGCCGCCTCGCTGCCGCTGGCCGCGACCCTGCTCGCGCCGCGTGGCACCTGGGGGCAGACGAACGCCTGCCCGGCGCTGCTGAACCACCGATTCAACCGCCTGCAGGACGACGCACCGCAGTCGCTGTGCCAGTACGCCGGACGTGTGCTGCTGGTCGTCAACACGGCCAGCCGCTGCGGCTACACGCCTCAGTACGAAGGACTTGAGAAGCTGCACGCGCGCTTTGCGTCGCGTGGCTTGGTGGTACTGGGGTTTCCGGCGAACAACTTCGGGGCCCAGGAGCCGGGCAGCAACGAGCAGATCGCGGCGTTCTGCTTCAACACCTTCGGCGTCAGGTTTCCGATGTTCGCCAAGTCCGACGTCATCGGCCCGCAGGCCAACCCGCTGCACCGCGAACTGGCGCGCCTGACCGGCCAGGCGCCGCGCTGGAACTTCCACAAGTACCTGATCGACCGCCGCGCCAGCACCGTGCTGAGCTTTGCCAGCGACGTCGCGCCCGAAAGCCCGACGCTGACGGCAGCCGTCGAGCGCGCGCTCGCGGGCTGAAGGACGGCAGCAGCGGCAGCGCTACAAGGCGCGCGCCAGCCGCTCGAGGATCACCACGGCAAAGAAGCCCAGCCCGGCAATCACGGTCCACTTGACGATGAGGACGCCGCGCTGGCGCCAGCGCACGTCGCTGGTGCCGACGTACATCGCAAAGCACAACAGGCCCGCCACCAGCAACATGGCGATGATGATTCGAAAGGCGGTCATGCCAGCACCTTGACCATCTGGTGCTCGTCGTGCAGTTCGCCATTCAGGAGCAGGAATCCGCGCTCCAGGCCATAGGACTCGAAGCCGAGCTTGCGGTACAGCGCCTGGGCAGCGGCGTTGCGGGTGTTGACGCCCAGGTTGACCTGACGCAGGCCCCAGGCCGTGGCGGCGTGTCCCAGCGCGTGCTGCAGCAGCCGTCCGGCCAGGCCGTCGCGGCGCGCCTCGGGGGCGACATAGACGCCCCAGATCCAGCCTTTGTGGGCGAGCTTTCGCATCGTCTCGCGGCCAAGGCCGACGATGCCGACCAGGGCCTCGCCATCGGGCCGAGCCGCGAACCCGCCCAACACGATGGCCTCGGCACGCGGCCGCAGTCGCTCGGCCACGGCGACCAGCGGCAGCGGTTCTTCTTCTTCGCTGCTGGAGGCAAAGGCCTCCGGACACTCGCGCAGGCCTTGCAGGCGCAGGGCCTGGTAGGCCGCGGCGTCGTGCGCGTCCAGGCTGCGGATCGCGGTCGGCGCGCTCACCATGCCGGAGCCAGTTCAGCCAGGCCTCGCGGGGCGTCGGCGTCGTGGTCGAAGCTCACCTCCTCCCAGGCGTCGCGGTCGGCGAGCAGCTTGCGCAGCAGGCGGTTGTTCAGCGCATGGCCCCCCTTGAATGCGGTGTACGCGGCCAGCAACGGGCGGCCGAGCACCATCATGTCGCCGATGGCGTCGAGGATCTTGTGCTTGACGAACTCGTCGTCGTAGCGCAGCCCCTCGGCATTGAGCACGCGGTTGTCGTCGATGACGATCACGTTGTCCATGCTGCCCCCCAGGCCCAGGCCGCGCGCGCGCATCGTGTCGACGTCCTTGCTGAAGCCGAAGGTGCGCGCACGTGCGATGTCGCGCTTGTACTGGCCGTGGTCGAAATCGAACTCGTAGCGCTGGCCGGTGGCGTCGAGTGCCGGGTGGTTGAACTCGATCTCGAAGGCGAGCTTGTAGCCGTGATGCGGCTCCAGGCGCGCCCACTTCAGCTGCGCACCCTCGCCTTCGCGCAGCTCGACCGGTTTCTTGACGCGCACAAAGCGCTTGGCCGCGTCCTGCAGGACGATGCCGGCGCTTTGCAGCAGAAAGACGAAGCTCGCCGCACTGCCGTCAAGCACCGGGACCTCCTCGCCGCTGATGTCGATGGTCAGGTTGTCCAGGCCCAGGCCGGCGACCGCCGACAGCAGGTGCTCGATGGTCTGCACGCGCGGGGCACCGGGGTCGCCGCCCGGGCTGATCGTGGTCGCCATGCGGGTGTCGCTGACGGTGTCGACACGCACCGGAATCTCCACCGGTGTCGGCAGGTCGGTGCGGCGGAATACGATGCCGTGCCCGGGGGGCGCGGGATGCAGCGTCAACTCGACCCTCTGGCCACTGTGAACCCCGAGCCCGACCGCGCGCGTGATCGACTTGAGCGTGCGTTGGCGAACCATCCTGCCATTGTGGCCGCAGTGGTGAAATCGCCGCCCAGCACCCCGCCGGAGACCCCCCGATGCACAGCCCCGAACAAACCTGCAGCCTGAGCCAGATCGGCAACCACATCGCCGGTGCCCCGGCCACAGCCACGAGCACACGCCGCCAGGCGGTGTTCGACCCCGCCACGGGCGCCATCAGTGGCGAAGTGGTGCTGTCCAACGCCGACGACGTGTCCGCGGCAGTGGCCGCCGCCAAGGCCGCATTCCCGGCCTGGGCCGAAACCCCGCCGATTCGCCGCGCGCGCCTGATGAACCGCTTCCTCGGCCTCGTCAACCAACACAAGGACGCCTTGGCGCGCGCCATCACGCTGGAGCACGGCAAGGTCTTCAACGACGCCCAGGGCGAGGTCGAACGGGCCATCGACGTCATCGAATTCGCCTGCGGCATGCCGCAGTTGCTGAAGGGTGACCACACTGAGCAGGTCTCCACCGGCATCGACAACTGGACGATGCGCCAGCCTCTGGGCGTGGTCGCCGGCATCACGCCGTTCAACTTTCCGGTCATGGTGCCGGCCTGGATGTACCCGGTGGCCATCGCTGCAGGCAACACCTTCGTGCTCAAGCCCAGCCCGCTGGACCCGAGCCCGACGCTCCTGGCGGCCGAGCTGATGCGGGAGGCCGGCTTCCCGGCCGGCGTCTTCAACGTCGTGCAGGGCGACAAGGTCGCCGTCGATGCCCTGCTCGAGCACCCGGACGTGGCTGCGGTCTCGTTTGTCGGTTCGACGCCAGTGGCGCAGTCCATCTACGAAACCGGTGCCCGCCACGGCAAGCGCGTGCAGGCCCTGGGTGGCGCCAAGAACCACCTGATCGTGATGCCCGACGCCGACATCGGCCAGGCCGTCGATGCGCTGATCGGCGCCGCCTTCGGCTCGGCCGGCGAGCGCTGCATGGCGATCAGCGTCGCGGTGCTCGTCGGCACGGCAGCCGACGCCGTGCTGCCGCGGCTGGCCGAGCGGGCGCGAACCTTGAAGATCGGTTCGGGCCTCGCCGCGGGTGTCGAGATGGGACCGATCATCAGTGCCGCCGCGCGTCAGCGCATCGTCGACGGCATCGGGCGCGGCATCGCCGAAGGCGCGGTGCCGGTGGTCGATGGCCGCGGCCTGTCGGTGGCGGGACACGAGGGCGGCTTCTTCCTCGGTGCGACGGTGCTGGACCAGGTGCGACCGGGCATGGGGGTGCACCGCGAGGAACTGTTCGGTCCGGTGCTGGCCTGCGTGCGCGTGGCCAGCTTCGAAGAGGCGCTGGCCGTCGTGCACGGCCACGAGTACGCCAATGGCGTGAGTCTGTACACCCGCGACGGCGGCGTCGCACGCGAGTTCGCGCGGCGGGTGCAGGTGGGCATGGTCGGCGTCAACGTGCCGATCCCGGTGCCGATGGCCTGGCACGGCTTTGGCGGCTGGAAACGCAGCCTGTTTGGCGACATGCATGCCTACGGCGAGGAGGGTGTGCGCTTCTACACCCGGCAGAAGAGCGTGATGCAGCGCTGGCCCGACAGCATCGCCAAGGGCGCCGAGTTCGCGATGCCGGTGGCCCGCTGAGCGTCGGCCCGTCGAGGCTGGAGATGCTGGAGTTCGACCATGTGGTCGTCGGCGCCGGTACGGCCGGCGCGCTGCTGGCCAACCGCCTGAGCGCCGACCCGAAGCGACGTGTCCTGTTGCTGGAGGCCGGCGGGCGTGACAACTACGCCTGGATCCACATTCCGGTCGGCTACCTCTACTGCATCGACAACCCGCGCACCGACTGGCGCTACCGGACCGAGCCCGACGCCGGGCTCAACGGCCGCGCGCTGATCTACCCACGCGGCAAGGTGCTGGGCGGCTGTTCCAGCATCAACGGGATGATCTACATGCGCGGCCAGGCGCGGGACTACGACGACTGGGCCGATGCGACCGGCAGCGACGACTGGCGCTGGTCCAAGGTGCTGCCGGACTTCATGGTGCACGAGAGCCACCACGCGCTGGACGGCGGGTCGGCCGACCGCGACGCCGCGCTGTGGCACGGCGCGGGCGGCGAGTGGCGGGTCGAGAAGCAGCGCCTGCGCTGGGAGATCCTGGACGCCTTTGCACAGGCGGCCCAGCAGGCCGGGCTGCCGGCCAGCCAGGACTTCAACCGCGGCAACAACGAGGGCGTCGGCTACTTCGAGGTCAACCAGAAACGCGGCTGGCGCTGGAACACGAGCAAGGCGTTCCTGCGCCCGGTCGCCCGGCAGCGGCCCAACCTCGTGGTCTGGACCCACGCGCGGGCCAGCCGCCTGGTCCTGGAACGCGATGCCACAGGTGCCTTGCGCTGCACCGGGGTCGAGGTGGTGCGCGGCGGCGAGCGCATCGCCGTTGGCGCGCGGCGCGAGCTGGCCCTGTGTGCGGGCGCGATCGGCACACCGCAGCTGCTGCAACTGTCGGGCCTGGGGCCGGCCGCGCTGCTGCGGTCACAGGGCATCGCGGTGCAGGCCGACCTGCCCGGCGTCGGCGCCAACCTTCAGGATCACCTGCAGATCCGAGCCGTCTTCAAGGTCCAGGGTGCACGAACGCTCAACACCCTGGCCAACTCGCTGCTCGGCAAGGCCGCGATCGCGCTCGAGTACGCCTTCAATCGCAGCGGACCGATGAGCATGGCGCCGTCGCAGCTCGGCGCGTTTGCCAGGAGCGACACCCGGCGCGAACACGCCAACCTGCAGTTCCATGTCCAGCCGCTGAGCCTGCCGGCGTTCGGCCAGCCCTTGCACGACTTCCCGGCCTTCACCGCCAGCGTATGCAACCTCAACCCCACGAGCCGCGGCACGGTGCACATCCGCAGCCCGCGCTTCGAGGACGCGCCGGCGATCGCGCCCCACTACCTGAGCACGCCCGCAGACCGGCAGGTCGCGGCCGACTCGCTGCGCCTGACGCGCCGCATCGTGGCCCAGCCGGCGCTCGCGCGTTTCGCGCCGGAGGAGTTCAAGCCCGGCGTGCAGTACCGCAGCGACGACGAACTCGCGCGACTGGCCGGCGACATCGCGACCACGATCTTCCACCCCGTCGGCACCGCCAGGATGGGCCGCGCCGACGATCTGCAGGCGGTGGTCGACGCCCGGCTGCGGGTGCGCGGCGTCGCCGGACTGCGTGTCGTCGACGCCAGCGTCATGCCGACCATCACCAGCGGCAACACCAACAGCCCCACGCTGATGATCGCGGAGAAGGCGGCGCGCTGGATGCTGGCCGAGGGCTGAACCTGACGTGTCTCGGGTCGGCGATTCGATGACATCGCCGTCATCCGACGCCACGGTCGCCTCGAACCCACCATTGTTCGACCCGCTGCACGCGGCGCTGCGGCGGGAGCATGCCGCCCCAGGAGCCCTGGCAGCGCATGGGGCGTTGCCGAAGCTCCTGTTCACCAGGAGATCGACGTGATTTCAGGAATCGGAAGCGGTGCAGGGGGCATGGGCGGCATGGGCCGCATGCCCAACATGGAACAGATGCAGCAGATGAAGGCGCGGATGTTCGAGCGCGCCGACGGCAATGCCTCGGGCGGCTTGGACCGCAGCGAGTTCACGACCCTGATGAGCCAGGGCCCGATGGGTCAGGCCGGCGCCGGCAAGGTCAGCGAGGCCCAGCAGGCCGAGGCCTTTGCCAAGCTCGACAGCGACGGCAATGGCGAGCTTGCGCAGTCCGAGCTCGAACAGGGCTTGAAGGCCCTGATGGAAGGCCATGGCGGCACGCTCGCCAGCTTTGGCGGCATGGGCGCCAGCAGCGGAGCTTCAGGCGCTGGCAGCACCGCCCAGAGCGCGCAGCAAGACGCGCTGAAGGTGATGCTGGACGCGCTGCAGTCGAGCTACGGCCAGCACGAGGCCAGGACGTCCGACGCCGCCAGCGACGACCCCAGCGGGCAACGCCTGTCGCTGCTGGCCTGAGCCCCCGAGCCGGCCGCCCTGGCTCGATCCGCGTCACAGAGGCATGCGTCAACGGCGTTCCTCGTCCGCGGCCGCTGGCGGCCTGCCCGCTCCCGGCAGCGGCCAGACGAACTCGATGGCAAAACCCGGCGGCGTCCCGCCACCGGGAGGTCGGCACTCGAGGCGCCCACCGAGCTGGCGTGCGATCTGCGCCACGATGGCCAGGCCCAGGCCGCAATGGCCGTGGGCCGCCGCTTCAGGCGCCAGCCGCACGAAGGGCAGGCGCGCACGCTCGAACTCATCGGCCGTCATGCCAGCGCCGGTATCGGCAACCGACAGCACACCTTCGAGTCCGGTCGCGGCTTGCTGTTGCCGCAGGCCCACGACCACCGGCGCGCGGCCGTGCGCCAGTGCGTTGTCGATCAGGTTGCCGAGCACCCGCTGCACCGCCAGATCCGGCAGCAAGCAAGCCTGGACCGGGGGGTCGATCTCGCCGACCCGCACGTCGAACCCCTGCTCGACACGCGCGCCCACGGCCTGACGCAGCAGCTCGGCCACGACGTCGGGCGCACCCAGCGCCGCGGCGCCGGACTCCCCCTGCACATAGGCCAGGAACTGAGCGACGATGCGTTCGATGGCGTCGACATCGGCCAGCAAGGCATTGGACAGCGGTTGATGCTGCGAATCGTCGAGCTGGGTCTCGATGCGAAGCCGCAGCCGCGCCAAAGGCGTCCGCAGGTCGTGGCTCACCCCGGCCAGCAGGTGCTGGCGGTCGCCCTCCGCCCGGTGCACGGCTGCGACCAGGCGGTTGAACGACTGCGTCAGCGTGTGCAGCTCGCTGGCACCCCCACGCGGTGGCGGCAGCGCCTGCAAGGTGGCGCCCTGGGCCTCGAGCCGCGCCGCCAGCTGCGCCAGCGGCCGGGCGATGAAGCGAGCGCCCAGCGCCAACGCGGCAAACACCGCCAGCGCGACCAGCAACAACCAGCCAAGGCCGGTGCCCAGCAGCGCGGCGACGGGCGGCTCCAGCCGGGTCGCGGCGCGCCAGGGTTCGCCGTTGGACAGCAGGAAGTCGAAGCGCAGGATGCCGCCCTCGCCGGGACGGCCGAGGCTGATCGACTCGGCCGGCAACGAGACGCGAACGTCCGGCCCGACGAGTTCGCGCAGCGCGTCGAACGTCGTCTGCATCGGCGGTGGCAGATGGCGCCGGCCTTCGTCGGCGGGCTCGGTCCGTCGTTGCAGCGCGAAATGCGGCTGCACCAACGCTGCGGCCAGCGCGTCGCGCCCGGCCACCGGTTCGCGTTCGAGCATCTGTCGCGCCAGCATCACGCGCCCGGCCACGGCACGGGTCATGTCGCCCGAAAGCGACTGCATCCACAGGGCCATGACGCCCATGTGCAGCGCCAGCGACAGCACGCCGACGGCCGCCACCAGCAGCGTGAAGCGGCCGACCAGCGAACGCGGCAGGACTCGCGCGAACCGCGACGCCCGGATCACCCGCGGGCCTCGACATGGGGCACGAACATGTAGCCGTGGCCACGCACGGTCTGCAGGTAGCGCGGCTCGGCCGGGTCGGGCTCGACAAGGCGACGCAGCCGCATGATCGCGGTGTCCACGGTCCGCAGCAGCAGGGTTTCGCCACGGCCGTGCGACGCCGCAAGCAGCCGCTCGCGCGAGATCGCGACACCCGGGTTCAGCACCAGTTCGGCGAGCAGCGCGTATTCGATGCTGCTCAGCACGCGCACCGCGTCGTCGCCGCGGTGCAGGCTGCGCGACGCGGCGACAAAGTGGAACTCGCCGATGCGCACCGGCACCGCGTGGCCCACCGGCGTGCCCGGCGCGCCGCCCGCGCGGCGCAGCACGGCCCGCACGCGCGCGAGCAGCTCGCGGGCCGAGAACGGCTTGCCCAGGTAGTCGTCGGCGCCCATCTCCAGGCCGAGCACGCGGTCGATCTCCTCGGTGCGGGCGGTGAGCAGGATGATGGGCACCCGGTCGCCCTCGGCACGCAACTGCTGGCAGGCCTGCAGACCGCTCATCTTCGGCAAGCCGACGTCCAGGATCACCAGGTCCGGCCGCAACCGGTGGATGCGGCGCAGCAGTTCCTCGGCGCTGGCCATCGCGGTCACCGCGAGACCCTGCCTTTCGAGGTAGGCCGCGAGCATGTCGCGCAGCGCGGTGTCGTCTTCAACGACGAACAGGTGGTAGGGCTTGTCGCTCATCGCCAGGAAATCCGGTCTGTTCATTGTTGTCGCAGTGCCTCCACCGGCCGCAACTGCGAGGCCCGCCGGGCCGGCCAGAGCCCGCAGGCCAGGCCGACCCACACCGAAACGCCCAGGGCCAGCATCACCGACGCGGTCGAGTAGACCGGGCTCAGCACCCCGGACAGGGCAATCAGCCAGCCCAGGCCGAAACCCAGCGCCAGGCCGATCAGCGCGCCGGCCACCGTCAGCAGCACCGCCTCGACGAGGAACTGCGCCAGGATGCTGGCGCGGCGCGCGCCGAGGGCCATGCGCACGCCGATCTCACGCGTGCGTTCGGACACGCTGACGAGCATGATGTTCATGATCCCGATGCCGCCCACGAGCAGCGAGATGAAGGCGATGGCCCCGAGCAGCAGCGACAGGATCTGCGAGGTCGTCTTCAGCGTCTCGGCCAGCGCGCTGACGTCGCGCACCGAGAAGTCGTCTTCCGCGTCAGGCGCGATGCGGTGGCGCTGGCGGAGCAGCCGGGTCAGTTCTTCCTGCGTCACGCCCTTCTGCTCGGGATGACGCGACTCGACCATCGCCATCGCCACCGTGCCGGCGAAGGCATTTCCCGCCAGACGGCGCTGCAGGGTCGCCAGCGGCAGCAGGATGGTGTCGTCCTGGTCCACGCCGCCGAAGCCCTGGCCCTTGGCCCGGAGCACACCGATGACCACGAAGGTCTGGCGCTGGATGCGCAGCGTCTGGCCGATCGGTGCCGGGTCGTCCGGGAACAGTTCCCGGGCGACCGTGGCGCCGATCACGGCCACGCTGGCCGCCGTGCGCTCCTCGGCGACGTTGAAGCGGCGGCCGGCCGCAAGCTGCCAGAAGTTGATGTCGAAGTACGCCAGGTTCGTGCCGGTGGCCGTGGTGGTCTTGTTGCGGGCGCCGGCCACCGCCTGGACCGGCGTGCTGGCCACCGGGGCCACGGCGGCGACGCTCGCGAGCTCGGTCATCGCCGCGATGTCGTCCAGGGTCAGGTTCGGCAGGCTGCCGCTGCCGCCGCGGAAGCCGCCGCTGTTGGCGGCTCCGGACAGCACGACGAGCTGATTGGTGCCGAGCGACGAGATCGTGTCGGCGACCCGCTTTCGCGAGCCTTCGCCGATGGCCAGCATCAGGATCACCGAGGCCACTCCGATCACAACGCCCAGCAGCGTCAGCGCCGAGCGCAGCCGGTTGGCGCGCAGGGCGAACACCGCCTCCTGCACCAGCGAGGCCCAGGCCAGCGGCTGCACGCGGCTCATGCCGCCGCCCGCCGCCCGTCGGCGACGATCTGGCCGTCGGCAAACCGCACCGTGCGCTCGCAGCCCGCGGCGATTCCGCCGTCGTGGGTCACGATGACCACGGTCCGGCCCTGCTCGCGGTGCGCACGGTGCAGGATCTGCATCACCTCGGCGCTGGTGCGCGAGTCCAGTGCGCCCGTGGGCTCGTCGGCCAGGATCAGCGGCGGGTCCAGCGCCAGCGCGCGCGCGATCGCCACCCGCTGCTGCTGGCCGCCGCTCATCTGGGTCGGCCGCTTGTGGACGTGGGCGGCCAGGCCGAACTGCTCCAGCAGCGCCATCGCGCGTTCGCGCCGCCGGGCCATGGGCCAACCGGCATAGACCAGCGGCAGCGCGACGTTGGCCAGCGCGTCGTGCCGGGGCAGCAGGTTGAACTGCTGGAACACGAAGCCGATGCGCTGGTTGCGCAGCGCCGCCCGCTCGGGCTCGGACAGTGTGGCCAGCGATTCGCCGGCGATGCGCACCTCGCCGGTGTCGGGCGTGTCGAGCGCGCCGACGATGTTCAGCAACGTCGACTTGCCCGAGCCCGAGGCACCAACGATGGCCACCAGCTCTCCGCGGTCGATGCGCAGATCCACCTCGCGCAGGGCGTGGAATGGCTGGCCGCCGGCATCGAAGCTGCGGTTCACGCCGCGGCACTCGATCAAGGGCTCGGTCATGGGCCGGGCCTCAGAAGATCCGCGGGCCGGCAAAGCCGGCACCGCCGCGCTCACCCACCACCAGCGCCTCACCCGCGCGCAGCGTGTCGCCCAGCAGCTCGGTGTGCCGGCCGTCGGCAATGCCCAGTTTCACTTCCACCGGCTGCGGGCGGCCCTGCGGATCGAGCCGCCACACGGTGCGTTGTGCGCCGCGCCCGGCGTCGGTGGCGGCTTGACCCGTTGGGGCGTAGCGCAGGGCGGCGTTGGGCAGGCGAAGCACCTGCGGCCGCTCGGCGACGACGATGGACACGTAGCAAGTCATGCCCGGACGCAGCAGCAGCTCCTCGTTGCGGGCGCGCACGATCACGGTGTAGGTGACGACGTTCTGGATCGTCTGCTGGTTGTTGCGCACCTGGTGCACGCGGCCTTCGAAGCTGCGCTCGGGAAAGGCATCGACACTGAAGCGCACGGTCTGGCCCTCACGCATCAGGCCGACGTCGGCCTCGCTGACGTTCATCTCGACCTGCACGTCGCGCAGGTCCTGCGCGATGCGGAACAGCACCGGCGTCTGCAGGCTCGCGGCGACGGTCTGGCCGACCGCGACCTCACGCGCGACGACGGTGCCGCCCACCGGGCTGCGGATCTCGGCATTGCGGCGGTTGTTGGCCGCGCGCGCCGCGGCCGCACGGGTCTGCGCCAGCGTCGCGTCGGCGGACTCGACGGCAGCGCGCTTGTCGTCGCTGTCGGCCGCGGACACGAAGCCCTGGCGCACCAGGTCCTCGCTGCGCGCCAGGCGAAGCCGGGCTGCGGCCAGGGCCGATTCGGCGCCCCGCACCTGGGCCTGGGCCTGGGCGAGGTCCGCGTCCAGCGCCGTGGTGTCCAGTTCAGCCAGCAACTGGCCGGCGCGCACCGGCGAGTTGTAGTCGGCGTGCAGCGCCCGGATCGTGCCCGAGACCTGCGTGCCGACCTGCACGAGGTTGACCGGGTTCAGGGGCCCGGTGGCGTTGATCGTCCGCCTGAGCGGCCCGCTGTCCACCACCTGCACGATGTAGTGGTCGGCCGTCGGCGTGCGGCGCTCGGCCTGGGCCCGCCACAGCAGCGTCAGCACGCCTGCCGTCAGCACCAGGGCGGCCAGCAGCAACCAGGGCCAGATGCGACGACGCGTCGGCAAGGTCTCGTTCACGCTCGGCCCTCAGCGGTCGCGCCGGACCACACCTGCCGGCGTGCTGTTGCCGCCGAGCAGGAACACGGTGTAGACGCCGCCCGCCGTCAGCTTGACCTCGGTGGCGGTGTACAGCTCCTGGCTGGCGTTGGCGCTGGTGACGTCCACCCGCACGCTGTTGGCCGCCAGCACGCTCGAAAACACCGACGCCTGGCCCAGCGGGACGTCGCTGGCGCTGACCGCGTAGTCCAGCGCCAGCGTTGCACTGCCTTGCGCCTCGGCACCGTGGACGAGCCGGATCTTGCAGCGCGTGCCGGTGTTGCTCGGCAGTCGGTTGTCGTCGGCGATCACGGCCATGCGCGGTGCGCTGGCGCCGCCACCGTAGGCCAGCAGGGTGTAGTCGCCCCCGGGCAGCAGGCTCTCGGTGCGCCGCAGCACCTCGGCGCCCCCCACCCGCATCGCCAGGCTCTGCTGGCCGGTGTCGACCAGGGCATAAGGGCCGACACTGGGGCTGCGCAGGCTGCCGGCAATGGTCTGGCCGCCGAAGCTCACGCCGACGGCCCCTTGGCCTTCAACCCCGGCGACGACACGCACGCGGGCCTTGCTGTTCTTGCTGACCGTCAGCGCGCCTTGCTGAACCAGCGTCACGCCATGCACCAGCACACCCCCAGGGCCGGCGGTCAGGATCACGGTGACGTGGGTCCGGTCCCCGAGGCGAACCTCGGGGATGTCGAGCCGCAGGTCGCCGGTGTCGGCATTGCCGGTCACGCGCAGGCGCCAGGTGCCGGCCGTCACGTCGCGCCAGCTGCTCAGACCGCCGGGTGTCAGCGCCCCTTGCGTGGGCGTGGCTTCGTCGAGCGCGGTGCTGGCGTTGCCGACGTAGATGTCGAGCGCGCCGGAGTCGACGGTCGCGTTGTAGAAGCGCACGCGGGCGTTTCCGCTGCTGACGTCGTCGATGCTCTCGCTTTCGGGCAGTGTCGCCAGCCGCAGGCTGCTTTCGCGGCCCCAGATCACGGCGGTGTAGGCCGTGTCCTTGCTCAGCTGATGGTCGGCGGAGTACAGCGCGGTCTCGCTGCCGCTGCGGCGCACCTTCAGCGTGTAGGTCTCGGCCTCGAAGCTCTGGGCAGCGCTGATGGCATCGGCCGCCACGCCTTGAAAGCGGCGCACGTCCTCGACGTCGAGCTCGAGACTGGGCAGGTCGCTGGTGAGGTTCAGCGTGCGCAGGACCGTGGTGCCCTTGTCGTCATCGTCGCCGCCGCCGCAGGCGGCCAGCAAGGGCAAGGCAAGTCCACCCAGGACGAGGCGGCGGCGGGCGGAAGGGTCGGGCGCATTCATGCAGTGGCGGTTCAGGCAGACACGGGGTCGATGCCGCCATTGAAGCCGCCGCCGGCACCGCCAGCGATGCGCGCAGATTGCAGATCATGACGCCGCATGACATCGCGCCAGCTCTGCACGTGCCATGCGCCGTCATCAGACGCTGCGCGCTCAGACGTTTCCGGCCCAGGGCAGCAGTTCGTCGAGCCGCTCGTCGTCGCGCAGCAGCTCCTGGAAGCTCAGCAGTGCACAGGCGGCCTTCAGGCCCTCGAGAAACCGCGACGGGGGCAGCGCCAGCACCGACCCCGCCTGTTGCAGCGTGACGATGAAGATCACGAGCAACTGCCCGGGCAGGACCCGCAGCGTTGCCGGATGAGAGACGGTGTTCACGCTGCGCATCGTCGCCCCGACGGGCCGGGGCCAGTGGGCCGATCAAGCGCGGCAAACCGGGGCAATTCGCGTGCCGGGCCCGGTCGCGCCCCGGAACGCCGGCCTCAGACCAGGAAGCCGCGCTCGCGGAACAGCGCTTCCAGGCGTGCGGAGTCCTGGGCGAAGAGATCCGGGTCGTACTTGATCTTGCTCGTGTAGAACTGGGCCAGCGACTCGATGCCGTGTTCGGCCATGCGCTCGACCATCTCGGGCTTGAGGGCTCGGTAGCGCTCCCAGCCGCGGACCTCGCGCTCGCCGAAGTGGGCGTCGATGTCGGCCGGCGTTGGCTTGCAGTAACGCTCGTCGTGGATCCAGGCCCTCCCGGGCAAGCGGTCGCGCTGGGGCGGGGCTTCGGCGGGCCAGCCCACGACCATGCTGGTGGCGGGCAGGCAGTTCGTGGGGCACTCGAGAAAGTCCGCGATCTCGCGCATCGAGTGCAGCGTCGTGCCCATGTAGCAGATGCCCAGGCCGTGGGACTCGAAGGCCAGCGCCGCACTTTGCGCCAGGATCAGCGCATCGAACGACGCGACGTGCCAGCTCAGCAGATCGGCGAATCCCAGCCGTGCCCCGCGTTGCGCGAGCCACAGCCGCGTGCGGTACGAATCGGCGCAGAAGGTCAGCACCAGCGGCGCCTGCTCGACCATGGGCTGGCCGAAGTGCAGCTCGCACAAGCGCGACTTGCGCTCGCGGTCGCGGGTCTTGATCACGGACACCAGGTTCAAGTTGCCGCTGGACGACGAGCCGTGCAGCGCGTCGACCAGCACGCGGTCGATCAGAGCGTCATCGATCGGCTGGTCCCGGAAGCTTCGGATCGAGCGATGCGCGTTCAGCAGGGCATGGACGTCTTCGGCGCTGGGCAGGGACATGGCAAACCTCACACGCCCTGCTTGACCAGCGGCGCCTTCAGCGCTTCGGCCAGCGTGGCCAGGCTTTCTTCGAGATGGGCACGGATCAGGCTCGACCCCCGCTTTGCGTTGACAGCCGCACTCAGGCGCGCCTGCAACGCCAGGCTGGCCTGCCGGTAGACGGCCCGCACATCGGCCGCCGTGGTCGAGGCTGGCCGGACCAGGCCGGCGGCCAGGCGGCGAACATGCTCGCGCTGCAGGTTGCGGCGCAGGCTGTCGATCTCGCCCTTCCCCAGCGAATCGGCCGCCAGCTCGGACCACACGGCGTTGCTCAGCCGCTCCTGCACCTCGGCGTAGCTGAGCAGCTGGCGCGGGTCGGTCACCTTGCTCTCGGCGTCGGCCAGGCGGCCGGCCAGGCTTTCGGACATCAGCGCATCGAGCGCGCCGCGCTGCAGCGTCAGCACCGCCGTCGGCAGGCTGAAGTCGACTCCGGCGGGGCGGTTGGGACCGAGGCGCTCGTGCTGGTCGACGCCCAGACGGCTCATGACCCGCGGGTCGAACCTGAAGGCCGCGCTCGCAAACAGCTCGGCCACCAGCAGGTCGAGCGCAGCGCGCTGCTGCGCCGCCGGCACCGGCACCAGCAGCGGCCGGTCGATCCCCATCAGCGCGCGCTCGGTGTGCACGCCGCCGACGTACCTGGCGGCCATCGGCAGGCTGGTGCCCAGTGTCGACAGCACCCGCGTCACGGCGCGGCGGTACCCGGTCAGGTCCTCGCCGGTGGCCAGTGGCCGCGACGTGATGCGATCAAGCAGTTCGCGCGACAGCTTGACCTGTCGCTGCGCAAACGCCAGCGGGTCGTTGCCCAGGTCGCGCTGGACGACACGCGGGTCGTTGTTGCCCAGGTCCTCGTCGGTGCTGTAGGCCAGCGCCGGATCGCGTTCCGCACGTTCGACGATGGCCTTGAGCTCGCGGGCCTCGGTCGCGGCATCGGGGAACTCGCGGTAGCCCCACTCGATCGCCCAGTAGTCGTAGGCGCCCAGCGTGGTCATGTTGTAGTCGCCCGCCGGCTCGCCGGCCAGCGGCAGGTTCTGGGCGTTGTATTCCATGACCGACGCCGACAAGCCGTTGGCCTGCGTGAAGCTGCGGTCGCGCAGCTGCGCCGGTGTCATCGCCATCGACGCGCGGAAGTTGTGGCGCAGGCCCAGCACATGGCCGATCTCGTGCATCGTGACGTTCTTCAGTGCATCGGCGATGTAGCGATCGGCTTCAGGGCTGTCGGGGTCGAGCAGGCCCCGTTCGACCAGCAGATCGAAGCCGAATCGCGCCTCGTCCATCGTCACCTCGGCGTGGTCGCACTGCATCAGCCGCTGCGCGAAGTCCATCGGCGTGGCCGGCACGGCCGTCACGCCGTCGGCCCATCGTGGCACGCCGTCGGTGGCGCGGGCGCGGAAGACACGCACCCGGTTCTCGTCGATGATGGCCGCGCCGCGCAGGATCTCGCCGGTGCGCGGGTCGGCCTGGCTCGGGCCGACGGCCGTCGAGCCCGGGCCCTGCTGGGCAAACCAGCGCACCGCCAGCAGCCGCGTGCCCTCCAGCGTCGACCAGTCGGCATCGGCCGGCTGCTGCTCGATGGCCAGCGCGTTGCGGAAGCCCGCGCGCTCGAAGGCCTTGTTCCACTCCAGCGCCGCCTCGCGCAGCGGGGCCCGCCACTTGTCGGGGATGTTGCGGTCCAGCACGACGCGGATCGGCACCTTGGGCTCGGAGACCGCCGCAGACGGGTCCTTCTTCTCGAGCCGCCAGCGCTCGATCAGGTGGGTCCGCATGCCCTCTTGCTTGTCGTCGCCGAAGTTCGTGAACGACGACGTGAAGTAGCCCACCCGCGGGTCTGCACGGCGGGTCTTCATCGGTTCCGCGGGCAGCGGCGCGAGGCTCAGGGTCAGGCCCAGGAACAGGCTGCGCGCGTCGGGCAGCGAGGTCGGCGGACTGGGCAATGCCGCCGGATTGGGCGGTGGGGCCCCGGGGGCCAGCACCGGAGGCGCCGGCAGCTTGGGCACCGCGTAGTGCTGCCTGAGCGTCACCGCCAACCCGGTGGCGAGGTTGCGCACGCGCTCGATGCTGCTGTTGGCGCGGTCTAGCGCATACGGCATGCGGAACGACGTCTCCAGCGTCGTCTGCGCGCCCCAGATGTCGCCGCCCAGCAGCGCCAGGGCGTCGACCAGCAGGGCCTTGCTCTGCGGGTGGGGCGCCGCGGCCAGCGGGGCCACGCCCAGCAGGCTGTCCGAGAAGCTCTCCGAAACCGCCCGCGCCAGCGGCGTCCCGGCCGGGGCCCGCATCGCCTGGTTGACCGCCACCAGCTGAACGGTGTTGCCGACGCGGCGCAGCGCGACGACATGCTCGCGCCCGGTCAGGCCGGTGAAGAAGAAGCGCTCGCCCAGTCCGCCCGACAGCGACGAGCCGAGGAAGAAGGGCTGCTCCAGCATCGTTGCCGGCACTTCGATCCAGGTCTTGTCGTCGCGGGTCCAGACCGGCAGGAAGCCGTCCGCCCGCTTGGCGTCGCGCGTGACCTCGGCAAACGGCGCGGGGGAACCTGGGGGCGCCGAAGGCCGGGCGGGTGGCGTGCCGGGTGTTGCGGCGGGGGCCGGGTTTGGCACCATGTTTGGTGCCGGGTTTGGTGCCGGGCTTGGCACTGGCGTTTGCACTGGCACCGGCATCGGGCCAGTGGCGCAACCGGCGACCAGGCTGACGATGACGGCCAGGGTGGTGGCCACGGGGAATCGGAGGTTCGGCATCGAAGTCGGCGTGACAGTGACGCGCAAGCTTCGGTGGGCCCGCGCAAGGCCGCGAGGTTAGCGCCTGGCGCGATCGGCGCGAGCGGGGGAGGACAGCGACAAGACTGCCGCCACATCGGCCTCAACACCCCTGCAGCGAGCACACTTGCACCATGGCGCCCTTGGCGCAGGACCCAGGACCCAGGCCCATGACCCACAGCAGATCAGGCCCTGAAGCACCCGTCCAGACGGGCCGCCGAAGCGTGTTCAGCAGACCCCCACTGCTTCGCCCGTGGCAGGTTGCGCTGTTCCTGTTCGGGGTCTGGCTGCTGCTGCGCTACGTCGGCAAGACCGAGGCCGAGCCCGGCGCCGACAGTCTGCTGTTGCTGGCCTTGTGGGCGCTGGGCCTGGGCGGCCTGGTGTTCCTGCCGATGTGGACCGAGGTGGTCATCGATGGCACGGCGCGCCAGGTGCACGAGCGCACCGGCTGGTTCCGCTGGGCGACGGGCAAGTCGTCGCCGCTGGACAACTTCGAGGCCGTCGCCGTGGTCCGCCGCACGACCGAAAGGCACGAGGTGACCGGCGCCCCCGGCACCACCTTCAACACCGTGCGCCGCTGGCACGAGACCGAATTCCGGCTGCTGCTGCGCCGGCCACAGCCGTTCCACGATCTGGACCTGCCGCTGCCACGCGGCGCCACACTGGAACAGATCCAGGCCCTGGCCGCCGAGGTGGCCGCGATGGGGGGCTGGCGAGTGCGCGGCCCCGAGGCCTGAGGCGCGCGCCCACCGCGGCTATCGCTGCTCGTCCTTCTCGGCGGGCTCGGACTGTTCCTGCGCCGGCCGGGTCGGTCGCCCTGGCGCAAATGGCGGCGGAAAGCCCACGAACGCAAGGAACACCAGGATCGGCAGCACGACGTAGAACAGCGGCCGCTTCCAGTGGATGTTCATGGTCCCTGCGATCTGGGACAGGCCGGGCGACAAACAAGGGACCTGTTTTCAAGTCCGGGTTTGTGCGGGGTACCGTAAGGATGGCAACGCTCGCCCGACTGAAGCCGAGGAGCGGCCGTCGCCGCCTGAAACCGGGACCCCACCATGCACAAAGTCGCCATCGTCATCTACAGCGCACTGGAAGGCAGCGGCAACTCTGCCGTCTACCGCGCCCTGATGTTTGCCCAGGAACTGCACCGCGCCGGAGACGACGTGAGCATCGTCTTCGACGGTGGCGGCAGCGCGACTGCGGCCGCACTGGCCGAGCCGCAGCACCGCATGCACAGCCTGTTCGAGAACGTTCGCGCGCAGATCCGCGGTGTCTGCCGCTACTGCGCCAAGAGCTACGGCGTCCTCGACACGGTGCAGGCTGCCGGGCTGGAACTGCTCGGCGACGACCGCGGCCATGCCAGCCTGCGCACGCTGCTCGACGAAGGCCGGCAGATCGTCACCTTCTGACCGACCCCTGGCCGCCCACGTCGGCGGGCGGCCCGATGCGGGTTATGGTGGGGTCGTTCGCACGACCACAACCGCCGATGACCCGATTCACGCCCGTCGCCTTCGCCTTCGCCTTCGCCTTCGCCATTGGCCTGAGCCTGGCGGGCGCTGCCGCCTCCAACCCGCGCATCGTCGAGATCGTCTGGTCGGCCGACGGACGCTTCGAACACCGGGCACCCGTCGCCGCGGGCAGCTTCGTCGAGTTGTGCGGCAAGCTCGCCGGCGGTCAGGCCGTGCGCTGGCGCTACGAGGCCGCGGCGCCGCTGGACTTCAACATCCACCACCACGTCGGCAAGGACGTGGTGTATTCCGCCCGGCAGGACCAGATCAGCGTCGGCGCCGACACCCTCGTCGTCCGCACGCCTGAAGACCACTGCTGGATGTGGCGCAACAAGGGTGCCATGCCGGTGCAGCTCGCGGTGACGCTGGCGCGCTGAGCACCGCCCCGGCTATGGGCCGCCGTCGCTTTCCTTTCCGAGCTGCTGCATCGCGCGGCGCATGAAGTCCATCTGCTCCTGGACGTTGCGACAGGCGCCGCACATCACCAGGTGAAGTCGCAGCCGGGCACGGTCCGCCGCAGGCAGCGTTTCGTCCTGACGGTCGCTGAGCAGGCGCGACACCTCCTGGCAGCTGAGGCTGATCTTGGGGCCGCTCACTTGGACGCCCCGGCAAACCAGTTCAGGTCCAGGCACTCGCGCAGGCCCATGCGGGCGCGGTAGAGCATCACGCCGCAGTAGTTGGCCGGGATGTCTAGCGCGCTGCAGATGGTCTCGGACTCCTGCTCCAGCCACTCGCTCATCATGAAGATGCGGCCCAGCTTGGCCGGCAGCTTGTCGACGCAGCCCTGCAGCACGACAAAGAACTGACTCTGCTCGAGCGCCCGCTCGGGCTGCTGCCAGGCCGGCGGCGGCTCGCGCCAGTGGCCGTCGGCAGCGAACAGTGCATCCAGCGCGTCGTCCATCGACTGCTCGTCCATCGGCTCGATGTGCACCTCGCGGCCGCGGGCCCTCAGCACGTCGACGATCTTGAACTTCAGGATGCCCGTGGCGTAGGTCCGCAGCGAGCTCCGGCCTTCGAAGCCTTCGGGCTTTTCCAGCAGGGCGAGCAAGGTCTCGGAGACCACATCTTCGGCCATGCTGTCGTGGCGCAGCTGCGCCTTGGCAAACCTCAGCAGCAGCGGATGCAGCTGGGCGAGTTCCTGGTCGAGGTTCATGTGGAGGGCGGGTCGAGCAACGGAAGGGCCAGAGCGCTGTGTCGGTGCAGCACCCCGGAACGTTGCACGCGTCATTTTTCGGGCCGTCGCGTAAGAAGCGGTCAGGTCCCCCGACTGAAGCTCATCCGCAGCACGGACCGAGCCCCTCGGACGGCGCGGCGGAAACGATCCCTCCAACTGCCCCCCGAGAGGAAGCCCATCATGTTTGCTCGCAACCTGTTCACTGCCGTCATCGCCGCCACCGCCATCGCCGCCGCGTTCGCCACCCCCGCCTTCGCTTCCGGTGAAGCCACCTACGACTACCCGCAAGTCATCACCAGCAGCGTCAGCCGCGCCGATGTGCAACGCGCCGCGATCGAGGCCCGCAAGCAGGGCCTGATCAGCGACGGCGAGCGCAGCCTGGTCGCCGAAGTCACGATGGGCATGAGCCAGCTCAGCCGCGCCCAGGTGCGTGCCGAACTCGCCGAGGCCCGCCGCCTGGGCCTGGTCGGCGGTGGCGACCTGTACGTCATCCCGACCGACGCCCAGCTCGAGTCGATCCGCCTGGCCGGCCAGCGCGCGGCGATGCCGATGGTCGCGTCGCGCTGAGCCCGCGTCACGCCGCGCCGGGCAGCCTCAGGCCATGAAGCCGAGGTTGCGCCGGGCGGCGTCGAACTGCGACAGGTTCGGGAAGATGTCCAGCAACGCCGCCGGCGAAAGCCCGAGCCACTGGCCCAGCGTGTAGCCCAGCTGGTCCACCGCCACCTCGGGCAGCAGCGAGCCGTTGCCGAGCTGGTCCGGGCTGCTGTCGAAGTTGTTGTTGTTGGCGTTTTTCGGCCCCAGGGTCGGAAAGCGACCGTACAGATCGCCCCCACGCACGGCGCCGCCGCTGACGATGTGGTGAGCCCCCCAACCGTGGTCGGTGCCGTCGCCGTTGCTGGTGAAGGTCCGGCCGAAGTCGCTGGCGCTGAAGGTGGTGACCTGGCCCGCGGCTCCCAGGCCGGCAACCGTGGCGTCGAAGTAGGCCAGCGCCTGCCCCACGCGCGCCATCAGGTCGGCGTGGTTGCGGTTCTGCGCATCGTGGGTGTCGAAGCCGCCGAGGCTGACGAAGAACACCTGGCGCTGCACCCCGGTCGCGCCGCGCCGACCGGCGTCGATCAAGCGGGCGACGACCTGGAACTGCTGGGCCAGCGAGTTGAAGGCCATGGCCCCGGTCAACGGGTTCGGGTACTGCAGACGCGGATCGTTGTTGGGGTTGTAGCTGCCGCTGGCCGGCGGGGTGCCAAAGGCCGGGTCGCCGGCCGGGCGCAGCGCATTGCGCAAGGCCTGCTCGGCGTCGATCGAACGGCGCGCCACGGCCCCCGTGTCCTGCTCCAGCGCATGACCGCTGCCGTTGCGGGTGGCCAGACGCTGCAAGGCGCTGCCGACCGCGGTGGATCCAAAGACACGGCCGTTGCCGTCCAGGCCCAGGGTGACGGCACCGTTGCCGGTGACACGGTACTGGCGCACGTTGTCGCCGGCCAGCCAGACCGCCGTGCTGCCGGCAGAAATGGCCGTGAACACCGGCTGCGTGTTGGCGCTGGCCAGAAGGTCGCCCATGCGGCCGCCCCAGCCACGTGTGCTGCCTTCCGGGCCCAGCGCCTGCCAGGTGTTCTGCTGGTCGTTGTGCGAAAACAGCCGCGCCGGCTTGGGGTGCGAGATCTGCGCGTACTGCGCCTTGGTCGTCGGTCTCAGCAAGGGCCCGACGTTGGGCACGATCGCCAAGCGGCGGGCATCGAACAGCGTCTTCACGTCGCCGAGCAGCGGATGCAGCGCGTAGCTGCGGCCCTGCGCGGCCAGTGGGGTGATCGGCAGCACGCCACCCAGCCGCGACGGCGAGGCCACGGCGGCAGCCGGGTCGGGCGCCGTGCCCGGTGGCCGCAGCGCGATCGAGTCGGGTGCCTGGGTGCGGGTGCGGACGTAGGCGTCCCAGCTCGCAGCGTCGGTGGCGAGCACGGTGTTGAACGCGTCGTTGCCGCCGAAGTAGAACAGGCACACCAGGGCGCGGTAGCCCGATGTGTCCTGCGCGGCGGCGCTGCCGAGCAGGCTCAGATTCAGGGCCAGCGGCGCGCCGACGCCGGTGATCGCCGAAAGCGTCGCGGCGCGTTGCAGGAACAGGCGCCGGGCAAGGTCGTGATGGGGGTGCATGAGTGGGCCTCGGTTCGGGTCAGCGATGCACGATGAAGTCGGGTGTGGCCAGCGTCAGCAGCAGGGTCGAGAACACCCGGTTGCGCAAGGCGGTGTCGATCGCCGCCTGGTTGCTGCCGTTGAAGGCGGGCACCACGATGGCTGACACCGCAGCCGTGATCTCGCTGTTCAGGGCCGGCGTGGCCTGGCCGGCGAGCAAGGTCTCGGTCACCTTGGCCACCAGGGCGCCGGGCTTGTCGGCGAGCGCCATCTCTGCGGCCCAGTTGCGTTGGAGATCGCGCCGGTTGAGCGCCGCGCCGGTGGACCCGACGCCGCGGTTCAGGTTGTCGCGCATGGCGTTGATCCAGCCGGCGGCACTGGTTTCGTCCAGGATCTGCAGCTCCGGCGCGACCATGCCGCGCGTGGCCGAGTTCGACAGCGGCGCCACGTAACCCGGGCGGTAGAAGTTGAAGACACTGGGCGCGCGAAGGGGCGACTGCGCCAGCGACGTGGCAGGGTTGTCGGTGTTGCCGACCCTCCACTGTCCGCTGTCGCTGGTGTGGGGGTAGGCACGCAGGAAGGCCGACAGCCGGAGCACCGGCTCGCGCAGCTTGCCGCCGGTGCTGGTGGGCGCAGCCAACTGGCGTGCCTCGGGGTGCAGCAGCACGGCACGGATCACGGCTTTGAGGTCGCCCCGCACGCCGGAGCCGTTGTTGGCAAAAGCCTGGGACACGGCGGCCACGTATTGCGGGCTCGGGTTGCTGGTGACGAGGCGCTGGATCAGCTGGCGCCCGATGAAGGGGCCGACGTTGGGGTGCGCCGCCAGCGTGTCGAGCGCGATGCGCAGGCTGGTCACCGGATCGGCCGGGTTCTGCGCCGGGATCGTGGTGCCGAGGAAGCGCTTTTCCTCCGCGCTGTGGAACTGCGGGTACGGCACCATGGGCTTGAAGGCACGGTCCGGATCGCCGGCCACACCATTGCCTGGCGTGCCGTTGTTGAAGCAGTTGTTGCTGGGCGCCGCCGGGCAGGCCCAGCTCCAGCCGGTGAACACCTTGGCCAGTCCGGCCACGTCGTCGGGGCCATAGGCCTCGGCCGTTCCGGAGGGCGTGCCGTCGGGGTTCAGCGCCACGAGGCCGATGGAGAACAGCTGCATCGACTCCCGAGCGAAGTTCTGGTCCGGCACGCGGCCCGTCACCGGGTCGGCCTTCTGGTTGCGCAAGTGCGAGAGATAGCGCCCCATCTGCGGATGCAGCGCCACCGCCTGCAGCAGGTCGCGGTAGTTGCCGAAGGCGTTGGCGCCCAGCATGTCCAGCCAGTCCGCCAACGCCCGCGGCTCGTTGGCCACTGCGCTGTCCACGGCCGAGACGACGAAGATCTGCGACAGCGCAAACGCCACCCGCAGTCGCAGCTGGTCGGGACCGGTCAAGGCCTGGGTCCAGAACGCGTCGAGCACCTCGTTGACACCGGCTCTTCGCGTCGGGTCGGCGGCGCGGATCGCGGCGTCGGCAGCCTCCCACTGCGCGCGGTGCGACCGCGCCGGCAGCTGGAACTGCTTTTCGATCCACCGCTGCGGGCCGAGCGGGGCCAGCGCGGCCTCGTCGGCGGCGCTGGGCCCCATCGTGGCCTGGGTCAGGAAGCGCAGGTTCGCCGCACGGTCGACCGGCGCCAGCGTGCCCGGCCGCGACAGCGCACCTGTGGGCGTGCTGCTCGTCGGCACCTGTGCGTGGCTGCAACCGGTCACCAGCAACGCCAGCGCAGCGCCCGCCGCTGTCGAGATGCGCAATCGCCGGGGGAACAAGGTCTTCAGGTGCATTGCATGTCCTTGCAGGCTTGGCAAGCCCGCCTGTGATGGAGGCTGGCCGCTGGGTCCGGGCGCTTGTATACAGGCGTTACATGACCGGATGCTGCGACATATCCGCTTACCAAGCACCCGCAAACCGGGGGGGGTTGAATCGCAGCGCCTGAAACCCCCGCGTTCGCGGCCTGCCCTGGGGCCAGCCCGGGGCAGGCCGCCGCGCGGCGGCCACTAGGATCGGCGCACTCCAAGAAGCCGAGGTCGCCCATGCCCATGTCCCCCCTGCAACGCCGCTCCGCACTGGCTC
>JAJTGU010000153.1 GCA_021297985.1 Rubrivivax sp.
ACCTCCTCCGTCGCCAGCAAGGTATTGCCCTTGACGGCGTAGGAGAAGATCGCAAACGACGGTGTCGATCCGGCCGCTGGCGCCGCGGCGGGCTGGGCCCCCGCAACACCCGCGACCAGCATCGCGCAGGCGGCGGCGAAGGCCGCCACCCGAACGCTTTGCAGCATGCGCCTGGAACTTACTGCTTGGCGCGCAGCGGCGACGTGCCCTTGCCACCGCGGGTGAAGGCGGCCTCGGTCTTCAGGTAGAGGCCGGGGGTCGACGATCCCGGGGGCAGGACGGTGTCGATCGCATCCAGCAGAGCCGGGCAGACGCCAGCCGGGCAGTACTTGATGGCCTCGTACACGAAGTCGTAGCGGCCGGCGATGGCTTCGGCGGTCTGCGCCGAGTTCGCCACGCCGTCGGCGATGAAGGCGCCGTTGATCTTCGGGATGCGGTAGGTGTCAGCGCCGCCCAGCGGGTTGTTCTCCATCGACACCACACCACCGGAGTAGTTGGTGCCGGCGGCCACGCTGTTCAGACAGTTGCGAACGTCCGACGTGCCGCTGTTGCTGACGACACGGAAGGTCGCGCCCAGGTTCGTCGTGCCCGAGCCGGCGGTACCGACGGGGGTCAGCAAGCCACCCAGTTCGCCCGAGGCCGTCGGCGCCCACAGGAAGAACAGCTGGGCAGAAGCCTGCGTGCCCGAGGTCGCGACGCGGCGGCAGAGCACGAAGCGCGAGTTCAGCGGCATGTCGGGGCTGATGGCCTGGTTGGCCGCCAGGTCGTTCTTCGCCGCGATGGTGCCGCCGATGAAGTGGTTGGCACCGGCGCGCTTGACGTCGTTGTTGCCCGAAACGGCCATCGACGTGATCGAGGCCTTGGTGATGTTGGGCTGGCACTCGGGCAGCGTGCTGCCGGTGGCGGTGTAGGTGTCGATGCCGGCGACGACGTTCAGCGTGGCGCAGTTGGCCGGCAGGCGGCCCTTGGCCACCTGGTGGGCCTGCATCGCGTTGTACAGGTCGCGGCTCAGCGGAAAGCCGAAGGCCTGCAGGAAGCCGCTGGGCAGGTAGTCGGTGGCCGGGTTGACCTGGCTGGGCGTGAACAGGCCGTTGGCCGTGAACACCGAGCCTTCGACGTCAAGCACGCCGCCGTCGGTGGTGTCCGGCACCACGGCCGCAGCAGCCGGGCAGTGGAACAGGCGGATGGTGGCGTTGTTGATCCAGCTCAGCGGGCCGGTGCCGGCGCCGACGTTCACGGTCGTGCCCTGACCGACGCACAGCGCGGCCGACAGCAGCGGCACCGGCAGCGCACCGTCGTTGCCGGTGCGGTTGAGCACGGCGCTGAACGAGCCGCCCGCGACGTTGATGCGGGCCTCGTCGGCGCCGCCGCCGTTCTGGAAGTCCACCGAGCACTTGACGGTGAAGACGTTGCCCAGGTTGTTGGTGCTGTTGTTGTTGTTCTTGTAGATGTCGGCCAGACCGCTGGCGTTGTTGCACAGCAGGGCCAGGGCGCGGGCCTGGTTGATCGAGAAGGCCGTGGCGCCAGAGAACTTGGCGACGCCGGCGGCGTGAGCGCCAACCGAGAACATCGCAGCACCGGCAACGATGCCGGCGGCGAGTGCGGTGGAAGTGAACTTGCTGATGGACATGGTGTTTCCTCGTGGGGTTGGGTCAGTCTTCGGGAAAAGCTCCGCCCAGGCGGCGCACCAGGATCGGTGCGCCGCGGGGCAGTCAGGTCGGGATTCGGATCGGGGTTCAGCCCCCTGGCCGTTGGCGGCAGACGTGTCGCACCTCAGGCCAAGGGGTCAGGCCCGGGCTTCAGGCCTTCAGGCGACGGCGGGCAATGCCACCCACCAGGGCCAGACCGGCCAGCAGCATCGCGTAGGTGCCGGGCTCGGGGATCGGCACGGCCCAGGTCAGCACGCCGTTGTCGTAGCTGAAGGTGCCGCCCAGGTTGTCCTTGTACTGAATCTCGCCGGCCTCCAGGAAGTAGAACTGCGACTCGGTGCCCTGCGCCACGAGCGCGCTCCAGCGCAGGTTGGTGGCCCAGTTGCCGTTGACGCCGAGGTTGCCGCCGCCCAGGGCCCAGCCTTGAAGGTCACTGGTGTTGTTCACCATCGTGTTCGAGCCGTGCAGGGCCGTCAGGTGCGAGCCCTTGTTCTGCAGCTTGCCGTACCAGGCGCCGACGGCGCCCAGGTTGTTGGTCAGGCCGGGCGTCTGCTGCGCGAGCTGGGCCGCAGTCGGGTTGCCGGTGGTCATGAAGAACTCCGGGTAGCTGCCGGTGCTCATCGAGATGACACCGAAGCGGGTGTCCTCGCGCTGCGAGTTCGCGAGGAAGTTCGCGAAGTTGCTCGAGTAGGTGAACGGGCCGTCGACCACCGCACCGTTCAGGCTCACGGTGTTGGTGTTGAAGTCCCACTGCACCGTCGTGCCGAGGGCGAGCAACGCACCCCGCGGGCCGGGCGTGAAGCTGCCGTCGAACACGCCGGTGGCGTCGCCACGGCTGTCGAAGTCCAGCAGGTTGAACGACAGGTCGGCCGTGAACTGGGTCGGCGTGCCGGTCGAGTCGATGGCGACGAACAGCAGCTCGGCGTTCAGGGTGCCGGGCTGCTCGAGCAGGGCCATCGAGGCGCTGCTGGCGGCCAGCATCGAAACGGCGGCCGCGGCCTTCAAGGTCAGGGTCTTCATGCTTTCAATCTCCTGGGAGGGGTCTGCGAGAACGGGGCGCCGGGCGCCCGGGATGACGGGTCCGCACGGCTCGTGCGGGACAGAACGAACCTTAGGCCGCGGCCGTGAAGGCTCCCCCGCCCAGGCCACTGGCGGCTTGAGCCGAAGGGAGCACGGCGCGCCCTGCGTTCGCGGGGGTGGCCGCGTTGCGACGGCGCTTCCAGTGCAACAAGACGAAGCCGCCGAGTGCCGCCAGCAGCCAGGCACCGGGCTCGGGAATGGGTTGCGCGGCCTGCCAGGTCAGGACACCGTCGCTGTAGCTGAAGGTGCCGCCCAGGTTGTCCTTGTATTGAAGGTCGCCGGCCTCCAGGAAGTGCATCTGCGAGGCCGTTCCTTCAGCCACCAGAGCGCTCCAGCGCAGGTTGGTCGCCCAGTTGCCATTGACCCCGACATTGCCGCCGCCCAGCGGCCAGCCCTGCAGGTCGCTGGTGTTGTCGACCATGGCGTACGAGGCCTTGACCGGACCGGCCGGACGCTGGGGATCGTTCGACTGGCCCGCGATGTTGAAGGCACCGCGGGTCTGGATCTTGCCGTACCACGCACCCAAGGCTCCCAGGTTGTTGGTCATTCCGGGTGTCTGGGTCGCCAGGTCCTGGGCCGTCGGGTTGCCGCTGGTCAGGAAGAACTCGGGATAGCCTCCCGTGCTCATCGCGAAGACGCCAAAGCGGGTCTGAGCCGCCTGCGCGTTGCTGGCAAACAGGTCGAACTGGGTCGACCAGCGGTAGTCGCCGGCGACCGCCGCGCCGTTGACCGTGAGCGTGTTGTTGCGGAAGTTCCAGACCGCCGTCGTGCCCTCGGCCAGCAACGCACCGCGGGGGCCAGGCGTGCCACTGCCGTCGAGCACGCCCGTCACGTCACCACGGGTGTCGAAGTCGGTCAGAACATAGGCCAGGTCGATCATCACCGCCGCCGGGGTCCCCTCGGCGTCGATGGCGGTGAAAAGCAGACTGCTGTTCGCACTTCCCGGCAGCCCGAGTTGGGCCTGCACCGCGCCGCAGGCGAGCAGCGCTGTCGTGGCCGCGAGCGCTTTGAATCGAACGTTGAGCATCGTGGTTCCCTGTACTGGAGTTGACGCTGGACAGGCACGCGGCGATGCCAATCCTGCCAGCGACGGAGGCTAGAAAGGCTTGGTGACGGATCCGAGACGTTGACCCCAGAGGAGTGATCCGTATGGCCCAGGCTTGCGCGCCGAACGGCTCCC
>JAJTGU010000254.1 GCA_021297985.1 Rubrivivax sp.
AGTCTCCATCAGAGATTGCTGCCCTTCGCGAGGCGGAGAGAGTCCAATTCTTTATGGCGGTCTCCAAGCGGTGCGACGCGCTGAGCGCGCAAGCGCTCCCGAAGTTGATGCCGCTCGAAGAGTTGAGGGATCGCCAAGGGCGGGTGATCACTTCCAGAAGCGAGCATGGTTTCGACGTTGTGTTCGAATATGCCGGTGGCTCGCAACCAATCGCGATGACTATCCTGGGCAAACGCGTTGACCTGTCTTTAGTCGGCGCTGAGGCTCGGGAGCAGGCCATGCAGGCCCTTCGCGCCCGAGAGATTCTTTATCGGAAGGCGAAGGAAATCTGCGGAATGGCACCAGCGCCTGGTCTAGACGCCGGCCGCCTGTACTGCCCAATGCAACTCCGAGGGATTGATACGGAAACCCAATCATGACCTGCGCAGTCGGCCAACTCGACCCATGGAGTCGTTCAACCACTGAACGGCGACGAAGATTGTCCTGGTGGCGTTGAGATACCGAGCGTTTGGTTTGAACCGCCTTTCTGGACGGACACTTGGATTCCAGTGTACCGCGCGGCCCCGCGTCCACCAGATGTTGAGTGCGTTACGAGCTGTCAGGCAGCCTGCGACGTTATTGCGGACGGGATTGATGTCCTTTGCGGAGTGGCGGGTCTCGTTGCGGGTTCCTTGGCCACTCCAGTTACAGGGGGCCTCGTTGCTACTGCTTGTGTTGCGGGGTCCTTTGTTGGAAAGTACTACTGCAAATTGGTGGAGTGCCAAACGATCTGCAGGCCGCGGTAGACGGAGGCGTTTGGCCCCCTGGAAACGCATCGAGAGCGGGTGTAGCGATGCATAAATGTGATTTCGGCTGGCGGATACTCGGTTTGGGTCGATAGCGCAAGAAGACCAGCAGCATTGGCTCACCGCAAAGCTGTCGTCGGCCGCCCGCCCGCAAGCCCGCACACCAGGCCATTCGCTATCGTTGAATTCACGTCTCGCCGGGTCGGGCCCGCGCGCCTCAAACCAACCGACATGTGACGGCCAGGCCAGCCGCCATAACGTGCGCCCTCCAGGCGCAGAACGGCGGCGCGCGACGCCCTGGCTTCGCCGCCCGGCGTGACCCGGGCGTGCAGGCCGCCTCAGCCCCTGCCGTGCTTGGCGATCAGGTCGCGAGCGCTCTTCAGCAGTGCCGCGCCCTTGAAGCCGCGCTTGTCCATGTCGGCGACCCATTCGTCGTCGATCTGGGCGCTGAGCTTCTGGAACTCGGCGGCTTCGGCGGCGGTGAGGGTGACGATGCTGTTCTTGCGCTCTTCAGCCGCGGCGCGGCCCTTGGGGTCGTTGCCTTGCTGGGTCTTGCCGAGCCAGGCACTGGCGGCCATGCCCGAATTGGCGTCGATGACCCTCTTCAGGTCCGCTGGCAGGCCGTCGTACTTGGCCTTGTTCATCGCCATCACGAAGGTCGTCGTGTACAGCGCCGGGCTGCCGGCCGGGAATTCGGTGTGGAACTTGGTCAGCTCGTGCACCTTGACGCTGGGCACGACCTCCCAGGGGATCACCGCGCCTTCGACCGTGCCCTTGGACAGCGCGTCCGGGATCTGAGGCAGCGGCATGCCCACCGGTGTCGCACCGACCGACGCGAGCAGCTTGGTCACCTGGCGCGTCGGGCCGCGCACCTTCATGCCCCTCAGGTCGGCCGGCGTGCGCACCTGCTTGGCGACGGTGTGGAACATGCCCGGGCCGTGCACGTGCAGCGCCAGCACCTGGGTGTCCTTGAACTCGTCGGGGGCCTGCGTCTGCACGTATTCCCAGTAGGCCTTGGACGTGGCCTCGGCGTTGTTCATCATGAACGGCAGCTCGAAGACCTCGACGCGCGGGAAACGACCCGCGGTGTTGCCGGGCAGCGTCCAGACGATGTCGACCACGCCGTCCCGGGCCTGGTCGTACAGCTGCGGCGGCGCGCCGCCGAGCTGCATCGCCGGGTAGGCCTCGAACTTGATGCGGCCGTTGCTGTCCTTCTCGACCTTGTCCATCCAGGGCTTGTGCATCGACAGCCAGACGTTGGACAGTGGCGCCATGAAGGTGTGGAACTTCAGCGTCACCGCCGCCTGGGCCAGCGCGGCCAGCGGGGTGCCCAGGGTCGCCGCAGCGGCGGCGCCCTGAACGAAGGAACGGCGTTTCATCGTCATGTTGTCTCCTCGACCGATTGGACCAATGGATTGGCGAGCGTTTGAACCTGCGGACAGCACCTTAGCGAGCAAGGAAAACCCTGGCTGTCATGGTTGACCCTAGCCGACGAACTGCACGACCCAAAGCGAGACCGCCGGGAACGCAAACAGCAGCGCCAGGCGAACCAGATCGCTGGCCAGGAAGGGCAGCACGCCACGGTAGCTCTCGCCGATCGGCACGTCGCGCGCCATGCCGTTGACGACGTAGACGTTCAGACCCACGGGCGGCGACAGCAAACCGAAGCTCACCGTCATCAGCACCAGGATGCCGAACCAGATCGCGACGCTCTCCTGCGGCATGCCGAAATCCAGGCCGATGATCGCCGGGTAGAAGATCGGGATCGTCAGCAGCATCACCGACAGCTCGTCCATGACGCAGCCGCTGATGAGATAGAAGACCAGGATGCCGGCGACGATCAGCAGCGGCGGCCAGCCCAGGTCCTTGACGAAGGCGGCCAGCGTCGCCGGGACCTGGGTCAGCGCAAGCGCGGCGTTCATGACGTCGGCGCCCAGGAAGATGAAGAAGATCATCGCCGAGGCTGCCGCCGTGGCCAGGAAGCAGGCCTTGAACTTGGGCCAGGTCATCTCGCGCCGCAGCAGCGCCGCGACGAAGGTCGCCGCGGCCCCGACCGCCGCGCCATCGGTCGGCGAGAACAGTCCGCCGTAGATGCCGCCGAAGACGAGGACGAAGATCGCCGCGATCGGCGTCACCGCGCCGATGGTGCGCAGGCTCAGCCGCGGCAGGTCGTCGGGCTCGTCGTGTTCTGGAGCATGTCCAGGCACCAGACGGACATAGATCGCGATCGCGACGATGTAGCCCAGCATCGCGATCACGCCCGGGATGAAGGCCGCCGCAAACAGCTTGGCGATGTTCTGCTCGGTCAGGATGGCGTAGATCACCAGCGGCACCGACGGCGGGATCAGGATGCCCAGCGTACCGCCCGCGGCCAGGGTGCCCGTGGACAGCCGGCCGCTGTATCCGTGCCGGCGCATCTCGGGCAGCGCGACCTGCGTGATGGTGGCCGCGGTGGCAACCGACGAGCCGCAGATGGCGCCAAAGGCCGCGCAGGCCGCGACCGCCGACATCGCCAGCCCACCCCGGAAGCGGGCCATCGCCGCCGCCGCGAACTCGAACAGTGCGCGGCTGATGCCGCCCTGGCTGGCGAAGTTGCCCATCAGGATGAACAGCGGGATCACCGACAGGTCATAGCTCG
>JAJTGU010000237.1 GCA_021297985.1 Rubrivivax sp.
AAGACGCCGAAGTGCGTGAGCCCCTTGGCGCGCAGGCCGACCACGAACTCCTGCGCCAGGATCTCCGCCACCAGCGCGCGCACCGTGCGCGCCACGATGCCCATCGGGATGACGCTCATCGTGATGGCCGGCAGCAGCAGGTGCTTCACGTGCTCCCAGTCCCAGGCCCAGTGGTCGCTGCCGCCCGGGCCGGCACCGGTAGCTGGCAGCCAGTTGAGCTGTGCCGCGAACACGATGACGAGCACCATGCCCAGCCAGTAGTGCGGCACGCTGACACCCAGCACGCTCAGCAGCGAGGCCCCGCGGTCGACCCAGCTGTTGCGGAAGTAGCCCGCCACGAAGCCGAACAGGCAGCCGAAGAAGAAGCCGATCAGCGTGGCCACCACCGCCAGGCGCAGCGTGTTCACCACCGCCGTCATCACCTCGGTGGTGACGGGGCGGTTGCTGGCGATGCTGGTGCCCAGATCGCCCTGCAGCGCGCGCCAGACCCAGCTGAAGAACTGCTCCGGCAGGCTCCGATCGAAGCCGTAGAGCGTGCGCAGCTGGTTCTGCAGGTCCTCGCTGGCATCGGCCGGCAGGATGGACACCAGCGGATCGCCCGGCGCCAGGTGCACGAGCGCAAAACACACCAGCGCGACGCCGGCCATGATGGGCAGCGTGTACAGCACACGCCGCAGCAGGTAAGCCAGCATCGCGAAGGGTCCGGGTGCCGCGGATCAGTCGATCGACATGGTCGCGATGTCGATGAACCAGCTGCGCGGCTGCACCACGCCCTTCACCTTGGGGCTCATCGCACGCGGGCCGACGTCGTGCGCGATCCAGACGAAGGGCGCGTCTTCCACGATGTGGGCGTGCAGCTTGGCCAGCGCGGCGTCACGCGACTTCTCGTCGAACGAGGTGCGGGCGTCGGCCACGAGCTTGTCGACCGTGGCATTGCCGTAGTAGCCCCAGTTGTTGCTCACCGGCGGGAAGGTCTTGGTGCTGACGAAACGCACCATCGCGAAGAACGGGTCCATCGCCGCGAAGCTCACGTTGATGGCGTTGGCGGCGTTGGCCGTGGGGTCCTTGGCTCCGCGGCGCCAGTTGGTGAACAGGGTATTCCACTCGATGACGTCGAACTGCACGTCGAAGTGGCAGGCCTTCAAGCTCTGCTGCACGAACTCGTTCATCGGCAGCGGCTGCATCTGGCCCGAGCCGCTGGCGCTGATCTGCACCTTCACCTTCAGCGGCTTGGCGGCGCTGTGGCCGGCCTCGGTCATGAGCTTCTGCGCGGCGGCCACGTCGTAGCGAATGTCGAACTTGGGGTTGCCCCACCACGGGTGACCCGGGGGCACCGTGCCCTTGGGCGGCGCCATCATGCCGCCGAGCAGCTTCATCAGGCCCAGGCGGTCGACACACAGGTTGGCGGCCTGGCGCACGCGCTTGTCGAGCCAGGGCGAGCCTTCGGCAAAGCTCAGCTGCCAGGGCCAGACGTGCGGCTGCTGGTTGAAGTAGATCTTGTTGCCACGGCTCTGGATGGCACCCATGGCGTCGGGCGACGGCGCCTCGATCCAGTCGACCTGGCCCGACAGCAGCGCCGCGGTGCGGGCATTGGCCTCGGGCATGGGCAGCATCACGACGCGGTCGATCTTGGGCGTGCGCTTGGGGTCCCAGTAGGCCTTGTTGGCCACCACCTCGAGCCGCTCACGCGGCACGAAACGCGCCATCTTGAAGGGGCCGGAGCCGCTGGCGTCGGCCGCGAAAGCCGTCCAGGCGGCCTTGGACTTGTCGGCCGGCGTCGCGCCCGGCGCGGCGTCGAACTTCTTCTGCCAGTGCGCGGGGCTGGCCATGAAGAGGTTGGTCAGGTTGATCGGCAGGAAGGAGTCCGGCTCGCTGCTGGTGAGCTCCACCGTGAGGTTGTCGATCTTGCGAGCCGTGCGCAGCGTGGGCATGCGCGAGGCCGTCACGCCCACCTGGCTGGCGTCGAAGTGCACGGCGTCCTTGTCGAGCACCTTGCGCACGTTCCAGACCACGGCGTCGGCGTCGAAGGCGCTGCCATCGTGGAACTTCACGCCGGGGCGCAGCTTGAAGACCCACTTGGTCTTGTCCTTGGCGTCGACGGCCCAGCTCAGTGCAAGGCCAGGGATCAGCACGCTGGGGGCGTCGGCCTTGGACAGGTCCCACTGCGTCAGCGCGTCGTACATCGGGATGCCGGTGAAGCGGTTGCCCTCGAAGCCCTGGTCGGGCTGGCCCAGCGTGCGCGGAATGTCGCCCGCGGGCATCGCGAAGCGCAACACCTTCTCTTGCGCCTGGGCGGCGCCTGACGCGGCCAAGGCCAGGACAACGGCTGCAAAGACGGAACTCAAGCGGACCGAAAACATGGGATCTCCTCGTGGTGCGCCCGCAATGGGTGCGGTTTATGCTGACAGCGCTTGCACGCAACCTCCATGCCATGCTGCTTGCACCTGAACTGCACAACGGTGCGCACCAAGGCGGGACGATTCGCGAGCACCCAGGCCATCCGGAACCCGTTCTCGCTGGACCAGTCGCACCGCAATCTCCAGGATGCACCAAAACAGGGCCCGAACCCACGATGAAGCTGCTTGTCGTAAACCCCAACTCCTCGGTCCCCATGACCGAGGCCATTGCCACTGCGGCACGCGCAGTGGCCGCGCCGGGCAGCGAGGTGCTGGCCTGCCATGGCGCCTTTGGCCCACTGTCCATCGAGGGCCACTTTGAAGAGGCCTTTGCGGCGGCGGCGGTGGCCGACCAGGTGCGACACGCACCGGCGCACGACGCCGTGGTCATCGCGTGCTTCGGCGACCCGGGTCTGGATGCCGCTCGCGAAGCGACCCGCGCGCCGGTGCTCGGCATCGCCGAAGCCGCGTTTCATGCCGCCAGCATGCTGGCCACCGGCTTTTCAGTCGTGACGACGATGCAGCGCACCTGCGTCATTGCCGAGCGACTGGTGCTGCGCTACGGTTTCGAGCGCATTTGCCGAGGCATCCACGGCACCGACATCCCGGTGCTCGCACTTGAGGACTGCGACAAGGCCACCTTGGCGCAGATCGAGGCCGCCGCACGTGCCGCTCTGGCGTCGGACCGCAGCGAGGCCATCGTGCTCGGCTGCGCCGGCATGGCACCCTTGTGCGCCGCCTTGAGCCAGCGGCTGGGCGTACCGGTGATCGACGGTGTCGCCGTGGCGGTCAAGTTCGCCGAGTCGCTGGTGGCACTGGGCTTGCAAACCCCCAAGCGCGGCGACTACGCCCCGCCCCTGCCCAAGCGCTGGACGGGCTGGGCCAGCCACTTCGGCAACGGCCCGTCCGACTCGGGTTGACGCGACCCGCCCGCTGGGGCGGGTCGGTCCGGCATCAGCCGCCCAGCAGACCCTTCTTCAGGCCGGCATCCACCGGCTTGTCGCCGATCCAGATGCGCAGCACGGCGGTGAAGAAGTCTTCGCCCGGAATCGCCGTTCCGCGAGCCTGGCCATTGACGGTGACGCGGGTACCGGCCTCGGGCACGAACTCGAAGTGGATGACGTCGCCCTTCTTGGCTTCGCCGGCCGCCTTGAGGTTGGCGTTCAGCGTGTCGATCTGGGCCTTCCAGCCGGCCATCTGAGACTCGGAATGGTTGCTGCGCAGGCCGTCGTTCAGCGCGCCGGCGAAGGTGTCGGCGTCGACGTTGCGCAGCATCGTGATGGCGATCCGGCGTGGGCCTTTCTGCGCCAGAAGGGCTGCCGCATCGGCGGACTTCTGCGGCACGTAGAGCCCGGCCACGTAAACGCTGAAGACGGCCCGCTTGCGCAAGCCCGCGCCGTTGAACACCAAGGCCGCGCTGCCGACCTGCGCCGTGGGCTCGAACTTCACGCCTTCGACCGTGACCTGCTGCGCGCCGGCTCCAAGGCATGCCAGCACCAGCGCCGCACCCAACAGAAAGTCTCCAAGCTTCTTGTTCATGTCAGTCCTCTTCGATGAAGTGATTGAATCCAACGGCGCGATGATGCGCCAAGTCGGTGCACCCGCAAGCAGCCGGGTCAACCGAACGCCAGACCGAGGGCCCGGTCCAAATCGCTCTGCAGATCGGCCACGTCCTCCAGCCCGATCGAAAAGCGAACGAGGTGCCCGCTGCGCAGCCCGTGGCCTTCGGGCCGCATCGCGTTGAGGTCGTAGGGCACGACCAGGCTCATCGGCCCGGCCCAGGAATATCCGATGCCGAAACGGCGCAGGCTGTCGACGAAGACATCCACCTGTTCCGGAGAAAAAACCGGGTCGAGCAGGACCGAAAACAGCCCCGCCGCAGCGGTGCAGTGGCGCGCCCAATGCGCATGGCCGGGCGATCCGGGCAAGGCCGGGTGCAGGACCTGAACCACCTCGCGGCGGGTCGTGAACCAGGCCGCCAGCTCGCGCGCGGCCTGGTCATGCGCGGCATAGCGCAGCGACAGGCTGGACAGACCGCGCAGAACGAGTTCGGCGTCGTTGGCGCCCACGCCCAGGCCCAGGTGCATGTGGGCGAGCAGGATCTTCCCGTGCAGCGTGGCATCGCGCGTGACGACCGAGCCCATCAGCACGTCGCCCCCACCGCTGGGGTACTTGGTCAAGGCCTGCATCGCGATGTCGATGCCATGGTCGAACGCACGCAACGCGATGCCGGCACCCCAGGTGTTGTCGAGCGCACTGGTCACGCCTCTGGCGCGGCAGATGGCGGCCAGTGCGGCGAGATCGGGGAACTCCATCGTCACCGAGCCCGGCGCTTCCAGCCAGACCAGGCGGGTGGCAGGGCCGATGGCACGGGCCAGCGAATCCGGATCCTGGGGGTCGTAGACGCGGTGGCCGATGCCCCAGCGCGCCAACTCGTGGCGCGCCATCTCGCGGCTCGGGCCGTAGACATTGGCCGGCAGCACGACCTCGCTGCCGCGGTCCAGCAAGGCCTGATTGACCAGCGCGATCGCCGCCAGCCCGCTGGGCGCCAGCACGCAATGGGTGCCACCTTCGAGCGTCGCGATGCGTTCCTCGAGCGTGAAGGTGGTGGGCGTGCCGTGCAGGCCGTAGGTGTAGCCGCCGCGGCTGCGCCAGTCGCGTGCCCGCAGTGCTGCCACATCACGGAACAGGACCGTCGACGCCTTGTGCACGCCAGGCTGCGGCGCGGCAAAGCCTTCAGGAGGCCGGTAGCCGTGGTGGACGAGTGCGGTGGCCAGGCCGGGCTTGGCGCCGTCGCCTGTCACACCGGCACCCCGACCAGGTCGTGCCCCTGCGTGGCGACGATGCGCGCCTTCGTGAACTCGCCGACTTTCAGCGTCTTGCTGGCCTTTTCAGGCGGAAGCAGGTGCACGACGCCGTCGATCTCCGGCGCGTCGGCATAGCTGCGTCCACGGCCACCCTTGCGCCCCAGCGCCGGAGCGTGGTCGATCAGCACCTGCATCGTGGCACCGACACGACGCGCCAGCTTGGCTGCCGACACTTCCTCGGCCACCGCCATGAAGCGCGCCCGGCGCTCGTCGCGCAGGGCTTGCGGCAGCAGGCCGGGGATGTCGTTGGCGGCCGCGCCTTGCACCGGCGAGTAGGCAAAGCATCCGGCACGGTCGATCTGCGCCTCGCGCATGAAGTCGAGCAGGTGCTCGAACTCGGACTCGGTCTCGCCCGGGAAACCGGCGATGAAGGTCGAGCGCACGACGATCTCCGGGCAGGCCTCGCGCCAGCGCGCCAGGCGCTCGAGATTGCGCTCACCGCTGGCCGGTCGCTTCATGCGCTTGAGCACGTCCGGGTGGGCGTGCTGGAAAGGCACATCCAGATAGGGCAGCACCTGGCCCGCGGCCATCAGCGGCAGGACCTCGTCGACGTGCGGATACGGATAGACGTAGTGCAGGCGCACCCAGGCCCCGTAGGGCGCAGCCAGCTCGCCCAGGCGCTGGCACAGCTCAAGCATGCGGGTCTTGACCGGCTGGCCGTCGAAGAAGCCGGTTCTGTACTTGACGTCGACACCGTAGGCACTGGTGTCCTGGCTGATGACAAGCAGCTCGCGCACGCCACCTTCGAAGAGCCGCTTCGCTTCCCCGAGCACGTCGCCGATCGGGCGCGACACCAGGTCACCGCGCATGCTGGGGATGATGCAGAAGGTGCAGCGGTGGTTGCAGCCCTCGCTGATCTTCAGGTAGGCATAGTGACGCGGGGTCAGCTTGATGCCCACGGCCGGCACCAGGTCGACAAACGGGTCGTGCGGCTTGGGCACCGCCGCATGCACCGCATCCATGACCTCCTGCGTCGCATGCGGCCCGGTCACCGCCAGCACCTTGGGGTGCACCTGGCGCACCAGGTTGCCCCCGTCGTCGCCGGTCTTCGCGCCCAGGCAGCCGGTGACGATGACGCGGCCGTTTTCGGCCAGCGCCTCGCCGATGGTGTCCAGGCTCTCCTTGACCGCGTCGTCGATGAAGCCGCAGGTGTTGACGATCACCAGGTCGGCCCCCGCGAAGCTCTTGCTGGTCCGATAACCCTCGGCGCTGAGCTGGGTCAGGATCAGCTCGGAATCGGTCAGGGCCTTGGGGCAGCCCAGGGAGACGAAGCCGACGGTGGGAGCGGGGACAGAGGTCATCGGTCGGCGTCGACTTTCAGCGCTTCGGCGGCACGCCCATCATGCCGGGGAAGAAGCTGGCGCTGGCGTCGCGCATCTGGTCGAGCATGCCGCGGCTCTGTTCGACGTAGCGCTCCATCCATTGCTGCATCAGCGGCGCCTGGCCGGCCATCAGCGGCGCAAAGGCTTCGGTGCCCAGGCCCTTGCCACCGCGCTCGAACATCTGGCTCTGCATGTCGGCGAACAGCTTCATGTTCTGCTCGAGCATCGAACCCATCACGCCCTGCATGGCCTGGCCGTAGATGCGGATGATCTGGGCCAGCATCGGGGTGCTGAACATGGGCGCACCGGCGGACTCTTCCTCCAGGATGATCTGTAGCAGGATGCTGCGTGTCAGGTCCTCGCTGGTCTTGGCGTCGCGGACCTCGAAGTCCTCGCCGGCCAGCACCATCTGCTTGACATCGGCCAAGGTGATGTAGCTGCTGGTGCGCGTGTCGTAGAGGCGACGGTTGGGGTACTTCTTCAGCACCCGCAGCGGCGATGCACGCTCCGCGGAAGCAGCGGCATCCGCCGGGGAGGCGGCGTCCGGATCGGCGCGACGTTGAGCGGGCATGGGTTCGTCCTGCAAGGCCGCGCGCAGGCGGCGAAGGCCCGGATTCTAGGCAGCGAGGGGGCGCCTCCCGAGGGCGACAAAACCCGGGTTCTCGAAACCCCGCTTGCCACAGCCCAGCGGCAGGCCGCTGGCCAGATCGAGCACACAGCCCCCGGCCGCGGTCAGCAAGGCCTGGCCGGCCGCGGTGTCCCATTCCATCGTCCGACCCGGCCGCGGGTAGATGTCGGCCTCGCCCGCGGCCAGCAGCCCGAACTTGAGCGACGATCCGACGGGCCGTGTCTCGACGATCAGGTGGCCCGGCAGCCATCGCTGCACCTCGCTGGCGCCGAGCCCATGCGACCGGCTGCTGGCAACGGTCGCGCCTTTCGCCGGTACCGCGCGACCGTCCAAGGCGCGCCGTGATGCCGGACCTGCGTCCTCTCCCCACGCGCCCTGCCCGATCAGGCCGCTGAACAGGCGCGACAGCGCGGGGGCCCAGATGACGCCCAGCACCGGTTCGCCCGCCTCGACGAGTGCGATGTTGACGGTGAACTCCCCGTTGCGGCGCACGAACTCGCGCGTGCCGTCCAGGGGATCGACGAGCCAGAACCGTCCGCCCGAGACATCCGGTGCATGGCCGTCGGACACCGCCTCTTCGGCGACCACGGGCACACCGGGCAGCAGCGCCTGCAATGCCGGGACGATGTGGTCCTCGGCCCGCCGGTCGGCCAGCGTCACCGGGCTGCGGTCGTCCTTGTGCTCGACCGCGAAGGCCGACCCGTAGACCTCGAGGATCAGCGCGCCGGCTTCGTACGCGATGCGCTCCACCTCGGCCAGCAAGCGGGCGCGATCGACCCCTTCAGCCACGGAAGTGATCGTTCAGCGACGCCCAGCAGCCGGCATAGGCGATGTCGAGCGCGCCGCTTTCGTTCATCGCCCAGGCCGTCGGCTTGAAGCGCCAGCGGCTCTCGAACATGAAGGCCAGCGTGTTGTCGAGCTTGTGCGGCGCCAGTGGCGCGCGGCTGGCCTTGTCGAAGGCCTCGGCATCCGGGCCGTGCGGCACCATGCAGTTGTGCAGGCTCATGCCGCCGGGCCGGAAGCCCTCGGGCTTGGCGTCGTACTGACCCTGCACGAGGCCCATGAACTCGCTCATCAGGTTGCGGTGGTACCAGGGCGGTCGGAAGGTGTCTTCGGCCACCATCCAGCGCGGCGGAAAGATCACGAAGTCGCAGTTTGCCGTGCCCGGGGTGTCGCTCGGACTGGTCAGCACGGTGAAGATCGACGGATCCGGATGGTCGAAGCTGATCGAGCCGATGACCATGAAGTTGGCGGTGTCGTACTTCAGCGGCGCGAGGTTGCCGTGCCAGGCCACGACGTCGAACGGCGTGCGTGGCTGCCCGGTTTGCCAGAGCTGCCCGCCAAAGCGACGCAGGAGCTCCCAACTGGCATCCTGCTCGGCGTCGAAGGCCGCGACCGGCGCCAGGAAGTCGCGCGGGTTGGCCAGGCCGTTGGAACCGATGGGCCCGAGCTCGGGCAGGCGGAACGCGGCGCCGAAGTTCTCGCAGACATAGCCACGCGACGGGCCGGCAACCGCGACGCTGAAGGCCACGCCACGCGGCAGCAGTGCGATCTCGCCAGGCCGGACGGCCAGCACGCCCATCTCGGTGGTGATCGTCAGCTCACCCTCCTGCGGCACGAGCAGCATCTCGCCGTCGGCGTTGACCAGTGCCCGGCGCTGCATCGAGCGGTTGGCCAGGTAGAGATGCGCCGACACGCCGGTCTGTGCCTCGGGGTCGCCGCTGACGACCACGGTGCGCAGGCCGTCCACGAAGTCCTGCGCCGCGTCCGGCACGGCCACCGGCCCCCAGCGCAGCGGATCGGGCGGGATGGCCAGCCCTTGCGCGGCACCGCCGAGCCAATGCCGCTGTTCGTAGGGCCGGTAGGCGCCCGTCACGACCGACGGCTGACGCCGGTACAACCAGCTGCGCTGGTTCTGGTGCCGGGGGGCGGTGAACGCACTGCCTGAGACGAGTTCGGCATACAGCGCCAGCGGCGCCACCTGCGGGCTGTTGCGGCCCTGTGGCAGCGCGCCCGGCACGGCTTCGGTTGCGAACTGGTTGCCGAAGCCGCTCTGGTAGCGCAGGTCGGAGGTGGAGGTCATGGTTTCGGTTCCTGGGTAGGCACCCCAGCGGCACGTGCCGCCGCCAGGGCCTGGACCAGCGCATCGCGCTCGCCGATGTGATTGGCCAGCAGCAGCACCAGGCGCGCGTTCAGCGCGTGGCTCTGCTCCGTGCTGAGGCCGCGGTGGGTCTCGATCAGGGCCTCATAGAACGCGTCGGCGTTCCACAGGTTGGCGGCCGTGTTCAGCGTCATTCGATGGGCCTCGTTCAATCGATCAACGCCGGCCGACCCAGTGCCCGCAACATCGCTCGGCGCACGGCCGCGGCTGTGGGCCGCCGCCACCGGGCGCAGACATGCTGGTCCGGCCGCAGCAGCACGGCCGTGCCGGGCCTGGCGTCATGGCGCTCGGCCGCCGGGCCGCTGGCTGGCAGTTCGACCACCTCCAGCCCTTCAACGGCCCACGCCGCAGCATCGGCCCCGAAGGACAGCAGCGTGAAGCCTTGCACCGAGGTGCGACGCAGCAACCACGGCGCTCCCGGACCGGCCAGCGGGGCGTCGACGCACGGGGCGCCGGGTCCGGAGCCGCCGGAAAACCCGTCTCCGGGCTCATCGGGCGTGTTCAAGGGCGAATCGCCATGCGTGCTCGGCAGCGACAGGCGGCCGCTGTTGACCAGCCGACGCGCAAAGGCATGGTCGCGGGCCAGGGCCAGTGTGGCGTCGCGGAACAGGCGCGAGATCTCGCTCTTGGGCGTGATGAAGTCGGTCGAACGGGTCGAGTTCAGGATGTTCTCGTCGGCCGCCGCTTCGCGCTCGCTGGCGTAGCTGTCGATCAAGGCATCGGGCGCATCCCCACGCAGCACGGCGGCCAGCTTCCAGGCCAGGTTGTCGGCATCCTGGACGCCGGAGTTGGCGCCCCTCGCGCCGAACGGCGACACACCGTGCGCCGCATCGCCCGCAAACAGCACCCGGCCGTGCCGGAAGCGCTCCATGCGCTGGCACGCGAAGGTGTAGACGCTGGCCCACTCCAACTCGAACGGCAGCTCGCGTCCCAGCGCCATGAGCAGCATGGCCTGCACCCGCGGGCGGATCGCATCGGGCTGGCGTTCCACTTCGGGGTCGGCGTCCCAGCCGAGTTGGAAGTCGATGCGCCAGACATCGTCGGGCTGGCGATGCAGCAACACGCTGTAGCCAGGGTGGAAAGGCGGGTCGAACCAGAACCAGCGTTCGGCCGGAAACGCCGCATCGGCAATGCGCACATCGGCGATCAGGAATCGGTCACGGAAGACCTGGCCTTGCGCTTGCAGCCCCAGGATCGCGCGGATCGGGGACCTCGAGCCGTCGCAGGCGACCAGCCAATCGGCATCGAGCTCGTATCGGCCTTCCGGCGTGGTGATGCCGAGCCGCACCCCCGAGGGCTGCTCGGCGACCGAATCGACCGTGTTGCACCAGCGGATCTCCAGAGCAGGCAGCTCGAGCGCCCGTCGCACCAGCCAGGCCTCGGCGTAGAACTGCTGCAGGTTGATGAAGGCGGGTCGCTCGTGCCCAGGCTCAGGCAGCAGGTCGAATGCATAGACCTCGTCGCGGCCGAAGAACACCCGACCTCGGTTCCAGCCCACGCCCTTGGCGCACATCGCGTCGCCGACACCAAGACGGTCCCAGATCTCGAGCGTGCGCTTGGCAAAGCAGATCGCGCGCGATCCGCTCGAGAGTCGGTTGTCGTTGTCCAGCACCACAACCGCTTGCCCGCGCTGCGCGAGATCGATGGCCAGGCTCAGACCCACCGGACCCGCGCCGACCACGACCACCGGGCGGCGCGCCGGCCGGCCACGCTCGGCCAGGTCCTGGTCGACGCTTCGCCGATACGCAAAGACGTGCTGCTGGATGCCCGCCGCGTCGCGGGCCCAGGCAGGATCCGTTGTCGTGTCCGGAGTCAACGCGCTTGTCCCTCCCCGCCGCCGTCGCGCTCAGGACTCCAGGCTGGCCCACATGTCGCGGTCGCGCTCGGCGGTCCAGACCCGCGGGTCGCGGTACTGCGTCGCTTCGTCGTAGGCACGGGTGACGTCGAAGGGCATGCAGTGGTCGAAGATCACCCAGTGCCCGTACTTCGGGCGCAGCGTGTTGCAGGCCTGGCGGTAAACGGACTTCAGGTCGTGGCCCGCCGCCACGCCGGCCTGTACGCTGGCATACAGGTCGGCGACGAAGGCGCGTGTGCCCTCAAGTCCGGCCTGCACGCGCTCGCGGCCGATCAGGGCCGCGCCGCGCCCGGGCACCAGGGCCAGCGGATCAAGGGCAGCAAGGCGCGCCAAGGTCTGTGGCCAGTCGCTGAAGTAGGCGTCGCCGGCATAGGGCGTAGCATCGAACTCGACCAGGTCGCCCGCCAGCATCGCGCGCTCGCCCGGAAGCCAGACCACGGTGTCGCCCTTGGTGTGCCCCCGGCCCAGTTGCAGCAACTGCACCTCCAGCCCACCCAGCCAGAGGGTCATCTGACCGCGAAACGTCACCGTCGGCCAGGTCATCCCCGCGGGAACGCTCTCGACGTTGCGGAACAGGCGCGGAAACCGGCCGATCTCGCTGGCCTTGTCGGCCTCACCGCGCTCGACGATCAGGTCACGCGTGTCTTCGCTGGCGACGATGTTCCCGGCGCCATAGGCGCTGGCGCCGAGCACGCGCACTGCGTGGTAGTGGGTCAGGACGACCCAGCGGATCGGCTTGTCGGTCACGCTGCGGATGCGGCGGATGACGTCGGCGGCCATCGCCGGCGTGGCTTGCGTGTCGGCGACCAGGACCGCGTCGTCGCCGATCACGACGCCGGTGTTCGGGTCGCCCTCGGCGGTGTAGGCCCAGGCGTGCTCGGAGATCTGCGTGAAGCTGACCTGCTTGTCGGCAAGGTCGGCCTGGCTGGCGAAGGCCTTGGTCATGTCTTGGTCGTTGGGGACGGGAGGGTGGAGTGGCGATTGTTTGACCGCAATCCACAGTTGTCAAATGCGTTCGTTCTTTGCAAACTTGAGCCTGTGACCCGCCGCAGCCCCACCCAAGACACCCACGACACTTCCGATCCCGCGGCTCCAACCCAGCGCTCGGTTCAATCGGTGGAAGCCGCGGGCGGACTGCTGCTGGCGCTGGCGGCCGCCCGCCGCCCGCTGGCGCTGAAGGACCTGGCGGAGCGCGCCGGCCTGAGCCCATCACGCGCGCACCCGCAGCTGGTGAGCCTGGCGCGACTGGGACTGGTGGAGCAGCGCACCGGCAGCAGCGACTACGCGCTCGGCCCGTCTGCGCTGCACATCGGGCTTGCGGCGCTGCATCAGCTCGACCCGCTGCGCGCCGCCGAGCCGGTCGCGCAGGCCCTGGCCGAGCGGACCGGGCACGCGGTGGCGCTTGCGGTCTGGGGCAATCTGGGTCCGACCGTGGTCCGGCTCTTCGAGGCGCGTGAGCCGCTGCACCTGGCACTGCGGGTCGGCAGCGTCATGTCGCTGACCGGCACCGCCACCGGCCGGGCCTTCGTCGGCGCCCTGCCCCTGCACCGGCTGCGACCCGCGACGATGGCCGACTCCGCCGGCGCGACACCGGCGGCGCTGGCGCTGCCGGACCGCAACGAGATCCTGCGCATCACCGCCGAGGTGCGTCGTCACGGCCTGACCCGCGCGGTCGGAGCACCGATCCCCGGGGTCAACGCCTTCAGCGCCGCGGTCCTGGACCACGCCAACGAGCCGGCCGTGGTCATCACGGTGCTCGACCACGCGACCCGACTCGCCGCGACCTGGTCCTCACCGGCGGCCCTGGCCCTGCGCACGGCGGCAGGCGGGCTGTCGCATCGCCTCGGTCACCGGGTCGCCCTCGACTGACCTCACATCGGCTTGTCGGGGTCAGGCGCCGACCGGCACCGTCCACAGATCGGCAGAATCAGGGCCCGAGCCTGACCCGCGTCGCCATGAGAGCCTCCCACCCCGCATTCAATCCCTTGCTCCTCGGCGTCACGGCCCTTATCCTGGTCGTGGCGGCGGTGTTCGGCATCGCGAGCAGTGGCGCCAGTGGCAACCGCGATGCCGCACCGCGTGCCGTCACGGCGCGCGGCGCCTTGGCCGCCGACGAGCTGGCGAACATCGACCTCTTCAAGCGGCTGTCCCCTTCGGTCGTGCACATCACCGCGCTGGGCGTCCAGCGCGACCTGTTCTCGATGAACGTGCAGCAGGTCCCACGCGGCACGGGCACGGGTTTCGTCTGGGACGGATCCGGCCACATCGTCACCAACTTCCACGTGATCCAGGGCGCCAATGGCGCACGCGTGACGCTGGCGGACCAGACATCGCTCGATGCCACGCTGGTCGGCAGCTTTCCGGACCGCGACCTCGCGGTGCTGCGCATCGACCTGCCGCGCGACAGGCTGTTGCCGATCCCGCTGGGCAGCAGCCGGGACCTTCAGGTCGGCCAGCGGGTCTACGCCATCGGCAACCCTTTCGGTCTCGACCAGACGCTGACCATCGGCATCATCAGCGCCCTGGGCCGCGAGATCGAGTCGTTCAACCAGCGCACGATCCGCGGCGTGATCCAGACCGATGCCGCGATCAACCCGGGCAATTCCGGCGGGCCGCTGATCGACTCCGCCGGTCGGCTGATCGGCGTCAACACCCAGATCGCCAGCACCAGCGGCTCGTCGGCCGGCATCGGCTTCGCG
>JAJTGU010000268.1 GCA_021297985.1 Rubrivivax sp.
AGTCCGAGGCGGCCGCGGTCGTCGCCATCGTCCAGGGCAGGATCGACAGCGCCATACGCATGAGCAGCTTTCGCCACACCGGGCGCCACGACGGCAATCCCGAACGAACTCGAAGGCAGAGATTCATCGAGACATTTTCCCGTCGGGGCGAGAAGTAGCGGGCGAACGGCCGCCATTTGTGGGGATCGAGCGCGACATGCCGGTTCAAGTCGATGCACTGCAGGTCGAAAACGCGGTGTGCCCCGCCCATCCTGCGGCTTAGCACTCCACCCAAGATGATGGTCGACCGCGACATCCACCAAGCCCGTGCCCTGCTGATCGACGCCAACCCGCTGCTGCGCAGCGTGGCCGCGCAGCAGTTGCGTGACCTTGGCGTCGGCTACACCGCCCAGGCCGGCAAGGCCAGGGACGCCCGCACCCTGATCGAACGCGAGCCGTTCGACATCGTCGTCTGCAGCCGCGAGCTGGACGGCACCGATGCCGGAGGCCAGGACTTCCTGGACGAGCTGCGACGTGAGAGCCTGCTGCCGCCAGCGTGCGTGTTCGTGATGGTCACCAGCCAGGCCACCTATACCCAGGTGGTCGAGGCCGGCGAGGCTGCACTCGACGTCTTCCTGGTACGCCCTTACACCTCGGCGGCGATGAGCGAGCGTCTGGCTGAAGCGCGCCAGCGCAAGCGTGCGCTGGCCGAGATCTTCAAGGCGCTTCAGGACGAAGACATGCCGGCTGCACTCGCCAAGGCCCTCAAGCGTTTCCAGGAGAAGGCGGCGTACTGGATCTACTGCGGCCGGCTCGCAGCCGAACTGTTGCTCAAGCTGAACAAGCCGGCCGAGGCGCGCAAGATCTTCGAACGAATCCAGGAGAACAAGCCCAGCGCCTGGGCGCAGTTGGGAATCGCCCGCGCGATGCTCGCCAACGGCGAAGTCGGGCCCGCCAAGCGCCAGCTTCTGGCGACGCAGAAGGCAGACCCGACCTGTGCCGACGCCTATGACCTGCTGGGCCGCGTGCTCGTCGAACAGTGTGACTTTGCCGGCGCACTGGGCGCTTACCGGCAAGCCACCAAACTCACTCCGGGCTGCATGTTGCGCACCCAGCACGCCGGCGCTCTGGCGTTCTATCAGGGCGAACACGAAGACGCACTGGAGCTTCTGCTGCGCGCCTACGGCATGGGCACCCAGTCGCGGCTGTTTGACACCTTGACCTTGATGCTGCTGGCGCTGCTCCGTCACGACGGCGGCGACGTTCATGGCCTGACGGCCATGCGCGAGAACCTGCAGCGCTGGCGCGAACGCTTTCCGCAGTCGCGCCGGCTCCAGCGCTTTGTCCATGCCGCGCAGGCGCTCGAGGCGATGTCCCGCGGAGCGGCCGAATCGGCACGCGCCGGTCTGGCCAAGCTGCATGCCGAGGTCGACGAGGATCACTTCGACCTCGAGGCCGCGAACCTGCTGCTGTCGCTGACTGCGAGGCTCCCCGAAGGTGTGCGTCGGCCAGGCGAGCTGGCCGAGCTGGCCGAGAAGCTGGGGCAGCGCCATTGCACCAGCCGCGCCATGGCCGAAGTGCTGGTCGCTGCCGCCCGGCGGGACCCTGAAGCGGAGCAAGGTGTGCGCCGAGCCCAGACTTCGGTCACGGCGCATGCCGAGCAGGCGCTGGAAGCCGTGATGTCCGGCCAGGCGGGCGACGCGGTGCAGCAACTGCTGGAGCAGGGCGAGCGCTGGCGGAATGCCCGACTGCTGGAGACCGCCAGCCAACTGGCGCGACGCCATGGTGTCGGCAATGCCGAGCTGCTGGTGACGCGCGCGACAGAGCTGATCAAGCGCTTCGCCGACGGCGCCCAGCACATCGCCGGGATCCAGCGCTCGGGTCGCACCCCGGGCGGCCTGCAACTGCGCGGATGACCGCTGAAGATGATCATCCCCTTGCCGCCGCCCCCATCACGCCACCTGGAAACACCGCCATGCTGACAATCGACGCCCAGGTCCACAAGGCCAACGCCCTGGTGGTGGATGCCAATCCGACCTCGCGCAGTGTGGTGTCGCAGCAGTTGCGCGACCTCGGCTTCGGCCAGGTTCGCCACTGCCTGCGCCCGCGCGACGCCCTGGGGCTGGTCGAAAACCGGCCGTTCGACCTGATCGTCTGCGACGAGGCCTTCGACGCCAACGACGCCACCGGCCAGGAACTGCTCGAAGAGATGCGCCGCGAGCGGCTGCTGCCGTACTCCACCGTGTTCGTGATGCTGACCAGCGAGGCGACCTACCAGAAGGTCGCCGAGGCCGCCGAAGCGGCACTGGACAGCTACCTGATCCGGCCGTTTTCGGCCAACGCGCTGTTCGAGCGACTGCGCGAAGCGCGACACCGCAAACGGGAGATGAACCCAATCTTCAAGGCGCTCGAGGAGAACCGCGAAGACGATGCGATCGCCCTTTGCATGCATCGATTCCGCAACCGCGATCGCTACTGGCTGTATGCGGCACGGGTCGCGGCCGAGTTGCTGCTGTCGCAGAACCGGAACGCTGAAGCACGCGAGCTGTACGACGCCGTGATAGCCGCCAAGACCGTGCCCTGGGCGCGCCTGGGCGTGGCACGTGCTCAGCAGGCCCAGGGCGACCTTGCTGGCGCGCAGAACACGCTGGCCGGACTGATCGACCAGGAGCCGCAATATGCCGACAGCTATGACGTGCTCGGCAAGGTCCAGATGGAGCAGGGCAAGCTCGACGAAGCCCTGGCAACCTATCGCACCGCCGCCAAGGCAACACCAGGCGACATCCAGCGCCTGCAGCGAAGTGGCACGATGAGCTTCTTCGCGGGCCAGATGTCCGAGGCCAAGGAGCAACTCGAACGCGCATGGTCACTCGGCCAGAAGTCGCGCTTGTTCGACGACTTCTCCCTTGCGCTGCTGGCGCTGCTGCACTTTGATCTGCACGATGGAAAGGCACTGGCGCACATCTACGACACCTTGTCGTTGCGCTTGCAGCGCGCCTCGGTTGCCGGCGGTCACAAGGCGCGCCGTCTGCAGCGATTCACGACCCTGGCCGAAGCGCTGGTGCAACTTCACAACGGCCGGTCTGCGCAGGGCACGCATCTGGCCCGCCAGCTGGCCGAGGAGTGCAACGAGACCGACTTCGACTTCGAGGCTTGCAGCTCGGTGGTCGCACTGTGGTCGCGGCTGCCGGATCATGGCGTGGGGCATGACGAAGTCAGGACCCTCTTTTCGACCCTGGCCCGCCGCCACGCCAGCGCCCGCAGCACGACCGAGATGCTGGTGTCGGCAGCCCGTCCACTGCCTGAAGCGGACGCCTGGCTGCGTGAGGCGCATGCCGAGGTCAGCCAACTCGCAGAACGGGCGATGAACCTCAGCCTGCGGGGCCAGCCGTCACAGGCGATGCAGTTGCTGCTGCAGAACGGAAGGAGCTGGAACAACGCCAAGCTCGTGGAGCGAGCCAAGCTCGTTGGCCAGCGCCACCGCGAGCGCATCGAGGGCATCGACGTCCTGATGCAGGATGTTGATCGCCTGATGGTCAAGGTCGGCGGTCCGCCACCCTCCACCGACGGAAGGCCGCAACGCGCGGCCGGTGGTCTGGTGCTGCACCGCTGAAAGCGAGGGCCTGCGAGGTCCGACGACGCTCCCGGTTTAACGCTCCCGCCTCAAAAAAGCTCGCCCTGTCCAGCCGCCACCGGAGGGCGGAACTGCGTCAGATCGAGCGGGATGCGGTCGCGCCCGAACCCGAGCCGGCTGCAGGCCTTGTCGAAGCGCTGGCGCAGAAGGTCGGCCCAGACGCCCCGGCCAGTGAAGCGTTCACCAAATCGGGCTTCGTAGTCCTTGCCGCCACGCATGTCGCGGATCCGGGCCATCACACGCTCGGCCTTGTCCGGCTGCTGTTGCTCAAGCCAGTGCTTGAACAAGGGCGCCACCTCCCACGGCAGGCGCAGAACGATGCTGAAGGCGTGCACGGCGCCCGCCTCCCGCGCGGCCTCGAGGAGGTGTTCAAGCTCGGGTTCGTTGAGAAACGGAATCACCGGAGAGACGCTGACCCCGACCGGTATGCCTGCAGCTGACAACGTCTGGATGGTTCGCAGCCTCCTGGCAGGCGCCGCCGCCCGGGGCTCCATCGTGCGCGCCAGCGCCCCGTCCAGCGTCGTCAGCGACACATAGACGGCCACGAGATTGCGCGCGGCCAACGGTGCCAGAAGATCGATGTCGCGCTCGATCAGGCTGGACTTCGTGAAGATCGAAAACGGGTGCCGAGCCTCGGCCAGCACCTCGATCACGCCTCGGGTGATGCCCAGGCGCCTTTCGGCCGGCTGGTAGGCGTCGGTGACCGAGCCGATGTTCAGCATCATCGGCATGTAGCCACGAGCGCAAAGCGCCTCGCGCAGCCGCTCGGCGGCGTTGACCTTGGCGACGATGCGGGTCTCGAAATCGATGCCGGGCGAGAGGTTCAGCAAGCTGTGCGTCGGCCGGGCATAGCAGTAGACGCAGCCGTGTTCGCAGCCGCGATAGGGATTCACAGACAGATCGAAGCCGATGTCCGGCGAGTCGTTGCCGGCAAGGATGCTGCGCACCTGCTGCTCGATGACCTCGGTGCGAGGCCCGGCGGCAGCGCCGGACTCGGCGTCACGTGTGTCTTCGGCCGCGGCCTGCTCCAGCGTGCCCCAGCCATCGTCAAAGGCATTTCGCCGGGTGCTGGAGTAGCGGTGTTCGATCGCCCAGACCGTACCGCGGCCTTTCAGCGGGGCCAGCATCCGCGTGGCCGGCGGCAGATCGGTCGCTCCGGGCTCGGGTGCGCCCGGCTTTGCCGGCATCGGGTGACTCATGATCTGTCGCATACTGTGAATCTATACAGTATTCCGACAGGAATCAAGAGCCCCGGTCAGTAACCGCCGTCGCCCTCCGGGGCACGGTTTTCGAATCGCGTCATCGTCTTCAGCCAGGTCAGCTTCACGGTGTCGACCGGCCCGTTGCGCTGCTTGGCGATGATGATCTCCGATACCCCGGGCTCCTTGCAGGCGTCCTTGGTGTAGTACTCGTCGCGGTAGATGAACATGATCACGTCGGCGTCCTGCTCGATGGCGCCGGACTCGCGCAGGTCGCTCATCATCGGCCGCTTGTCGTTGCGGGTCTCGACGCTCCGGTTGAGCTGCGACAGCGCAATCACCGGGCACTGCAGTTCCTTGGCCAGGCCCTTCAGGCCACGCGAGATCTCGCCGAGTTCAGTGGCGCGGTTTTCGTCCGAGCCGCCGTTGCCGCTCATCAGCTGCAGGTAGTCGATGCAGATCAACCCGAGCGTGCCGCCGAACTGGCGCGCCATGCGGCGGGCCCGGGCGCGAAGCTCGGCCACCGTCAGGCCGGGCGTCTCGTCGATGAAGATCTGCGCCTTGGCGAGCTTCTCGACCGCGTTGCCCAGCGACGTCCACTCCTCATTTCCCAGCTTGCCGGTGCGCAGGTGCTGCTGGTTGATGCGGCCAAGCGAGCCCACCAGGCGAAGCGCGAGCTGAGCGGCTCCCATTTCCATCGAGAACACGAGCACGGGCAGTTCTTCGCTCACCGCGACGTGCTCGGCGATGTTCAGTGCAAAGGCTGTCTTGCCCATCGATGGCCGCGCCGCCAGCACGATCAGGTCGCCGCGCTGGAAGCCCGAGGTCAGGCGGTCCAGGTCGACATAGCCCGTGCGCACGCCGGTCACCTCGTCGGCGCCGCTTTCGTGCAACTCGACGACACGGTCCAGCAGCGCCTTCGCGAGGTCCTTGATGCCCTGGAAGCCGTTGCGCTGGCGCGCGCCCTCCTCGCCGATCTTGAGGATCTTGCCCTCGGCCTCGTCCAGGATCTGCGGCACCGGCCGACCCTGAGGGTTGAAGGCCGCGGTGGCGATCTCGTCGCTGGCACCGATCAGCCGGCGCAGGATCGAGCGCTCCCGCACGATCTCGGCATAACGGCGAATGTTGGCGGCACTGGGAACGCTCTGCGCCAGCGCATTCAGGTAGGTCAGGCCGCCGCAGTCTTCGGCTTTCCCCTGGGCCTGCAGGACCTCGAAGACGGTGATCACGTCGGCCGGCTTGCCGTCGCCCACGAGGCGGCCGATCGCACCATGGATCAGGCGGTGCTCGTACCGGTAGTAGTCGACCTCGGTCAGCAGGTCGGCGGCGCGGTCCCAGGCCAGGTTGTCGAGCAGAAGCCCGCCCAGAACACTCTGCTCGGCCTCGACCGAATGCGGCGGAATGCGCAGGCGCGCGACCTCGTCGTCTCGCGCCGACGCGGGCCCACTGCTGCGGCTCAGTTCGCTGGGACTGGACATGTCGTCAGGCAACTCCTGGAATTCGGTGGATCCGACGCTCTGCTGTGGGCAAGCCTGTGGACATCGTGGGACCAGGCTCTGCACGACACGGGACAAGCAGTGGACAACGCAGACGCTGAAAACGCGACGGGCCGGCGTTTGCACGCCGACCCGTCGTGGGGATCATGGGTCCCGCGGAGCCTGGCCCCAACGGGATTCACCCTAGGCCATCAGTCCTGCTGTGCAACAACCTGCACCGTCAGCTCGACGGCCACATCGCCATGCGGTGCGACGCCAACGCTGTGCTCGCCAACCGTCTTCAGCGGGCCGTTGGGCAGCCGGACCTGCGACTTGACGACCGCCAAGCCCATCTTGGTCAGCGCCTCGGCGATGTCCTGGTTGGTCACCGAGCCGAACAACCGGCCATCGACACCGGCCTTCTGCGCCACGCGCACGGTCTTGCCCGCGAGCTGCTCGCCCAGAGCCTGGGCGGCAGCCAGCTTGACGGCGGCGGCCTTCTCGAGATCCGCACGGCGCTGCTCGAACTCGGCGATCGCCGCCGCGGTCGCGCGGCGCGCGAGCTTGCTCGGGATCAGGAAGTTGCGCGCAAAGCCGTCCTTGACCTTGACGACATCGCCCAGATTGCCGAGCTTGCCGATCTTGTCCAGAAGAATCACTTGCATTTCAAAGTCTCCTGGCGTCGGTTCAGTGGCGGTGCTGATCGGAGTACGGCAGCAGCGCGAGGAATCGCGCCCGCTTGATCGCAACCGTCAGCTGACGCTGGAAATAGGCGCGGGTCCCGGTCAAGCGGGCCGGCGTGATCTTGCCGTTCTCGCCAACGAAGTCGCGCAGCGTGTCGATGTCCTTGTAGTCGATCGACTCGACATTGGCCACCGTGAAGCGGCAGAAGCGCTTGCGACGGAACAGCAGGGACTGGGAATTGCGCTTCGGGCGCTTGTCCTTGGAAAAACGGCCTTTGCCACGGGGAGGGGGCATGGGACTCTCCTGAATACGAAAGGGAACAGTGTCGGGTGGAACGAACGGGTCAGGCGGGCACGGTATCGGGCGCTGCTGCCGGGACGCTGAATTCGGTGACGTGAAAGACCCAACCGCGGCCGTTTCGGCCCTGGGCGATGAAGCCGGCAAGATCGACGGCGGCGCCAAGCGCCACGCCGTTCAAGCCCCTCGCCACCTCACCAACCGCCAGCGCCCGCATCTCGAACGACAGCTTTCTTGGCTGGCCTTCCTGGTCGACGGTGGACTCGTGCTTCAAGCTCAGGTCCAGCGCCGGCAATCCGGCCGGTGTGTAGCGGGTCGCCGAGCGCTGCACCAGTTGGGCATGCAGCAGAAGGCGGTTCATCGCGGTGTCTTCACGCCCGGATTCAGGCGGCGGTGGCAGCCTCCGAACGCTCCTTGCGGGCCTCTTCGCGCTCGACGGACTTCATCATGACCGACGGCGCGGTCTCAGCCTTGTCCTTGGCCACCGTGAGGTGCCGCAGAACGGCGTCGTTGAAGCGGAAACCCGTCTCCAGCTCGGCCAGCGTCTCTTTGCTGCACTCGATGTTCAGGCACAGGTAGTGCGCCTTCGCGAGCTTCTGGATCATGTAGGCCAGCTGACGCCGACCCCAGTCCTCGACCCGGTGCAGCTTGCCGCCAGCAGCGGTCACGGCACCCTTGTAGCGTTCCAGCATGGCCGGAACCTGTTCGCTCTGATCCGGATGGATCAAGAGGATGATCTCGTAGTGACGCATCGATACTCCTTGTGGATTCCCTTCTGCCGCACGGCGCTTGCCGGCTTCGAAGGAGAGGAAAGCCGCCCCGGTGCGTCTAGAACCTGGGTGCGGCAAGGAAAGCCCATCAGTCTAGCACGGCAAACCCGCCAAAGTCGGGGCCGTTGAACCGAAGGCCTCAGGAGGGCAGCCAGCGGCGCTGTGCCGCCAGTCGCTGCACATCCGCAAAGGCCATGCCCGCACGACTGCCCAGTTCGCGACGCAGTTGCGGCATCACCTGCAGCAGCAGTTCGGCCGTGACCAGCGTGTCGGCGGCCGCCTGGTGCCGCTGGCTGCACTGCAGGCCCACGGCGGCCATCCACTCGTCGAGGGACCGCGCCTTGACGTCGGGCCGCAGGACGGCGGCCAGGGGCTCGAGGTCCAGCCAGGGGTTGGTCAAGGCGGCCAGACCGACGGCGTGACGCGCGCGATCGATCATCGCCCGGTCGAACGCGGCGTGGAATGCGATCAGGGGTGCCCCGGCCGCCCAGTCCTCGAAAGCGGCGAGCGCCTGGTCGCCCGGCATACCCGAGCGCTGCCGGCCCACGCCGATGCCATGAAGCAGGATGTTCTGGCGGTCGGGCGCCGACGCGCCGGCATCGTGCTGGAGTACGACATCGAAGCTGTCGGCGAGCACGATGCGGTCGGGCCCGGGTTGCCCCACGTGCACGGCGACGGCGGCGATCGCGAGCAGGTGGTCGCGCCGCATGTCAAGACCCGTGCTCTCGACATCCAGCACGATCCAGCGCTCGGGTTGACGCGTGGCGGCGCCACCACCGCCCAGCATCCGTTTGCGCCACCCCTCAAGCCAGCCCATCGCTGCGGCCCACCATGTCAACGCAGGAAGTCCATCGACAGCCGCTGCTGCAGTCCGCGCGCGACGCGAATGGACTCCTTGAGCATGCGTCGGTCGATGTCCGGCAGCGATTCGACATCGATCAGGTTGGGGTTGTCGGCGGCGCCTGCGGGGGTCGCCGGCCGCAGCGGCGAGTCGGCAGGCGCGAGCTGCAGCTTCAGGCGCAGCATCTGCAAGAAGTCGAACGCGGTGAGCCAGGAGCCGCTCTCGGACTCCGGCACCTTCAGCATCGGCGCCACGGCTTCGAGTCGTTCGCGCGTGCCCAATGCGCTCAGGCCGTGGCTCAGCGTGTACAGCCGCGCCGCGTCGACGAATATCGCGGTTCCCTGACGCTTCAGGTCCAGGCCCGGCCGGCCATCGGCCTGCCGCAGGTCGAGTGCGCCACGCCAATTCAAGGGCGGCGCGAATCGGAGTGCGTTGTCGGCCATCAGTCGCAGGAACCGCGTCGCCTCCTTGGCATGCGTGCTCCAGAGCTGCTGCAGAGGCTGTGCCAGCGCGGTGTTGCCGCTGAGCACGCGCAGATCGGCATAGATGCTGGCGTGCAGAAGATCCTCGGGTTCGCCGCGCTCGATCCACTGGGTGATGCGCTCGCACCACTGTGTCACCGACAGGCAGCAGTTCGAATTGCCGGCCATCACCCCGCCCTTGCACAACGGATAGCCACACGCCGCCAGTTCCAGGTTGACAGCCTCGCCCAGGGCGCGCCAGCGCTCGCGCCGCGCATCGCCGCTGGCTTCGCCAGGGTCTGCCGGGTCGGCGAAGACGATGCCGTTGTCCTGGTCGGTGGCGACGGTCTGCTCGCCACGGCCCTCGGAGCCGAAAGCGAGCCAGGCGGCGCCATCGTCAGGATCATCCAGGACCAGCCCGCGCTCGGCCGCTAGGCCGGCGACGATCTGCACCGTCAACAAGTCGTTGAGCTGGCTGATCAGCTCGGTCAGCTGGCGCGGGCCGACGCCTTGCTCGAGCAACTGATGCGCGAACTGACGGATGCGCCCGGCCTGCAGTCGCCACGCCCCCGGGTCGGCGGCGGCACGGACATCCGCGCCCAGTTGCTTGAGCGACAGCTGCTGCCGGCGGAACAGGTCGCGCTCGGAGACGACATTGACCACACGGCCCTGGCTCAGAACCGGCACATGGCGAATGCCATGCCGCGACATCAGCAAGGCCGCGTCGTGAAGCGTGCGATGCTCTTCCAGACCTTGAACCGGGGCGCTCATCACCTCGGATATCGAGGTCTGCAGCGACCGCTGGGGCAGGGTCACCCGGCCCAGGATGTCGTGGCGGGTCAGGATGCCCAGCAACTCGCCGGCCCCGCCGAGCACGAGCACCGACCCCACCCGCCGCCGGTGCATGTCGGTCAGCGCTTCCAACAGCGGTGTGTCCGGGGTGCAGGCCAGCGGTTCGCGGGCGGGCAGTTCAGACAAGCGCGTCTCCAGCGACTGCGCGGCGAGCGCATCGCCGGCCCAATGGGCCCGCATGGCCTGGCGCGACAGCTCCAGGATGTGGGCGACACGGCCGTTCAGGAAGTCGGCAAACGGCGCGCTGCTCCGCAGAAGCGACTGCACGGTCTCGGCGGGCACGCGCAGGCAGAAGAGGTCGTCGCTGGCGGTGTAGGTCGACGTGACGGCCCGGCCGGCCAGAAGCGCCCCGACCGGGAACAGGTCACCCGCGGTGTACTCGAACGCGCCCACCGTCTCGGCCAGGCCCTTGCGACCACCGACGCTGCCCTGACGCACGCACAGCAGGGCCTCGACCTTGCCGCTGGAGGGATCGAGGACGGTTTCGCCAGGGGCGAAATAGACCAGGCTTGCGGCCGCGCAGAAGGCCTCGACGTGGTCGGGCCGCATGCGCGCAAACGGCAGCCACTGCGTCAACTCATGACGCAGGTTGGCCAGCAGTTGCGACGACGGGTGGGTGCGG
>JAJTGU010000065.1 GCA_021297985.1 Rubrivivax sp.
CGTGCCGCGGGCCCCCAGCTCGGCGATGACGCCGGGCACCGTGTCCGCCGGGGTGCAGATCACCGCAAGGCCGGGGGCCTCGGGCAGATCGGCGACGCTGGAGTACGCGTGTACGCCGTCGACCGTCGCGTGGCGGCGGTTGACGGCCCAGCACGGGCCGGCAAACGACCCTTGCCGCAGATTGCGCCAGACCGTGGCACCGACGCTGCCGGGCCGCGTGCTCGCACCGATCACGGCCACGGAGGCGGGTTCGAACAGGTCGTCGAGGTGGCGGATGCTCATGGTCGGGCCAGTCTAGGGCCTGACCATGCAAAGGCCATGTCGACGCCGGCCTACTCGAACTGGATCCGCGTGGCCTCCAGCCGGATGCGGTCGGCCGCCAGCTGGGCCTGGACAACGACACGCCGGCCGGGTGCAAGGTCCGCCAGCGAGCCGCCGTCCACGCGCAGATCCGGACGGGCGGTCGACACGACGAGGCCACGCAACTCGAAGCGGCGATTGGCGGCGTCGACGGTGGCGACCGCGCCGCGCAGCTCGAACCCGCGGTCGCGAATCTGGCCGTCACTGCGGATCGAGACCCGGCTCGCCCGCAGCACGCCGGCGCTGGCACGGCCTTCGAGCTCGACCCGAACCCCGACCGCGAGCCCGTTGCTGCCGTCGGGGAAGGTCGCCGCCGCCGCATCGACCCGGCGGCCGTCGACGCTGAAGCTCGCGGGCGACGTGAACGCCGTGATCAGCCCGCGCACGCGCAGCTCGGTGGTCTCGGGCAGGCTGGGCTGCGCGGTGCCGAAGCCCTGCACCTGCCAGCGCCCGCCAGCCAGCGGAACGGTGGCCACGCGCAGGCGCACGAACTGTTCCACTGCCAGGTCTGCCGGCACCGCGCTGGCGCCCGCGTACACGAACACCGTGTCGGCAATGCGCAAGGTCTGGGCCACGCGGTCCAGCCCCGAGACCGGCCCGCGCACGACAAAGGCCGCGGCCAGCGCGCGGGGCTCGATCCGGGTGGCACGGATGCGGCGCTGCGCGGAGTCATAGGTGCCGTAGACCTCGACGATCTGGCCCGCCCTCACGCGCTCCAGCCCGCTGCCGGCAGCGCCGCCAAAGGCCGGGTCGAAGACGGTCTGGTCGTCGACCGTCACGCGTTGTCCCAGAACTTCGAATCGGTCGCCGCCCAGGTCGATACCCAAGGCCGGACCGACCAGCAGGCTGGCGAAGCGGATGCTGCGCGCGGTGGCGGTGGACCCACCCGCGGCACTGCTGGCGATGGGGCCGCTGTCGACCTCCACCGTCATGCCCAGGCGCAAGGCATCGCGGGAACTTCGCGTTCCGTCGGCGTCTTCCACCGTCGCCGCGCCGTCGTCGAAGCGCACGTCGTTGACGATCACCGAGCCGAAGCCGGCGATCGGCCCGGCGGAAAACGCGTTGCCGGTCTCGGAACCGGTGCCGCCGGTGCCGACACCGCCGCCACAGGCGTGAAGCAGCAGCATCAGCGGCCACAGCAGCGCCAGGGCTGCGCGTCGAACGGGTTGCGGCTTGGGGGTGGCATTCATCGTGGGGTCTCCCGGGTCCGGCGCGCCCGACGCGGCAGTGCCGGTGGACGTTCGGATTGAGATTCGGTTTGCTGAGCAGCGGCCGCATCGGCCACCGGCGCTTCGTGGTAGCTGAACAGTCCGATGCGAACCCGGCCCGAGGCCGGGTCGGTGGCTTCGGCGGCATCGGCTTCGATTCGCGCTTCGAGATGCGGGACCAGTGTCGCCAGCAGTTGCTGCCACTGCGCCGCGATCAAGGGCCGCAGCCCGGCCAGGCTGGCCGTCGACAGACCGTCGGCAAACACCGCCTGCTCGAAGTGGGCGCGGTCCTCGTGGATCACGTTGGCAACCGCGGCGCGCAGGTGGTCGCCGACGTTGTCGCCCAGCAGCTCGAGCAGGCGCACGCGGTCGCCCTGCGGCACGTAGCCGTCGCCGGCGATCAACTCGACGTGGTCGTCGGCCTGGTCCCAGCGCGCGAGCTTCAGGCGCAACAGCTCGTCGAGCAGGCTGCGCGGGTGCACGTCGCGCGTGATCTCCTGCGCCAGGCTTTCGAAGCTCGGCTCCGGCCCCTGGCGCGGCAGGCGGCGCGGCCGTCCTTGCTGAAGATACGGCCGCTGGCTGCGCCAATGCGCGTAGACCTCGCTGGCCAGCGAGCGACCGCGCCGCGCAGTGGCCGAATCACCGGCGGCCGGGCTCTCGCCGCGCGCCGCTGCCGCTGCGGCCTGCACGCGCCGCGTGACCTCCCGCCGGTTGATGCCGGTGGCGGTTGCGATGCGGCTGACGCGCCGGTGCGGCGCCAGCCCCGGCTGGGCGGCCGCGGCGGCGTCGGAAGCGGCCTCGACAAACGCCTGCTGCATCAGGTCCTGCGCTGCGGCATAGGGCAGCCCCTTGGCGACGGCCAGCCGGGCCGCGGCCGCCAGCAAGCCGCCCAGGGCCTGCTGCAAGGCCAGGGCTTCGGCTTCGAGCGCGCTTGGCGGCGGCTCGGCCGGGGGCATGGGGGTCGTGGACTTGGGCATGGCAGAGGGCGGGCCGGGATTGTTGCCCCGGCCCGCCCCTTGGCCTCATCCGCGGGGGCTGCGCCTCATCGGAACTGGATCCGCCGCGCCTCGAGCCGGGTGCGGTCGGCCGACAGCGAGCCGGTGACCTCGACCCGGCGGCCGTTGGACAGATCGCCAACGCCACCGCCCTGGTACGAGACCTGGCCGCCGTACCAGACCGTGACGCCGCGAAGGGCGAAGGTCTGTGCCGTCGGGTTGAGGTTCGCGATGTCGCCGCGCAGTTCGATCGGGCGGGCATTCCAGTCGCGGCGCTCCTTCAGCTCGACGCGGGACGCCACCAGCACGCCGCCGACGATGCTGCCGGTGACCTCGACCCGCGCACCGAGTACCAGGCCCGTGGTGCCGTCGGGGAAGCTGGCATTGGCCGCGTCGACTGCCAGGCCGTTGACCGAGAAGCTGGCGGTGCTGGTGAAGCTGGTGATCGCGCCTTCGATCTGCGCCTCGCGCTGCTGCTCGGGCAGGCGCACCGCGGCGACCAGCCGGGTGGCCACCCAGGCACCGGCCTGCTGCGTGGTCTGCAGCGCGACACGCACGATGCGGCCGTTGGCGAGGTTGGCCGGCACGTTGGCGATGCCGGTGTAGTCGATGCGCTCGCCATTGATCGTGAAGGTCTTGGCCGCCGTGTCCAGGTTGGCGACCGCGCCGCGCAGCTTGTAGCTGGTCGCACCAGCCTTGGGCTCGATGCGGGTCGCCACGACCTTGGCGCCTGCGACATCCAGGATGCCGTGCACTTCAAGCACCGCGCCGTTGGCGACTGCCGAAAGGCCCCCGGCGAGCGATTCGTCGAACACCGTGCTGGTGGTGACCAGCACGTTCTGGCCCAGCACCTTCAACGTCGAGGCGACCGCGTTCACGTCGCTGGCCGGGCCGACGACCTCGCTGCCGAAGCGGATGCGCGCAGCGACCGCAAACGCGGCGTTGCGGTCGACCGCGCCGGAGTCGATGTCGACCATCATGCCCAGGCGCAGCGCACTGCGGTCGCGCGTGTTGCCGTCCTCGTCGGTCACGGTGGCGGCGCTGTCGTCGAAGCGCACGCCACCGACGAACACCGAGCCGAAGCCGTCGATCGCGCCGTTGGCAAACGCCACCGGTGAATGGCCCTGGGGCTGCGCCGGCGCTGGCGGCGCGTCGCTGCCACCCCCGCCGCAAGCCGCCAGCAGCAAGGCGCTGCTCGCCACCAGGGCCGAACCCTGGGCCCAGCGACGCAGCCGCGTCGCCCATCCGAACGTTTGCATGTCCATCGTTTCGCTCCTGCCAGCCCCCATGGCCAGCGCATGGCGGCATAGTAAATGTGCGTCTTGCACATTTGTATGTCGAAGTGTTGCCGAGCGCGTAAAAGACCACAACATCGCAGCGTGTCTGCCTCGGCCCCAAGGCGCTGGATCGCCCACCTCGACATGGACGCCTTCTACGCGTCGGTGGAGTTGCTGCGCTATCCGGAGCTGAAGGGCCAGCCGGTGGTCATCGGCGGCGGGCGGCGCCACCAGCCGGTGCTGCAGCCGGACGGCACGCGGCAGTTCGCACGGCTGGCGGGCTATGTCGGCCGCGGTGTCGTCACCACCGCCACCTACCCGGCGCGCGACCTGGGGGTCGGCAGCGGCATGGGACTGATGAAGGCCGCCGCGCGGGCGCCCCAGGCGGTGCTGCTGCCGACGGACTTCGAGGCCTATCGGCGCCTGTCGCGCGCCTTCAAGTCGGCGGTCGCCGAGATCGCGCCGCAGATCGAGGACCGCGGCATCGACGAGATCTACATCGAGCTGACCCACCTGCCGGGCGCGCAGGAGCCGCTGGGCCTGGACCCCTACGGCGGGGTGCGTGCGGTGGCACAGGAGATCCGCAACAACGTGCGCCAGCGCACCGGCCTCAGCTGCTCGGTGGGCGTGACGCCGAACAAGCTGCTGAGCAAGATCGCCAGCGAGCTCGACAAGCCCGACGGCCTGACCCTGCTGACCGAGGCCGACGTGCCGCGCCTGATCTGGCCGCTGCCGGTGCGGCGCATCAACGGCATCGGCCCGAAGGCCGCCGACAGGCTGCTCGCCCTGGGCATCCAGCGCGTCGGCCAGCTCGCGGCTCGCGACCCGGCCGAGCTGGTGACGCATTTCGGACGTGCCTACGGCCGCTGGCTGCACGAGGCCGCCCACGGTCGCGACGACCGGCCGCTCAGCACGCACAGCGAGCCGGTGTCGATGAGCCGCGAAACCACCTTCGCCCGCGACCTGCACGCCGTGCGCGACCGCGACGAACTCGGCAGCGTGCTCACCGAACTGGCCGCACAGCTGGCGGTGGACCTGCAGAAGAAGGGCTACGCCAGCCGCACCATCGGCATCAAGCTGCGCTTCGAGGATTTCAAGACCGTGACCCGCGACCTGACGCTGGCGCAGCCGCTGGCCGACGCCGGCGCGATCCGCCACGCCGCCGGGCTGTGCCTGAAGCGGGTCGACCTGACGCGCCGGCTGCGCCTGCTGGGGGTCCGCGCCGGAGGTCTCGTCAAGGTCTGACCGCCGACCCGTGGATCAGGCCCCCGGCTCGCCGTCCCAGTAGTCCAGCGAGTCGGCCTTGCGCTGGATCAGGATGCGGCCGCGGCTGAAGGCGTTGACCTTGCCGGAGTCCGGGTACTCGCAGACCTCCGGCGACTGACGGGTGCTGATCGACAGGTACTTCAGCGGCGCCTGCGAGGTGTTGAGGATCTGGTGCGGGTACTCCCGCCCGGCGGGCAGGACCATCACGTCGCCACGCGAGATCGGGATCGACTCGTCGTCCACACGCAGCGTGCCCTCGCCGTCGAGCACGACAAACAGCTCCTCCTGCGCGTGGTGCAGGTGGTAGGGGCAGGACCGCTTGCCCGGTGGCACGATGTCCACCGACACCCCGAGCTGCTGCGCCGCCCAGCCTTCGGTGAACGACGCCCCGAGGCTTTCGTACAAGGTGCCGCGGACAAAGGGCTGCAGCTCGGCGGTCTCGTGGTTGCGCACCAGGCGGGCGCGCAGTTCGGCGGCTTTGGGCGTCATCGTCAGGCTCCGGTACGCCGGCAGCACAGGGCGGCGCAGGAACGGCTTCTACTCCAGGACCGGCGAGCGCTACGATGCCGGCCATGAACGTCACCCTGTCTTCGTTGCGGCCGCGTCGCTTCTGGCCGTCCCTTGTGCTGGTCGCGGCGGTGGGCCTGCTCGCACCGCTGGCCCACGCCGGCATCCTGGAGGTCACCGTGCTCGGCGCCAACGGCCAGCCGGTACCCGACGCGGTGGTGCAGCTGCGCCGGGCGGCCGGGATCCAGCCGCTGCTGCGCGCCGACACCGCCGTGATCGGCCAGAAGGACATCCGTTTCGACCCGTTCGTCACCGTGGTGCCGGTCGGCGGCACGGTGCGCTTCGTCAACCGCGACCGGTTCGATCACCACGTGCGCTCGATGCCCGGCGGCCCGCTGAGCACGGTGCCCCCGGTCAAGGACTTCGAGTTCCGCCTCGGGCCGGCACGCGCCGGCAACGAGCCCTCGGCCGACCTGAAGATGGACGCGCCCGGACACATCAGCATCGGCTGCCACCTGCACGGCTCGATGCGCGGCCACATCCTCGTCACCACCAGCCCGTGGTACGCCGTGACCGACGCCAACGGCAAGGCCGTGATCGACGGCCCTGAAGGCGCGTCCGAGATGCGGCTGTGGCATCCCGAACAGTTGATCGAGCAGCCCGCGCAGCCGGTCACCGTGAGCGGCGGTCGTGCCAGCATCCAGGCCAAGCTCAACTTCACGCCCCCCCGCCGCCGCCCGGCGCGGCCGCAGGGCGGCGACCCGGCGGATCCGTACAAGTATTGAGCCAGCGGTCGCCCTTGTTCTCACGGATTTGAGCTCCGAATCCCGCCAGCACTGGGCTGAGGTCGAGCGCTGGCTCGACCTGGCACTTTCGCAACCACAAGCCGAGCGGTCGGACTGGCTCACTCGACAGCCGATTTCCCATGCCCTCCGCCAGGAGGTGCAAGAGCTGCTGGACGCCGAAAGGGCCAGCCGTGGCTGGGCTGAAGCCTCGGGTGCGACCCAGGCCTTGACCGAAGGCGAGCAGGTCGGAGCATGGCAAGTCAAGGCGCTGATCGGCCACGGGGCTTCGGGCGAGGTCTACCGCGTGCTGCGGACCGACGGCAGCTACGAGCAGGTCGCAGCACTGAAGCTGCTGCGTCACGCCGACGACCCCGAGGAGTGGCGCCGCTTCAGCAGCGAACGCCGTCTCCTGGCCAGACTCCAGGACCCCGCGATTGCGCACCTGATCGACGGAGGGTCGTACAAGGGACGGCTTTACGCCGTGCTGGAGTACGTCGATGGCGTACCTTTCGATCAAGCTGCGGCAACACTGACGTTGCCCGCCCGGGTCAACCTCTTCGTTCAGGTTGCAAGGGCCGTGTCCGTGGCCCACGCACAGGGCATCGTCCACCGCGACCTGAAGCCCAGCAACGTGCTCGTGGATCGCCAGGGCCGCGTGCGGCTTCTGGACTTCGGCATCGCCAAGCTGGTGCAGGCCGAAGTGGCCCAAACCAGCGACCTGCAACCGACGGCGGCACTGCGCCTGACACCCGACTTCTGCGCCCCTGAACAGTTGCAGGGCCGACCCATCGGCCCCGCGGCAGATGTCTTCGCGCTCGGGGTGATGCTGCATCAGGTCCTGGTCGGCAGCTTGCCCTGGTCGTTGCAAGGCAACGGCTTGCAGCGCGCAGTCCAACGCCTGCATTCAGACCTCTCGCCCGGAGCGCCCAGCGCCAAGGCCCCCAAAGCCGCACGCCGCGCGCTCCAAGGGGACCTGGACGCGATCATGCTGCGCTGCCTGCGGGCCGACCCGGCCGATCGGTACTCGGACGCCAGCGCATTGCGCGACGAATTGCTGCGTTGGCAGCAGGGGCGCCCGGTGTTGGCGCGCGGTGAGTCTGCGGGCTATGTGTTGTCGCGACTGGTGCGGCGCCATCGCCTGGCGGTGGGTGCCGGGGTCGCGCTGCTGGCCAGCCTGGCGGTCGGTCTGGCGGGGGTGGCCTGGCAGGCGCGCGAGGCCGCCCGAGAACGGGACATCGCCCGCAGCGAAGCCGCCAGCAACAAGTCCGTGCGCGACTACCTGCTCACGATGTTCCGGGTGGCGGGCGAGCAGTCGGCCGGCACTGGCGAGCCGACTGCGCGCAAGATGCTGGCGCAAGCGGCCGAGCGTCTGGGGCGAGACCTGGACAAGGATCCCGCCGCCGCCGCCGAGACCCTGCTGGCACTGGCACAGCTCTACTTTCAGCTCAACGACTACGTCGGCGCAGTGCCGCTGTTTGAAAGGCTCCTGGATCGCAGCGCGGCCTTGAAGCCGGACGTACTGGCTCAGGTGCACCACGATCTGGCCCTGTGCCTTTGGCGCACGGGCCAGGCGGCACGGGCAGCGCCGTTGCTGGCGCTGGCGCAGGCCCATTGGCAGTCCCAGGGCCCGGTCGCCCGAAACCGGATGCTCGAAAGTCGTCTGCTTGAAGCCCAACTGCTCCGTGCGCGTGGCCAAGTGCCCGAAAGCGTGGCGCTTCTGGAAGCAGCACTGCCCGAGCGACTGGCGCTGTCGGGCGAGCGCCATGTCGACACGGCCACGCTGCTGAACAACCTGGCCACGGCGCGCTTCCACGCCGGCCAGTTGCCGGCTGCGCGTCAGGACTTCGAGCGTGCCTGGGCCATTTGGCAGGCCTTGAACGCCCAACACAGTGCCGATGGCCTGAACACCTTGAACAACTGGGCCGCTCTGGCCCTGCGTGAAGGCCGGGCGGACGAGGCCGAGCGCCTGTTCCAGCAGGCGCTGGACCTGCGTCGGGCCCACTTGCCTCCTTCGGCCGCTCAGGCCGCGTTGCAGAACAACCTGGGCAAGATGGTGTTGCGGCGCGGTGCTGCGGCGCAGGCCTTGCCGATGCTTCGGGAAGCCGTGGCCATGGGCGAGCAATACGCCGGACCGGCCAGCCAGCACACCCTGTCGGCACTGGCGGGTGTGGCCGAAGCGCAGATCGCGCTGCGCGAGTTCGACGCTGCAAAGCTGACTCTCGGAGAGCTTCAGCAGCGTGCGGAGCGGCAGTGGGGCCCGGATCACCTGCTCAGCGGCGTCGGCCACCTGACCCAGGCGCGCTGGCACGCGGCACAGGAGCAGTGGCTGCTGGCCGAGCAGCGCCTTGCCCGCGCGGAGGCCATCTGGACCGCCGTTGGCGCGCCTGCTGCCCCCTACTTGTCGCAGGCGCAAGCGCTGCGCAAGAGCTGGCCCTCCTTCCGCTGAAGTCGCATCCAGCGGCCTCAGGCCGCAGGCGACCCCAGCCCGCCAAGCTCGCGGTGCAACCAGGCCCGGGCCTTGGCCCAGTCGCGCTGGACGGTGGCCAGCGACACGCCCAATGCGTCGGCCGTCTCAGTCTCGTTGTAGCCCGCAAAGTAGCGGCACTCCACGGTCTGACTCAGACGCGGGTTCAGCAGGGCCAAGCGGCGCAGCGCGTCGTCGATCACCACAACCCGATCGTCCACGTCGGCGGCGGCCACCTGCTCGACCTCGGCGTCGTCCAGCGAGACATGGGTCGCCCCGGCACCGCGCCGCTGCGCCAGACGAGCGCGGACGTCATCCACCAGCACCTGCCGCATGGCCATCGCCGAAGCGCGCATGAAGTGCTGCCGGTCGTTCCAGCCATCGACTCGGCGCAGCTTCAGGTAGACCTCGTGGATCAGCGCCGTGGTCTGCAGTGTCTGCGAGGCCTGCGACTCATGGCGGACGCGCCGCGCCAGTCGGCGCAGGTCGGCATAAAACAGTGGGACCAACTGCGCCGCCGTCTGGGCCAGCCGGGCGGGTTCGCCGCCCGTGTCCTCTGGAGTCGACGTCTCAGGCGCAGGCTCAAGCTCAGAGGCGTGCCACGAGGGCTTGGGTGCAGATGGAAAGTCGGACATCGGACCGGCTTGGGAATCACCAAGAATCGGCATGGTAGGTCACACCTGGATCGCGACCGCCGCATGAGGGGATTCGCGACAGGACCACGTTAAGGGTTGCACAACCGCCGCCACTGGAGACTCTCGATGAACGGATCCCGACCCCTGCTCTGCCTTGCCGCCTTGCTGGCAGCCGCGACCCAGGTCCACGCCCAGCCGGTTCAGCTACGGCCCGGACTCTGGGAAAACACCTTCACGATCAAGACCGCTGATGGCAAGGCTGAAGCCGCCATGAAGGAAATGCAGGCCCAGATGGCGCAACTGCCCCCTGAGCAGCGAAAGATGATGGCCGACATGATGGCGCGCCAAGGTGTGGGCCTTGGCGACAAGGGCAACAGCGTTCGCATCTGCATGACGCAGGCCGATGTCGAACGCAGCGCGCCGCCGGCCGCCGAGGGCGACTGCAGCCAGAAGGCCACGCGCAGCGGCAACATCTGGCAGATCAGCTTCCGCTGCTCGGGTCCACCACCGTCCAGTGGCGAAGGCCGGCTGAGCTTGGTCACACCGACGACCTACCAAGGCGACTTCAAGATCCGGACGGTCGAAGACGGACGCCCGCAAGACGTGCAGATGACGCAGAAAGGCCAGTGGCTGAAGGCCGACTGCGGCGCGATCCGCCCAGTCGGGCAACAGGCAACCCCGCGCTGACGGGGCCCACGACGCACCGGGTGGCTGGCGCCCGGCAACGGCCGTGAGGGTTTTGGCGAGGCGTTTGCGTTCAGGCATGGGAGACCGCTTCCGACTCGCCTGCCCAAACCGTCAAGCCCCGCCATGAAACCCATCACCGTTCTGGTTCTGCTCGTTGCCGCAGGCCCCCTGGCCGCTCAAGTGACCGACCCCCGGGAGACCGTCCGCGACAAGGCCACCGAGCGCACCAACAGCGCCATCGACCGCGGCGTTGACCGCGCTCTCGAAAGGACCGAGGAGGGCCTGCGCAGGCTCTTTCGCAAGAAGGACAAATCTGCGAAACCCGCTGCAGCGGAAGGCAAGGTTGCCGCACCGGCGACTGCGGGAGCCGCGGGAGCTTCCGCAGCCGCTGGCGAAGCTGCGGCTTCCCCGCACGCGGCGCCTGGCTCCTTGAAGGCCTATTCGAAGTTCGATTTCGTGCCTGGAGAGAAGGTCATGGCCTTCGAGGACTTCAAGCAAGACTCAGTGGGCGACTTCCCGGCGCGCTGGAACACCAACGCCGGGGGCGAGGTGGTGCGCATCAACGGCCAGCCGGACCCATGGCTGCAGTTGCCGGATCGCGGCCTGGTCTACCCGGAGTTCGTCCAGGCGCTGCCCGAGAACTTCACGATGGAGTTCGACATGATGGTCAGCGACGACCTCTCGGGGAACATGTCGGGTCTGCGGGTGCACTTCCCCGTCACCAGCGCTCGCACGCTGACGCTGGACCCCAACTTCGGCAGCGACACCCAGGTCGGGTTCGATCTGCACCCCGTGCCTTCGATCAGCAACCATGTCAGCCACGCCTGGGTCTTGGACAAGGCCCAGCAGAAACTGCTGGAGAACACTCAGCCGATGCCCTGGAAGATCGGCGAACCGAACCGCATCTCGATATGGCGCCAGAAGACCCGCATCCGCCTGTACGTCAACGAGACCAAGGTCTGGGACTTGCCGCGCGCCTTCGATACGAGCCTGAGCTACTCGATGCTGATGTCGACCCAGCTCTTTGCCGGTGCGGTCTACATGAGCAATCTGCGCGTCGCCGTGGGCGCGCCCGACACACGCAACAAACTCATCACAGAAGGCCGCTGGGTGACACGCGGCATCCTCTTTGACAGCAACGCCCACCGCATCAAGCCGGAGTCGTACGCCGTGCTGAAGGACATCGCCACGGTGTTGACCGAAAACGCGAGCGTCAACGTGCAGATCGTCGGCCACACCGACAGCGACGGCGACGATGCGCGCAACCTCGACCTGTCCAGGCATCGAGCCGAGGCAGTGAAGACGGCACTCGCTGGTGAGTTCGGCATCGCAGCTGGCCGCATGTCCACCGAAGGCATGGGCGAAGCCCAGCCGGCCGAACCCAACACCACGCCTCAGGGCAAGGCCAACAACCGGCGAGTGGAGTTCATCCGGCGCTGAATCCGAACGCCGCACCTCCTGCATCTAAGCCTTCGAACCGCCGCACTGTTGCGGCACAGGCAGGAGCAGGCGTGAACGGATTCAATCGTGGAGGACCCGGACCGACGGTCCGGGGGTGGGCACAGCGGTGGGCCGGCGCCTGCTTTGTGGCGCTGGCGATGGCAAGCTCCGTCGCAGGCGCGGCGCCACCGGATGCCGCGGATTCAGGCGGTGTCTCGAAGGCCAACAAGGTTGCGGCCATCGTCATGCAGCAGCAGTCGCGGCACTTCTGGCAGGTCGTGGCGGCCAAGCCTGGTGATCGGGTGCCACTGCTGGAGCGCCACTTCAGCGCCGGGCTGCTGACCCGCAACAGCCAGGAAAGCCTGCTTGAGACCTTTGCCATGCTCGCCGAGGCCCTGGGGCCGGGCATGGCCTCAAATGTCCCGGCGAAGATCCTCGGCAACGCCCGCGAGGGCGAGCTTCAGTACACCCTGGCCGACGGGCGGCGGGTGGCCCTGAAGCTGACGCTGACCGATGACCGTCCCCCGCGGATCGACCGGTTCGGTGTCATGCCGTTGCCGCGGCTCGTCGCGGCGGTCAAGCCCGAGCAGCTGTCTGCGACCATCGCTCGGCACATCGCGGCACAGGCCCGGGCCGACCGCTTCTCCGGGGCCGTTCTGGTGGCGCGCGGCGAGACCTTGATCCATGCGCAGGCGGTCGGGCTGGCCGACCGGAAGGCCGGGCGCGCCAATACGCTCGACACCCCGATCAACCTGGGCTCGATCAACAAGATGTTCACCGCGATCGCGGTGGCGCAGTTGCAGGCGGCAGGAAAGCTGGACTGGCAGGACACGGTGGGCAAGCACCTGCCGGACTACCCGAATGCGACGGTTCGCGACCGGGTGACGATCCACCAGTTGCTGACGCACACCTCGGGTGCCGGCTCCTACTGGAACGACGCCTACGCCGCAAACAAGCACCAGGTCGACAGCCAGCGAGGATTCCTTGCGACCTTCGTCGATCAGCCGCTGTTGTTCGAACCCGGCCAAGGCCTCGAATACAGCAATGCCGGCCCGGTGATCCTGGGCCTGATCATCGAGGCGATCAGCGGCAGCGACTACTACGACTACATCCGCCAGCACCTGTACTTTCCCGCCGGCATGAAGCACGCAGACCACTACCGGCGCGACGACAAGAAGGCGGGCTTCGCGCTGGGCTACATCAAGCCCGACAAGGGCTCGTGGCAAGACAACCACGACGACCTGGGCCTGCGCGGCTCGGCCGCGGGTGGTGGCTATGCGTCGGCGCGCGACCTTCACGCGTTTTCACGCGCGCTGACCGATGAGCGCCTGCTGAGCCGCAGCCAGCTTGAAACCCTCTGGAAGCCCTACACGCAGCCCGGCCCGATCGGCTATGGCTACCTGTTCAGCGTCGGCAACACGGCCGGCAAGCGCTGGATCGGACACAACGGCGGTGCGCCCGGCATTTCGGCCGAATTCATGCACCACCCCGACGATGGTCTGGTGATCATCGTGCTGGCCAATCGGGACCACGCCGCGATGGCGATGCGCGAATGGCTGCATGCGCTGCTGGAGGCGTCGCTGGGTCCAAGGCGCTGACGCAAGCTCGCCCCGCACCGAAGCGACGACCCCGACCCCCTCACGACCGAGCCCATTCCATGGAAAACCTGACAATGCTCTTCATCCCGGCGGTGGTGCTGCTGGCGCCCGTTCTCATCACGGCATTGGTGCTGCGCCACCGGCGCACGCGGGCCCAGATGCGCTACCAGTTCCTGCTGAAGTTCGTCGAGTCCGGAACCGCACTGCCCGCGTCGCTGCCCGGCGAAGCCACGCCGCAGCAAAGCGACCTGCGCCGCGCCCTGGTGCTGCTGGCTGGAGGCGTCGGTCTCAGCGCCACGCTGGTGTCGCTGCCACTCAACATCCACGTCGACCGACCGCTGGCCGACCTGTGGGGCCTGGGCATCCTGCCGGTCGCGCTGGGCCTGGGCTATCTGGGCCACTGGTTCCTGAGCCGTCGCGGCGGCGGGAATGGATGATCGAGAGGCCCAGGCACGACTCGATGCTGCACTGGTCGAGCGGGCCGTACGCGACGCCGATGCGCGGGCCTTCGAGGTCCTGATGCGCGGCACCAGGGACTGGTGCGTGCCCAGTTGCGACGGCTGCTTGGCGACGATCCGGTGACGGCAGACGATCTGGCGCAGGAGACCTTCGTGATGGCCTGGCGCAAGCTGGAGCAGTTCCGCGGCGACTCGCGGTTTTCGACCTGGCTCTACAGCATCGCCCACTCGTGCTTCCTGCAGTTCCTGCGCAGCAAGAGCTCGCGCGTGCAGCATGAGGTGCCGGACCCCGACAGCGTCGATGCGATCAGGGCCGCCCCCGGCGACCCCGAACTCGGCCTGGACCTCGCCGCGGCCCTGAAGCAACTGTCGACGAACCAACGCGCCGCGGTGCTGTATTGCGTGCAGATGGGACTCAGCCACGACGAGGCGGCCCAGGTGCTGGACATGCCGCTGGGCAGCGTCAAGACGCATGTCGCGCGCGGCAAGGCCAGGCTGCGCGAACTGCTGCACGACTGGGCACCCAACGACAAACGGAGCGATATCGCATGAACGGGCTTTCCGACGCCGATCTTGATGAACTGCTGCGCCGCGACTTCGCCGGCCCCATCGCGGACGACGGCTTTGCGGCACGGGTGTCAGGCGCCCTGCCCCCGCGCCCGCGCCAGCGGGCATGGCTGATCCCGGCCGCGGCCGTCGCCGGCGGCCTGCTGACGTGGCTGACCGTGTTGCCGTCGCCCCTGCTGCAGCAGGCGGCCCGCGAGTGGCTCGCAGGGAGCATCGGCCCGACCTCTGGCACGGTGTTGGCACTGCTGCTCGGCCTGGGTCTGCTGGGCTGTGCCTGGGCACTGGAAGAAGAGGCTTGAGTCGGCGAGGATGAAGCCGCGGCGCTGGCGCCGCACCGAAGCACTCCGCAGGGGGTCTACGCCGCAGTGCGCTGCGGCAACCTCATGTCCACCACGGCCAGTGCTTGCCTGGCAGCGGTCTCAGCCCGCCCACTGCGCAAGGAAGCGCTCTTGGTGGGCCGGCCAGTCGGCCAGGCTGGCGGCCAGGCGCTGCGTGCTGGCACGGACCTCGGCGGTCAGCCGCTGGCGGTCGGGTCCGGTCAGCGCGCTGCGGCACAGGGCTTGCTGCAACTCCAGCGCCTCGAGCGCCGGCATGCGGCCGCCGTCCAGTGCCGCGCGGGCCTGCCGCCAGTCGTCTGCGAGCACCTGGCCCAGCTGCTGCTGGGCATTCAGCCGCGTGGCCCAGATCAAGGCCAGCAGCTCGACGTTGGGCACGTCTTCCCGCCACGGCGCCAGGCCTGCCAGCGCAGCGCCCGCATCGCCCTCGGCCAGATCCAACTCGGCCTGGCGAAGGGCCAGCGTGGCACGGTCCTGCGGCTGCTCGAGCGTGGCCTGCGCACGCACCTCGGCCAGCAGCCGTCGCGACAGCGCCAGGTTGCCGGCGCGGGTCTCCAGGAAGGCGTGGTTGAGCGCCACCTTGACGCCCAGGAACGCCAGCTCGGCATTGGCGCCACCGTGCAGACGCTGCATCAGCGCGCGGCCGCGCTCGAAGTCCCCCAGGAACACCAGCAGGTCCAGCAGCGACAGCACGGCGTACTGCAGCATGAAAGGATCCTGGCCCTCGGTCGCGTCGGCCAGCAGCTGCTCGCCGATCGCCAGCGCCTGGCCGAGCTGACCGAACACGCCATGGCCATGCAGACGGGCTTGCAGCAGCAGGAACCGCGTCCTGGGACGGGCGAAGTTCGGGGACAGTCGCCAGCCCTCGTCGGCCAGGGTCAGCAGCCGCTGCACGTCGCCGCGATCGGCGGCGATCTTCGCGAGGTTGACGATGACCTCGCGCTGCTGCTCGACGAGGTGCATCTCGGACGCCAGTGCGCGCGCGAGCTCGAGTTCGGCCTCGGCCGCCTCGACATCGCCGACGATGGTCAGCATGACGCCGGTGTGCTGATGGCCGGTGACGCTGCCGCGGCGGTCGCCATGCGCGGTCCACAGCGCCGTGGCCTCGCGCGCCAGCGCCAGCGCATGCTGTGCGTTGCCGCGTTGGTACTCCAGCATGGCGAGCGTGTCGACCAGCGCAGCACGCTCCAGCGGCTCGCTGGCTGCAAGGTCAAGCGCGGCCTGCAACGACTGCTGCGCCTCGTCGATGCGCCCGAGCTTGGCCAGCGCCTGACCGCGCACCCGCAGGGCCTTGGCCCGCTGCCCGGGGTTGGTCCGCGCGTCGAGCACTGCAGCGCTGCGCTCCAGGGCCGATGCCGCGCGCTGCAGGTCGACCTCGATCTCGGCCACCTCCAGCAGGGCCGACCGGCGCTCTGCGGGCGGCAACTCGACCGTCGCCACCCGTGCATCCACCGCCGCCACGCAGGCCAGCGCTGCAGGTCCGTCTCCGAGCCCGCTGTGGACCTGTGCGCAACGCACGAGCAGTTGCACGGCCTGCAGCGCCGTTGGACCGTTGGCGAGCGCGACCTGCCACTGCTGCAAGGCCTGCGGGTGGGCGAACAGGCGACGCGCTTCGTCGCCCGCCGCCAGCCGCAAGGCCACGGCACGCTGCGGTTCGCCGGCGGCCTCGAAGTGATGCGCCGTCTTCGCCGCACCCGCCCCGGTGGCCTCGGCCGCCAGCGCCAGCCGGCGGTGAACCAGGCGTCGCCGTTGCGCGCTCAGTGACGAGTCCAGCGCCTGCTGGACGTGGTCGTGGGCGAAGGCATAACCGCCGGACTCGTGTTCGCGCAGCAGTTGCGCCGCCAGCGCCTGCTCGACGGCCAGCACCGTCGCCAGCTCCGACAGCGCGCAGGCCGGCGCCAGCAAGGCGGGGGAGAAGGGTTCACCGGCCAAAGCGGCGGCTTCCAGCACCCGCACGCCGGCGGCGCCCAGGCGCTGCACCCGACCCATCACCGCCTCGCGCACGCTGGCCGGCACCGGCAGTTCGCGGTAGTCCTCGGTGGCGTCGTCAAACGGCGTTTGCCAGACGCCGTCGGCGCCCGCCCCCAGCCATTGCCGCTCGGCCAGGTGGCGCAGGGTCTCGGCGAGGAAGAAGGGGTTGCCGGCGGTGGCCTGGTGCAGCCGGGCGGCAAATCGCTGAGGGTGGGCAGCACCCGACAGCCGTTGCACCAGCGCCAACACCGCCGCGCCGTCCAGCGGCGACAGCGCCAGACGGATCGCCTGCAGGCCGTCGACCAGACGCCTCAGCACGTCGGCATCGACTTCAGGCCGCAGAAGCACCCACTCGCGGGCACCGTCGCCGCCGAGCTCGCGCCGGCGGCGAGCCACGAACACCAGCAGCGCGTGGCTGGCACTGTCGGCCAGGTGCCAGTCGTCCAGCACCACGGCGTCGAAGCTCTCGCCGGCCCAGGCCCGCCAGCCGCGGGCGCAGGCCTCGAAGAAGCGATTCATCTCGTCGCCGGATCGGATGGGCGGCGGCGCCGGCCCCAGTTCGGGCAACAACCGCGCAAGTTCGTCAACGACCCACCGCGGCAGCTCATCAAGCGTCGGCGACGGCCCGGCCAACGACCGCAGCACGCGGGCAAAAGCGGCATACGGCACCTCGCGGTCGCCTGGCTGGCAGCGCGCAACGGCGTACGGCCCGTGGGCGGCGACGAAGTCCAAGGCCAGCCGGCTCTTGCCGACGCCACCTTCACCTTCGACCAGCACGGCGCGCCCGTCGCTCCAGGCCGCCTCCAGCCGGGTGACCTCGGCTTCGCGGCCGACAAATGGCAGCGCGGCGGGCAGCAGCGCAGGCGGCACCGCCGGCCGAGGATCCGGCGGGGCCGGTCCAGCGTCTACGGGCAGGAGTGTCACGGCTGCGCCCCGCAGGCTGCCGAGCAGCGCCTCGGTCTCGGCCATCGGCGTCAGGTCGAGTTCCTGCGCCAGCAGCACACGGCAGCGCTCGTACTGGGCCAGCGCGGCCTCACGTCGACCGCAGGCGGCCAGCAAGCGCATCGCGTCGCGGTGATGGTGTTCCTGCAGCGGGTCGTCGGCCAACAGGGTCTCGATGCGCCGCAGTGCAGCCTCGGTGTCACCGCGTGACTCCAGCACGGCGGCTGATGCGGCAAGCGCCTGACGCCGCGCGCGTTCCAGCCGTTCGCGTTCGAGCGCCAGCCAGTCGTTGAAGCCCGGTGCATCCTCCAGCAACAGGCCGTCGGCCAACGGTCCGCGCCACAGGGCCAGCGCCTCGTCAGCGCGGCCCGAGGCCAGGGTCTGCTCGAAGGACCGGGTGTCGATGACCAAGGCCTCGCCCTGCGCCAGAAAGTCACCGTTGGCGACCACCGCATCCGCCAGCCCGACGTCGCGCAGCCGGGCCAGTTCACGCCGCAGGTTGCGCCGGGCGCTGCTCTCGTCCTGTACAGGCCAGAGCCAGGCGCACAGGCGCTGCCGGCTCTGGGTGCCGGCCAGCGCCAGCAACAGCAGCAACCCGAAGGCCTTTCGCGTGTGCAGCGGCAGTGTCCGACCTGCGCGCAACAGACGCACCGGGCCGAGGACCTGGAGCTCGATCTGCGGGGCATCGCGGTCAGCCATGGGTCGATTCTCGGCGCAGCGCCCTGCGCTGCCCCTGCGGGGCCATCGCCACGGCCTGTGCTACCTTGGCCCCAACCCTGCCTTCACACTGAAAGCCGCCCATGCGCATCACGGTCTACAGCACCCGCCCCTACGACCGCCGGTTCCTGACGGAGGCCAACGCGGCGGGCGTGCATGACCTGGTGTTCATGGACGCCCGGCTCGACCACCACACCGCACCGACCGCGACAGGCAGCGCGGCGGTCTGCGCCTTCGTCAACGACCAGCTCGACGCCGCGGTGCTGCACACGCTGCACAGCCTGGGCGTGCGCCTGGTGCTGCTTCGCTCGGCCGGCTTCAACCACGTCGACCTGCCCGTGGCCGCGGCAATGGGTCTGGTCGTGGGGCGGGTGCCGGAGTACAGCCCCCATGCGGTGGCCGAGCACGCCGCGGCCCTGGTGCTCACGCTCAACCGCAAGATCCACCGTGCCCATGCCCGCGTGCGCGAGGGGAACTTCCAGCTTGACGGCCTGATGGGCTTTGACCTGCACGGCAGCACCGTGGGCCTGGTGGGCACCGGCAAGATCGGCCGATGCTTCGCCCGGATCATGCTCGGCTTTGGCTGCCGGGTGCTGGCCTTCGACCCCAAGCCCAGCGCCGAAGCACTGGCCATGGGCGTGCAGTACACCGAGCTGCCCGCACTCCTGCAGGCCAGCGACATCGTCAGCCTGCACTGCCCGCTGACGCCGGCCACGCGTCACCTGCTCGACGCCGCCGCACTGGCGTGCATGAAACCCGGGGCGATGCTCGTCAACACCAGCCGGGGTGCGGTGGTCGACACCCGCGCGGTGATTGCAGCCCTCAAGGGTGGGCACCTGGGCAGCCTGGGGCTCGATGTGTACGAGGAGGAAGGCGATCTGTTCTTCCGCGACCTTTCGGCCGAGGTGCTGAAGGACGACGTCTTCGCGCGGCTGCTCACCTTCCCGAACGTCATCGTCACCGGGCATCAGGCCTTCTTCACCGAGCAGGCGCTGCTGCAGATCGCCCGGACCACCCTGGACAACGCCACGCACTTCGAGGCGACCGGTTTGCCGCTGCACGGGGTGACGGCCGACAAAGTGGTGTGAGCCCCGCGCAGTGGCCCTGCGTGACCTTCGGCCCCATGTCAAGAGGCAGGCGCCAGACCCGGGCTCTTCCCGACCCTTTGACCCCGCCCTTGTTGTGCAGAATCTCCGTCAATCGCGGATAGCCGGTCGGTGGTGCTGGATTCCCGAAGGAGGGGCCCCGACTGGATGATCTCCCGCGCATCTGACAACGCTCCGGACGAGGCGGCACTGGCCACCACACGGCTGTGGCTGCACAGGGGCAATGCGCCAACGGCCATCGTCGCCGCCCTGGCGGCCTGCGGAGTGCTCGCCGCTTTGCTGTGGCCGACCGCCGGCCCTGGCCTGTTGCTGCCATGGATGGCGGCCGTGCTGCTGGCCTTGGCGCTGCGTTCGGCCGTGTGGTCCTTGCACCGCCGGCAGGCCAAGGTCCTGCGCAATCGAAGCTGGCTGGCCGCCTACCGGGTGGCGTTTGCTTTGCATGGCGCCGCCTGGTCGATGCTGGTGCTGAGCCTGGCATGGGTCTTGCCGCTCGAGGCCCTCTACCTCCTGGTACTGGGGACGGCGTCGATCTCCGCCGTCGCGATCGTCGGCACCGCCTACGACCGCCTGGCCGGTGCGCTGTTTGCGGTTCCGGTGCTGTTGCCGCTGCTGCTGCGCTGCTTCGGCCTCGGGGCTGCCGCCGAGACGGGTGTCGGCGCCCTGGTGCTGTTGCTTGTCGTCATGATGGTGGCCGTGGCGCGCAGGACCGACCAGACCATGCGCACCGGCGTGGCCCTGGAGCGCCAGGCCCGCGAACGCGCCGATGAGGCCGAACTCGCCCGCAGGCAGCTCGCCGACCAGCACCACGTGCTGTCGCAGCTGATGCGCACCACGTCCCAGGGCTACTGGTTCATCGATCCCGAAGGCCGCACGGTCGACCTGAACGACGCCATGTGCACGCTGCTCGGGCGGCCGCGCGAGCAGGTGATGGGAAAGCGGGCGCGCGACTTCATTGCGCCAGCCGATCTGCCCGTGATGGACGCCGCGCTCGAGGCGCGCCAGCGCGGCCAGCGCAGTGCCTACGAGGTCCGGCTGCAGCAGGCCGACGGCACGCTGCTGCTGTGCCACAACAACGCCACCCCGCTGTACGACGCCGCCGGCGGCGCCATCGGCTCGGTCGGCCTGTGGACCGATCTCAGTGCACGGTTGGCCGCCGAGCGCGCGCTTCGGGTGTACGAAATGGCGATCCACTCGATGGCCGATCCGGTGGCCGTGGTCGACGAAGACCTGCGCCTGCGCCTGGTCAACGAAGCCTGGTGTGCAGGCTTCGGCCTGACCCCCGCGCAAGCGCTGGGTCAGGACGTGCGCACGCTTCTGGGCGAACAACTCCCCGCGTCGCGCGTCCAGGATCTGATCGATTGCATCGCGTCGCAGCAGCCGCTGGCCAGGCGAGGCTTGGCGCTGGCCAGGAATCTGGCCGGGCGATTCATCGAACGCCGCCTGCAACCCTATCTCGACGAGGCCACCGGCCTGCGCTGCGTGGTCGTGATCTCACGCGACATCACGGTCGAAGAGCGCAGCCACCAGGCGACGACCGAGCTGGCCGAGGACCTGCGGCGCACGCTGGAGGCCACCGGCGACGCCATCTTCGCCAGCGACGCCAGCGACGCCCACCAGCCCGTTCGTTTCATCAACCAGCGCATGCTTCGCATGTGGGGGCTGTCGACCGACAATCCTGCAACGGTGACGCCGGCCGACATCCGGGCTGCGGCAACGCCGCTGTACCAGGATGCCGAGGCCGAGCTTGCCGAGGTCGCGCGCATCATCGCCGGCAACGTCGACGCCGAGCGGCGGTTGCACCTGCGTGACGGGCGCGTGCTGCTGCAACGTTGCCGCATGACGGCAGGGCCCAAGGGCACGGTCCGGGTCTGGACCTTCCGTGACATCACCGTCGAAGCCCGCGCCGAGCGCGCGCTGCGGGCCAGCGAGGCGCACTCACGCGCCCTGCTCGAAGCGTTTCCGGGCCACATCGCGACCTTGGACCACGACCTGCGCTACGTCTTCATCAACTCGCGCCTGGCGGCACTGCTCGGGCGGCCGATGCAGCAGTTGATCGGCCTCACGGTGAAGGAGGTTCTGGGTGAGGAGCGTGAGCGCGTCGCGCGAGATGAGTTCGACCGTGCGCTGGCTGGCGAGCAGGTGCGTTCGGAGCGGCATTTCCCGGCCACCTCGACCCGGCCCCGCGTGGACCTGGAGCTGCATGCCGTGCTCGGCCCGGTCCAGGACAACGGGCACCCGGTGCTCTTCGGCTTTGCCACCGACATCACCGCGCGCAAGCTCGCCGAAGAGGCCTTGATCGCCGCGCGCGACGAAGCCGAGCAGGCCAATCGGGCGAAGAGCCAGTTCCTCACCCACATGTCGCATGAGCTGCGCACGCCCTTGAACGCCGTGATCGGCTTTGCCCAGGTGTTGCAGACCGACGCCACGCTCGCCGCGGGGCCGCGCCAGCAAGCGCAGCTGCAGGAGATCGTCGCCGGGGGCCGGCACCTGCTGGGACTGATCGAAGGCCTGCTCGATCTTGGTCGCATCGAGGCCGGGCAGTTGGTGGTCGAGGCCGTGCCGGTGCCGCTGGCGCCGCTGTTCGACGAGTGCCTGGGCCTGATGCATGCGTTGGCCGCGCAGCGCGCGATCGAATTGCGGCCCGCCCCTGCCGTGCCGCCGTTGGCGGCGCTGTGCGGCGACCGCATGCGTGTCAAGCAGGTGCTGCTGAACCTGCTGGCCAACAGCGTCAAGTACAACCGCCGCAACGGGCACGTCGAACTGGCCTGCCGTGCGGTCGACGACGGCTGGCGCATCGAAGTGCACGACACCGGAGCGGGGCTGGACGCGACACAGTGCCAGCGGCTGTTCCAGCCTTTCGAGCGCCTGCAGGCGGCGGGCAGCGGTGTCGAGGGCACCGGCATCGGGCTGGCGTTGTCGCGTCGCCTGGTCGAGGCCATGGGCGGGCGCATCGGCGTCAACAGCGAGCCGGGCCGGGGCAGCTGCTTCTGGTTCACCTTGCCGCTGGCATCGCCCGAGTCCGCCTCAGGCACAGCGCAGGTGGCAGCACCGCAGGCCATCGCGAGCGATCGCGCCGACACCGCGCTGACCGGCCTGAAGCGCGTGCTCTACGTCGAGGACAACGAGGTCAACCGGATCCTGATGCAGGCCATGCTGTCGCGCCTGCCGCAGGTGCAGCTCGAGATGGTGGACCACCCCGACGAGTGCCTGCGCCGCTGTCGCGACGACACGCCCGACCTGCTGCTGCTGGACATCCAGCTCCCGGGCATGAGTGGCCTGCAACTCTTCGAACGCCTGCGGGCGCAACCGGCGTCACGATCGGTTCCCGTGATCGCGGTCAGCGCCGATGGCCAGGAGGTCAGCATCGACAAGGCCCTGGCGATGGGCTTTGCGGCCTACCTGACCAAGCCGCTGGACCTGTCGACCTTGCTGCTGACCGTGAAGCGGGTGTTGGCGCGAACGCCTTGAAGGGGGCGGACACCGGGCCGGTGTCAAGGCGACACCAGGAAGACACGGCTGTAGCCGTGCTCCTGAAGTCGATTCGCCAAGGTGGCGGCGCGGCGCAGGTCGGTGCCGCGGACCAGCACCGGCGCGTCGTTGCCCACCTTCTGCACGGTTTCGAGGACATAGGCGTACATCACCGCCAGGTCGACCGCCTGCGCCGCGTCGGCATCGTTGCCGACCTCGATGCTGATGACGTGCCCTCCCATCGCATGCTCCAGTTGTTCGGCCTGCGCTGCGGTGGCGTAGCGGCGCGCGCGGGTCTGGGCACCGGGGTCGACCGGCACGGCCGACGGGTCGGAAGGCATCACGTTGCCTTCTTCGTCGATCAGCGGCGCGATGGTCTGGCGGGCGGCCTTCGGTTCGGCCTGTATGCCGCCGTACTCGCCGCCGTATTCGCCGCCACAGGCCGCCAGCAGCAGCACGGCGGTCAGCGCCAGGGCGGACAAGGGAGCAGGCAAGGGGGCGGGGCGTGTCGGGGTGAACTTCATGGCGATCCTCCGTTTCAGGCCTGCGGACGTTGCGGCCCTCATGGATCAGTACGACGCGGGCCGGGCATTCCGGACATGACCGGCCCGGTCGCGTCGCCCGCCCGTTGAGGCGGCCGCCATCTGCCACGCGCGGCATGTCGTTCGTCGCAGAGCGGCGACCGTTCATCCCACGGCACTGTCCAAGGGCGGGCATGGAACCTAGGCTGCCGCCGTTTCGTTTTCATCGGCTCTGCAAACCGTCCTCCATCAAGGCCTCACCATGACCCTGTCCACCCCCCTTCTGGCACTGGTCGCCGCTTGCGCGGCCGCACTCGCGACGATGCCGACCGGCGCTGTGGCGCAAACCGGCGCCGCTGCGACCGCCGCCCCGACCCGCCAGGTCATCACCTCGGCCGAGCAGTTGCCGCGCCGCACCGTCAAGCTGGACAAGCTGCCCAGCCAATACCTGGACGCCCCACGCGCCGAGGTCCTGGCCATGGCGGAAGCGTTCGAGAAGAACCTGCGCGACGACCTTGCGCGGTACGACATCCGCGACCCGGCCACCCTGCGCGGCCTGTACGGCGCGCTGTTGACGCTGGCTCAGTTCAAGGGCGAATGGGCTTCCGTGCCCGCGCTGGTGGGCACCTTGCGCAGCCTGCAGGACAAACCGGGCACACGCGCCACGACCGGCGTGATGGCGCTCATTGCGGCAGACCAGCACCTGGGGCGCAAGGACGCTGCCTGGGTGCAGGCCGAGGTGGTCAGGCGCTATGGCGCGCTGGACTGGAAGGACGCGAGCGACAGCATCAAGGGCCTGAAGAGCCAGATGGAACTGGTCAGCACGACCTTGGTGCGTGGCAGCTTCGAGCAGCAGCTTGACGTGATGGCCCGCAACATGAACCAGAACGTGCCCGAGGCGCTGGTCGGCAGCATCGTGGGTGCTCGCTTGCAGCAGGACCTGCTGCTGCCCTTGAAGCCGGCCATCGTCGCCGGGCTGCAGGCCGTGGTCGACCGTCATGCCAGCAGCGCGCAGCGGGCGGACATCTGGACCCCACGCCAGTTCAGCATCGCCCCCGGCGCCCGCGCCCGCGAGGTCGGCATCGCGGTCTGGGATTCCGGCGTGGACCTGGCGCTGTTCAAGCCCACCGCCGGCCGCGGCATCGCCTTCGACCGCGACGCCAAGGTGACCACCGATCTGCTGCGCCCGCTGGGCGACGCCGCGCCGCGCTGGCCGCAGCTGAAGCAGCTGGTGAAGGGTTCGCTGGACCTGCGCGCGGCGCTGGACACACCGGACTCGCGCGCACTCAAGCAGACCGTGTCGACGCTGAAGGCCGACCAGGTGAAGGCCTTCCAGGAAGACGTGTCCCTGGTGAGCCTGTACTTTCATGGCACCAGCGTGGCCGGCATCGCCGTGGAGGGCAACCCCTTCGCCCGCGTGTTCGCGGTCAGCATGCTGTGGGACCACCGCCTGGAACCCGCCAAGCCCAGCGAGGAGCGCTCGCGCCAAACCGCCGCCAGCTACCGCCAGGCCGTGGCCGCGTTGAAGGCGCAGAACGTGCGCGTGGTCAACATGAGCTGGCGTTACGGCGCCAGTGCATACGAAGGCGCGCTGGCCTGGCACAACATGGGCGCCAACCCTGAAGAGCGCAAGCAGATGGCGCGGCGCCTCTTCGCCATCGAGCGCGACGCACTGCGCGAGGCCATCGCCTCGGCACCGGACATCCTGTTCGTCGCCGGCTCGGGCAACGAGGACAACAGCGCCGACTTCGAGGAGTACATCCCCGCCGGCCTGCAACTGCCCAACCTGCTGACCGTGGGCGCCGTGGACTCGGCCGGCGAAGAGACCAGCTTCTCGACCTTCGGCAAGACCGTGGTGCTTCACGCCAACGGCTTCGAGGTCGACAGCCCCCTGCCCGGTGGCGAGCGCGTCAGGCTCAGCGGCACCAGCATGGCGAGCCCGCAGGTGGCCAACCTGGCGGCCAAGCTGTGGGCGCTGAAGCCTGAACTCAGCATGTCCCAGGTGCGTGACGCCATCCTGCAAGGCGCCGACCGCCGAGGCCGGGTGAACCTCGTCAACCCCCGCAAGAGCGCCGAACTGCTGGGCCTGTCGCTGTAGATCACGCGGTCGACCTAGACTGGCGGGCCCATCCTCGCGCCGCCATGCCCAGCCACGACCTGCGACTGCCCAGCCTCGATGCCCTGATCGCGTTTGCCAGTGCCGCACGTCTGGGCAGCTTCGAGCGCGCGGCCGAGGACCTGCACCTCACGGCCAGCGCCGTGGGCAAGCGCATCGCCACGCTGGAAGACCGGCTGGGCCTGACGCTGTTCGAACGCGGGCCGCGGGCGCTGGTGCTGACCGCCGCCGGGCGCGAGTACCTGGCACCGGTGGAGCAGGCGCTGGCGCTGCTCGCGGCGATGCCGCAGCACCGGCGCACGGCGCCAACACGGCAGCGCCTGCGCCTGTGCGCCCCACCGACCTTTGCCCGCCAGGTGCTGGTGCCGCGTCTGCACGCGTTTGCCGCCGCACAGCCGCAGATCGACCTCGAGGTCGTGCTGTCGACGCCGCATCTGGACACCCCGGCACCGGCGGCGGATGTCGAGGTCCGCCACGCGGTGCGCGGCCTGGGGGCGCCGCTGCTGCGCGACCTGGTGCTGCCGCTGGCGTCGCCGCCGCTGATGGCGCGCCTGCCGGCCCTGACGACACCGGCGGCCATGCTGGCCCATGCGCCCTTGCTGCGCACGCCGATCGAGCCCTGGGCGCCCTGGCTTGCGGCCATGGCCCTGCCCACGCGTGAGCCCGAGACCGGGCCGCGCTACGTCGACCTGGGCCTGGTGCTCGAGGCCGCTGCGGCCGGCCAGGGCGTGGCACTGGCGCGGCCGGCGCTGGCCCTGCCGTGGCTGCGCAACGGCACCCTGGTTGCAGTGGCGCCGGCCGCCCAGGCCGACCGCTGGGCGCTCGCCTCGTCGGCCTCGTACCAGTGGATCGTGCACGTGACGGGGCCGGCGGCCACGGCGCTGGGCGACTGGCTGCACGCCTGCTGCCGCGAGACCGAAGCCGAAGCGCTGGCCGCCGTCGGCCTGCAGGGCTGAGCCCGGAGCGGTTTTCCGACGACCCCGGAAGTCTTTTCCGCCCGCCAGGGCGGCCTCACTGGCTAGCATCGGGACGCGACACCCAATGCCCGAGACGAAGACCCGAGGAGACCGCAGCACCATGCCGACGATCACGAACATCGAAGACCTGCGCGCGCTCGCGCAGAAGCGTGTCCCGCGCATGTTCTACGACTACGCCGACTCGGGCTCGTGGACCGAAGGCACCTACCGCGCCAACGAGTCGGACTTCCAGAAGATCCTGCTGCGCCAGCGCGTGGCCGTGAACATGGACAACCGCAGCACCGCGACGACGATGGTCGGCCACGACGTGCGCATGCCGGTGGCGCTGGCGCCGGTCGGCCTGACCGGCATGCAGCACGCCGACGGCGAGATGCTGGCGGCCCGTGCGGCACTGGACTTCGGGGTGCCGTTCACGCTGTCGACGATGAGCATCTGCTCGATCGAGGACGTGTCCGAGGCGGTGGGCGGGCGGCCGTTCTGGTTCCAGCTGTACTGGATGCGCGACCGCGACTTCATGGAGCGCCTGCTCGACCGGGCCAAGGCCGCGAACGTCAGCGCACTGGTGCTGACGCTGGACCTGCAGGTCATCGGCCAGCGCCACAAGGACCTGAAGAACGGCCTGACCGCCCCGCCCAAGCCGACACTGGCCAACATCGTCAACCTGATGGGCAAGCCGCGCTGGTGCCTGGGCATGGCCGGCACCCGGCGCCACACCTTCCGCAACCTGGTCGGCCACGCAAAGGGCGTCAGCGACATGTCCAGCCTCGGGGCCTGGACCCGCGAGCAGTTCGACCCCCGGCTGAACTGGGACGACGTGGCCTGGATCAAGAAGCGCTGGGGCGGCAAGCTGATCCTGAAGGGCATCATGGACGTCGAAGACGCACGCCTGGCTGCCGACAGCGGCGCCGACGCGCTGGTCGTCAGCAACCATGGCGGCCGCCAGCTGGATGGCGCCCCCAGCAGCATCGCCGCGCTGCCCGAGATCGTGGCCGCGGTGGGCCGCGACATCGAGGTCTGGATGGACGGTGGCATCCGCAGCGGCCAGGACGTGCTGAAGGCCTGGGCCCTGGGCGCCCGCGGCACGATGATCGGCCGCGCCTTCGTCTACGGCCTGGGCGCGATGGGCCAGGCCGGCGTCGCCAAGGCGCTGGAGATCATCCGCAACGAGCTCGACATCACGATGGCCTTCTGCGGCCACACCGACCTGCGCAAGGTCGACCGCAGCATCCTGCTCAACGGGCCGGCCGCAGCAGGCGCCGACTCTGATCGGCAATCGAAGGCCTGAAGGCACCGATCCGGCGACCCGGCCGGCCGCGCGTTGCCTTGCGTTTGCGCCAGCGTGCGCCGGCGCGTAGGTCCTGGGCTCAGACCGAGACCGGCGCTGTGGCAGGGCGCGCGGTCGTCGATCTCGGCACCTGGCCGGTAAACGCGAAGTCCACCTCCGGCTGAAGCCCGCAGACGATGCGCGCAATGCTCTTGCCGGAGCCGCAGGAGTGGGTCCAGCCGAGCGTTCCGTGCCCGGTGTTGAGATACAGATTGGGCAGCTTCGAGCGTCCGATCAAGGGCACATTGCTCGGCGTGGCGGGCCTCAGGCCGGTCCAGAACTGAGCCTGACGGGCGTCCCCCGCGCCTGGGAAGAGCTCTTCCACCCGCTGCACGATCGCTCCGCAGCGCACCCGGTTCAGGTCACGGTCATAGCCGTTGAGTTCGGCTGTGCCGGCAATGCGCAGGCGGTTGCCCAGGCGTGAGAACACGAGCTTGTACTCGTCGTCGGTCAGCGAGACCTGGTGCGCCGCCTTCTCGTCCTTCACCGGCATCGTCACCGAGTAGCCCTTGGCGGGGTAGATCGGCAGCGAAATGCCCAGTGGCTTGGCATACAGGGGCGACAGACTGCCCATGGCCAGCACGTAGGCATCGGCACGCAGACATTGGAAGCGGCCTTCGATGTCGGTGGCTTCGACGTGGTCGATCCGGCCGCCTGCCTCGCGCAGCGCGGTCACGGTGTGGCTCATCAGGAACTGCACACCGTCTTCTTCGCAGCGATGGACGAGCTCGCGCGCAAATCGGTTGGCGTCGCCCGACTCGTCTTCGGCCGTGTAGGTGGCGCCGGCCAGTTGCGGGCGGATGTGACGCAGTGCCGGCTCGATCCTCACCGCCTCGTCGGCCGAAATCACCCGCCGGTCGCAGCCGAGCGCGCGCATCTGCGCGGCCGGTGCTTCGGCGCCATCGAATTCCTTCTGGCTCGTGTAGAAGTGCAGGATGCCCTGCGTGCGCTCGTCGTAGGTGATGCCGATGTCACGGCGCAGCTGCTGCAGAACGTCGCGGCTGTAGGTGCCCAGGCGAACGATCTGCTGGATGTTGTGGCGTGTGCGCGCCGGCGTGCATTCGCGCAGGAACTGCAAGCCCCACAACCACTGCCGCATGTCAGCGCGAATGCGAAAGAGCAGCGGCGCGTCTTCCTTGCCCAGCCACTTCAGCACCTTCAGCGGTGCGCTCGGGTTGGCCCAAGGCTCGGCGTGGCTCACCGAGATCTGGCCCCCATTGGCAAAGCTGGTCTCCGCCGCCGGTGAAGCCTGGCGGTCGACGACGGTGACCTCGAAGCCCTGCTGGCGCAGGAAGTAGGCCGACGTGACACCGAGCAGGCCGGCGCCGAGGACGATGACGTTCATGAGGGGACTCCAAGGTCATGCACGAAGAGCGGCGCGCAGATCATTCGTGGGCCGCCGCGCCGTTCGGGATCTGGCATCAGTGGGTGGCCAGTGGCTGCGGGTGGTGCCGCTCGCTGGCCTCGGCCGCGCAAACGTCTGCCGGCGCCAAGAAGCGCTCGGCCAGCAACACCCAATAGGCGCTGCCGATGGCCACGTTGTCATCGTTGAAGTCGTAACCCGGGTTGTGGACCATGCAGGCGCCCCGCACAGAGACGTCCCCGTCTTCGCCGGCACCGTTGCCGATCAGCAGGTAGCTGCCGGGCACACGTTCGAGCATGAAGGCGAAGTCCTCACTGCCGGTGAGCGGAGGGCCTTGCAAGCTCACCTTGTCTTCGCCGAGGAGTTCGATCGCCACGTCGCGCGCAAACGCGGTCTCGGCCGGGCTGTTGACGAGCACGGCATAACCGGGCTTCCAGTCGAGCTGCGCCTTGACCTCGAAGCTCTGGGCCTGCGCCGCCACCAGCGCCTTGATGCGCCGCTCCAGCGTGGCGCGGACGTCGCGGTCCAGCGCCCGCACGCTCAGCTCCAAGGTCGCCGTCGCAGGGATCACGTTGTTGGCCTTGCCGGCATGCAGCGCACCCACGGTGACAACGGCCGCCTGCAAAGGGTCGACATTGCGCGCGACGATGGTTTGCAGTGCCATCACGATGCTGGCGGCAGCGACGATGGGATCGGCTGCGCGGTGCGGCATCGCGCCGTGGCCGCCCACGCCGGTGAGCGTGATCGTGGCGTAGTCCGAAGAGGCCATCGCGGCGCCCTCGCGCAGCACCAGCCGGCCCTGCGGGACGCCGGGCATGTTGTGCATCGCAAAGACGGCGTCGCAGGGGAAGCGCTCGAACAGGCCGTCGGCCATCATGCGCAAGGCGCCTCCACCGCCTTCTTCGGCCGGCTGGAAGATCAGGTGCAAAGTGCCGTCGAAGCGGCCCTGCTCGGCCAGGTGGCGCGCCGCCGCCAGCAGCATTGCGGTGTGGCCGTCGTGGCCGCAGGCGTGCATCACGCCGCGGTTCACGCTGGCCCACTCGGCGCCGGTGGCTTCGTCAATCGGCAACGCGTCCATGTCGGCACGTATCCCCAGACGCCTGCCGCCCTTGCCGCGCACCAGCGTGCCGACCACGCCCGTGCCACCGATGCCCGTCTGCACCGCATAGCCCCAGTCGGCCAGCTTGTGTGCCACCAGCGCGGCCGTGCGGTGCTCCTCAAACGCCAGTTCAGGGTGCCGGTGGATGTCGCGGCGCAGACGGATGAACTCACCCGCACGGGCCGCCAGCGCTTGCATCAGGTCGGTCATGTCGAACTCCGGCGCGCCGTGTTCGTCATTGCGGCTGCAGGTTGATCTGCCTGGCGATGGCGCGGTAGCGGGCCGTCTCGGCATCGAAGAACCGGGTGGCTTCGGTCAGGGTGGTGGGAGCGGCAGCCACCTGGGTCTGAGCGGCCAGCTGCGAGCGCACCATCGGGTCTTGCAGCGTCTTGCCGATCGCCGCGTGCAGGCGGATGACCACGTCCTCGGGCGTGTTCTTCGGCACCATGAAGCCGGTCCAGATCTTGTAGCCGAAGTTCTTCAGCTCCTTGCCTTCGTTGACCGCGGGCAGGTTCTTCAGCAGTTCCGAACGCTGAGCATCGAGCTGGCCGATCACCTTTAGCCGCCCTTGATCGGCCAGCGCGCCCATCGCGGCGCTGTAGACCAGCACGGCGAAGTCGACCTGGCCGCCGGCGATGTCCTGCAACAGCGGCGCATTGCCCTTGTACGGAACATGCGCCAGCTTGATGCCCGTTTGCGCCTGCGCGTTCTCCAGGATCAGGTGGTACAGCGAGCCGATGCCGACACTGCCGTAGGTGAGGGGCCGGTCGGCGGACTTGCGAGCCAGTGCGATGAGTTCATCGACGCTGGTGACCGGCAGGTCCTTGCGCGTCACAAACACCATGACCGCGTCGGCCACGGGGTGCACGAGGCGGAAGTCCTCGGTCTTGAGCTTCACCGCCGCATTGGCCAGCGGCGACAGGATCACCTCGTTGGGCGAGCCCTGAAAGATGTAGTACCCGTCCGCCGGTGCCGCCAGCACCTTCTGCGCTGCCAGCGCACCGCTGACCCCACCGAGGTTCTCGACCAGCACCTGTTGGCCGAGCTCTTTGCCGAGCGGGGTGTTGAAGATGCGCGCGATGGCATCCGACGGCCCGCCGGCCGGGTACGGAACCATCAGGTTCACCGGTCTCACCGGGTAGGTCTGGGCGACGGCCGCGGTGGTGCCGAGCAGCAAACTGGCCGACAAGGCCAGCGTCCGAAGGAGGTCGAGCTTGGGCATGAGGGTTCCTTGAAGATGCGTTTGTCGAGCGACGGTGGCGTGCAGACGAGGTCAATGTAGGAGTCTGCCGTTTGTGTGTCCAATGCATTGTTCGTTGGCTTACGATGCATTCCACGTTCAGTTCTCAAGGCGCCCTGACCATGACCCTCGTCCAGCTCAAGCACTTCATCTCGTTGGCGCAGACGGGCTCCTTCAGCAAGTCGGCCGCGGCGGTGCACCTGACGCAGCCGGCCCTGAGCCGCAGCATCCGCGCGCTGGAGGACGAACTCGGCGAGCGGCTGTTCGACCGCATCGGGCGCGTCAGCGAGCTCACACCCTACGGACGCCAGGCGCTTGAGCGTGCGCGTGACCTGGTTCTGGCGGAGGACGAATTGCGCGGCAGCGCTCGCCTGTCCGCCGAAGGCCAGGAAGGCGTGCTGCGCATCGGGATGGGATCGGGACCGGGGGCGATGCTGATGACACCGCTGCTGCGCAGGATGGCCCTGGAGCGCCCACGCCTGAAGGTGACGATTGCCCGCGCCAGCACGGATCTCCTGGTGCAGGCCTTGCGTGACCGCGCGCTGGACGCGCTGGTGGTCGATGCACGATCGCTCAAGCCCGCCCCGGACCTGAGCACGCAATGGCTGCAGGAGATGACGGGTGCTTTCATGGTGCGCCGCGGGCATCCCCTGGCCAGGCGAGCCGAGGCGATCCGCTTCGACGACCTGCTCCAGTACCCGATCGCCGCCACGCCGCTGTCCGACGAGGTCGCCCGGGCCCTGGTGGATCGATACGGCCCGCGCGCCCACCCGGAGGTCTGCGTCACCTTGCGCTGCGACGAGATCCCCAGCCTGGTGGACGTTGCCCGTGCCAGCGACGCGGTGGTGCTGGCGATCCGAGCCGCAGCGCCGGACTTGATCGAGCTGAAGATGCGGCCCGCGCTGGCCACTGCGGCACGCTTCGGTCTGGTGACCTTGGGGCGCCGCAGTGCGCCGCCGACTCTGGACCTTGTTCGTGCGCTGATGGCGGAGCTGCTCGTCGACCCGCCGAACATCGAACGCCGCACCCGAAGGCGCTAGACGCCCCGGCGGAGGCCCTGCATCAGGCCTCGCTGGGTGCCCGACTCAGCGCGTTGTTGGCGACGACCAGCACACGCAGCATGCGCATGAACTCCTTGCGCTCGCTTGCCGACAGCGGCTCCATGATCCGCGACTGGGCGCGCAGCATTGCCGGAATTGCATCGCGCAGCAGCGTTTCGCCGGCGTCGGTGAGCGTCAGCAGCCGCACGCGGCGGTCATCAGGACTCGCGCCGCGACGCAGCAAGCCGCGGACCTCGAGCCGGTCGATGACGCCGCCTGTGGTCGAGGTGTCCAGCCCGATGGAACCGGCCAGCGTGCGCTGATCGACACCCGGCGTGTTGGCCACGGCCTGCAGCGCTGCGTACTGCACCGGCGTCAGGCCCAGCGTCTCGGCCTCCTGCAGAAAGACCGCCACGGCGATCTGGTGCAACCGCCGGATGTGGTGACCGGGCTGATCGTCGAGTTCGACGATCCTTGAACGGGTTCTTGGCGCTGGCATGAGGGGCTGCTCGCGGTCTGCGGATAAACCCTGCGGATACACCCTGTTGATCGCAGACTACTCTATCACTATGCTTATTGACAGTGTACTCATTATCAGTACACAGCAAGGAGATCCGACATGGCCGCTGTGCGTTCCGATCTGCCAGTCCTCGTGGCCGGTGGCGGCATCGGCGGTCTTGCCGCGGCGCTGGCGCTGGTGCGGCAGGGTCATGAGGTCACGGTGCTGGAGCAGGCGCCAGTGATCGGCGAGATCGGTGCCGGAATCCAACTCGGGCCGAATGCGTTCCATGCCTTCGACGCACTGGGCGTCGGCGAAAGGACGCGCGGCCGCGCCGTCTACACCGACTGTCTGGTGATGCACGACGCGATCGACGAATCCCGGATCGGGTGCATCGAAACCGGCGAGGCGTTCCGCCGCCGCTTCGGCAACCCCTACGCGGTGATTCACCGTGCCGACATCCATGGCTCGCTGCTCGAAGACGTTCAGGACAGCGCCCGCGCCCGCCTCCACACCAACACGCGTGTCGATCGCATCGAACAGGATCACTCGGCGAAGACAGTCACCGTGATCGACCAGCACGGACAGCGCTGGACCGGCCAGGCCCTCATCGGCGCCGATGGCGGCAAGTCGGTGGTGCGCGCGCAGTACGTCAACGACCCTTCTCGCGTGACCGGCCATGTGGTGTATCGCGCCGTGGTCGACCGCGCCGACTTTCCCGCCGACTTGCAGTGGAACGCCGCCAGCCTGTGGGCGGGGCCCAAGTGCCACCTGGTGCACTACCCCCTGCGCGGCGGCGCGCAATACAACATCGTCGTCACCTTCCACAGCCGCGAGCAGGAGCAGTGGGGCGTCACCGACGGCAGCAAGGAGGAGGTGGAGCGCTACTTCCAGGGCATCTGCCCGAAGGCGCGGCAGCTGATCGATCTGCCCAGGAGCTGGAAGCGCTGGGCCACCGCCGATCGCGAGCCGATCGACAACTGGGTCTTCGGCCGCGCCACGCTCCTGGGTGACGCAGCACACCCGACCACGCAGTACCTGGCACAGGGCGCCTGCATGGCCCTTGAAGATGCCGTGACGCTGGGCGAAGCCTTGCGCGTCACAAACAACGACTGGGACTTGGCCCTGCCGCTGTACCAGAAGAGCCGCATCACACGCACCGCCCGCATCGTGCTTTCGGGCCGCGAGATGGGGCGTCTGTACCACGCTTCCGGCGTGGAGCGCCTGGTGCGGAACTCGCTGTGGCAAGGCCGCTCGCAGGAGCGCTTCCATGACGCGATGGAATGGCTTTACGGCTGGAACGTCGGCAATTGCCTGTCCACGGCCTGATCACGGCCCGATCTCGACCGGGGCGGCCTCGCGTCATCATGGACCCATCACTGGACGGCCCCCGGCAGCGACGCTGCGCACCGCATTGAACCTCAAGGGCGGGTCCGACGACGCGGCTCCGCTGGAGCCGCGCACCGCTCTGGATCAGGACCGCGCGTCGTAGTACAGGTTCTGGGTGTGCTGGCCTTCGGCAAAGAAGCTCCAGCGCTCGGCCAGCAGGCCCAGGTACTGCACGCCGAACAGCAGCGCCAGTACCGGCGCCGAGCGTGCGCCGGCGGCCAGCGCCAGCACCGGCAGCCCGAAGCCGAGCACCGCCGCCACCCAGCGCATGCGCAGCACGAAGCCGGGGCTGCGCTGGTGGAAGAACTCGCGCGTGTTGAACGAGCCGCCCATCGAGCCCTGGGATTTCTGGACGATGCGCGGATGGCGAACGCCGATGGCGCTTTGCAGTGTCGTCTTGGGCACGAGCTGGAGATGCCGCCAGAGCGCATAGCCGCGGGTGGCCGCGCCAAGCACGGTGGTCACCAGCGCCAGCGCGCCGAGCGCCACCGCCGACGCCGAACCGAAGCTGGCCGCCAGGGCCGCCGCCAGCAGCAGGCCTGAGGCCACGCCCAGGACCAGGTAGTTGATCGGCACGATGGGGTGGGCCCACTCGCGGATCGCTTTGATCGCGGCGTAGATCATGCCGGTGCACAGGTACAGCACGATGGCCAGCACCGCCGCCATCACGCCCGGCACGAGCGCGGGCACCTGGGCCCAGTGCGCCAACCCCCAGGCCAGCACCAGCGCCATGAAGATCGGCATGGCGATGACCTCGCGCGACAGCCAGGAGGTGCGCCACATGGCCACCGCGCGCCAGGCGCGCAGCGGGTGACCGAGGTGGAAACTGGCGGCGACCAGGCCCACACCGCTCAGCACCAGCACCAGCACCGCACCCGCCAGGGCCATCGGGCGCGGCAGCACGACGCCCGCCAGCTCCAGGCCCACCAGTGCCAGCAACAGTCCCTGCGCCGCGCCGGCGAGCGTGGTGAAGAAGATCATCGACAGCGGCGGGTGCATGGACTCAGTGCTCCCACTCGCCGCCGATGGGCAAACCGCCGCGCGAGGGTTGGCCGGGCTCGCGGCCATCGACACGCAGCGGGTTGGTCTCGCGCACGATCTGCTGCGGATCGGTGCTGGCCTCGGTGCGCCGCCGCGGCAGGTAGTGGTTGGCGGGCTGGGTGCCGAGCTCGGGCATCAGGGCGTAGCCGCCGCGCTCGGCGATCGCGCGCGAGACCTCGCTGTCGGGGTCATGCACGTCGCCGAACAACCGGGCGTTGGTCGGGCAGGCCATCACGCAGGCGGGCTTGCGTTCGGCCTCGGGCAGGGACTTGTCGTGGATGCGGTCCACGCACAGCGTGCACTTCGTCATCACCTGGCGCTGCTCGTCGAGCTCACGCACGCCGTAGGGGCAGGCCCAGGCGCAGTACTTGCAGCCGATGCACTTGTCGTAGTCGACGAGCACGATGCCGTCTTCGGCACGCTTGTAGCTCGCGCCCGTGGGGCACACCGGCACGCAGGGCGGGTCCTCGCAGTGCAGGCAACTCTTGGGGAAGTGCACCGTCTGCGTGTTCGGGTACTCGCCGACCTCGAAGGTCTGCACGCGGTTGAAGAAGGTGCCGGTCGGATCCTGGCCGTAGGCGTTGTCGTCGAGCAGCGGGCCGGCCGAGCCCGAGGTGTTCCACTGCTTGCAGCTCGTGACGCAGGCGTGGCAGCCGACACAGACGTTGAGGTCGATCACCAGGGCGAGTTGCTTGCCCATCACCGGGCTCCTTCAGGCTTGCCCGCGAACCACGAGCGCCAGCGCGGCGTCGACCGGGTGCCCGGCAGTGGCGGCACGCCGGCAAACTGCGGCCAGGTCTGCTTCGGCTCGGACTCTTCGGCGCGGCGGATGCGCACCCGCACGTCGTACCAGCCCGCCTGTCCGGTGATGGGATCGGAGTTGGACACCCCGCCCGGCAGGGATTCGCTGATCAGGTGATTCAACAGGAAGCCTTTCTCGGATTCGTTGGCGTTGTCGGACAGCGACCAGGCGCCCTTGGCCTTGCCGATGGCGTTCCAGGTCCAGACGGTACCGGGCTCGACGGCCTCGCTGTGGCGGCACATGCAGCGGACCTTGCCCCACGGCGATTCGACCCACATCCAGTCGCCGTCGGCTATGCCCTGGGCCAGCGCCGTGGCGGTGTTGACGTAGAGGTGGTTGTGGGCGTGGATCGGCCGCAGCCACGCATTCTGCGAGTCCCACGAGTGGTACATCGCCATCGGACGCTGGGTGACGGCCGCCAGCGGAAACGCCGCGGTGTCGCTGGCCTGCACCTCGAGCGGCGGGTACCAGAACGGCAGCGGGTCGAAGTACGTGGCCACGCGTTCGCGCAGCCGATCAGGGGGTTGGCGGCCCTCGCCTCGGCCCTGGGCGGCGAGGCGGAAGCGCTGCATGAATTCGGAGTACAGGTGGATCGTGATCGGGTCGGCGTCGCGCCGCAGCCCGACCTGCTGCGCCCACAGCAGGTAGCCGCGGTTCCAGTTGCGCATGTACTGGTGCTCGGGCGGCATCGCGTAGTGGTGGACGCAGTTGTTGGCGGCGTACATCTCCCACTGCCTGGGGTTGGGCTCGCCGCGCAGGGACTGCTCGCCGTCCTTGCCACGCCAGCCGGTCAGGAAGCCGATGCCCGAACCCGGCGCGGTTTCGTAGCGCACGATGAAGTCCGGGTAGTCGCGGTACTTGCGCGTGCCCTCGGCGGTGGTGAAGGCCGGCAGCTTCAGCCGCGACGCGAGTTCGACCAGCACCTCCTGGAACGGCTTGCACTGGCCAAGAGGCGGCAGCACCGGCACCCGCACCGAGTCGCAGGGGCCGTCGAACTCGCTGATCGGCCGGTCCAGCATCGACATCGCATCGTGCCGCTCGAGGTAGCTGGTGTCGGGCAGGATCAGGTCGGCGAACGCCGTCGTCTCGGACTGAAAGGCGTCGCAGACGACCACGAACGGAATCCGGTACTCGCCGTCGTCGCGCTTGTCGACCAGCATGCGGCGCGTGTCGCCGGTGTTCATGGCCGAGTTCCAGGCCATGTTGGCCATGAACAGCATCAGCATGTCGACCGGGTACGGGTCGCCGCGCCAGGCGTTGGCGATGGCGTTGTGCATCAGGCCGTGTGCCGCGAACGGGTACTCCCACGAGAAGCCCTTGTCCAGCCGCACCGGCTCGCCGGCGTCGTCCACGCACAGGTCGGCCGGCGACTCGATCCAGCCCAGTGGCGGGGCGTCCAGCGGCTGGCCCGGTCGGATCGACGAAGGCCCCTTGGGTGGCCGCGCGTTGGGCGGCACCGCGCGTGGGTACGGCGCCTTGTGGCGGAAGCCCCCCGGCCGGTCGATGGTGCCGAGCAGGCTCATCAGGATCGCCAGCGCGCGCGTGGTCTGGAAGCCGTTGCTGTGCGCCGCCAGGCCACGCATGGCATGGAAGGCGACCGGATTGCCCCTCACGCTCTTGTGCTCGCGGCCCCACCAGTCGGTCCAGGCGATCGGCAGCTCGATGGCCTGGTCGCGTGCGGTGACGCCCATCTCGTGCGCGAGGCGGCGGATGGTCGCGGCCGGAATGCCGGTGATGCCTTCGGCCCATTCCGGCGTGCAGGTGGCCACGCGCTTCTCGAGCAACTGGAAGGCCGGCGTGACCGGGGTGCCGTCGGGCATGGCAAAGCGGCCGAACAGCGCCGGGTCGCAGCCCTCGGCGTGGTCGGCCACGACTCGGTTGCCGTGACGGTCCCACCAATGGAAGTTGTGGTGGCGCAGCGGGTTGGAGGTGTCGCCCTCGGGGTTGCGGACCATCATGCCGAAGTCGTCGCTGGCCTCGTCCTGGTTCACGAGCTGGCCGCCGTTGGTGTAGCGCGCCACGAACTCGCGGTCGTACAGGCCGAGCACGATCAGTTCACGGATGATCGCCAGCAGCAGCGCGCCGTCGGTTCCCGGGCGGATGGGGATCCATTCGTCGGCGATCGCGGCGTAGCCGGTGCGGATCGGGTTGATCGCGATGAAGCGGCCGCCATTGCGCTTGAACTTCGACAGCGCCATCTTCATCGGGTTGCTGTGGTGGTCCTCGGCGGTGCCGATCATCACGAACAGCCGGGCGCGGTCGAGGTCCGGCCCGCCGAACTCCCAGAAGCTGCCGCCGACGGTGTAGATCATCCCTGCGGCCATGTTCACCGAGCAGAAGCCGCCATGCGCGGCGTAGTTCGGGGTGCCGAACTGACGCGCGAACAGGCCCGTCAGCGCCTGCATCTGGTCGCGCCCGGTGAACAGCGCAAAGCGCTTGGGGTCGCGGGCGCGGATCTCGGCCAGCCGCGTGCCCAGGAGCTCGAAGGTCTCGTCCCAGGAGATCGGCTCGAACTCACCGGCGCCGCGTTCGCTGCCCGGCTTTCGCCGCAGCGGCTGCGTCAGCCGGGCCGGCGAGTACTGCTTCATGATCCCGGCACTGCCCTTGGCGCAGAGCACGCCCTGGTTCAGCGGATGCTCGGGGTTGCCCTCGATGTAGCGCACCTCGGGACCCTGGGCACCGTCGCGCAGGTGCACGCGGATGCCGCAGCGGCAGGCGCACATGTAGCAGGTGGTGGTGCGCACCTGCGTGGCGGCACCCGGTGCGGGCGAAGCAAGGGGGTCGTGCAGGGGTGCGGCCATGGCGGTTGTCGGTCCAGGGACCGCCACGATAGCCGCTTGCCGCGGCGTCACGGCACCGGCAAAACGAGAAGGGCCGAAGGGACGCCCCTTCCTTGTCGGGTCTCAGTCCAGCGCCGCAGGCACCGTGGCGTCGAACAGCGAGGCGCGGAACGCCACCGCTGCGGCGCTGGTGTCGTTGTCCACCCACATCGACAGCGCCTGGGCGCTCATCGGCTTGGCAAACAGATAGCCCTGGAGTTCATGGCAGCCCAGGGCCACCAGGGCGTCGCGCTGCCCTTCGGTCTCGACCCCCTCGGCTACGACCCGCATGCCCAGCGACTGGGCCATTTGCACGATGGCGCGGGCAATCGCCATGGCATTGCTGTCTGACGGCAGGTCGGTCACGAAGGCGCGGTCGATCTTCAGTTCGGCGGCCGGCAACTGACGCAGGGAGGCCAGGCTCGAGTGCCCGGTGCCGAAGTCGTCGATCGACACATGCAGCCCCGCGCGCCGCAAGCGCTCGAAGGCCTCGCGCGTCGCCACGGTGTCCTCCATGGCCACCGATTCGGTGATCTCGACGGTGAAGCGGCCGGGCGGGATC
>JAJTGU010000291.1 GCA_021297985.1 Rubrivivax sp.
CGACCTGGCCGCTGCCGCCGTGCTGGGTCACGCGCTGAGGCACTGGCAATTCCGCGGGGCGTTGACCTCGCGCCGGGAGGCCTGCCTGCTGCTGGGCGGTGCGCTCCTGGCGGCGCCGATCGGCGCGCTCCTGCACACGCTGGCCGCGATGCTCATGCCCGATGCGCCGACTCTCGCCGTCGGGGCCGAGCACCTGATGCTGCACCACGGGGTCGCGCTCCTGCTCGGGTGGCTGGTGGGCATCCCGCCTTTGGTGATGCTGCTCAGCGGGGCCTTCCGGCTGGCCACGCCCCGTGGGAGTGGGGCCGAGCGGTCCGCCAGCGTCGCGCTGGCCCTGGCCTGGCCGCTGCTGGCACTCTCGGGGCAGGTGCCTGCGGTCAGCCCGGATGTCTCGACGGCCCTGATCCTGGTGTCCTTCGTGCCCCTGGCCTGGCTGGCGGTTCGGGCCGGCAATGCCTTCCTGTCCTCCATGGTGGTGCTGGCACTCGCCGTCGTCGCCAGCCTGGCGACAGCAGCCGGCTGGGGCCCGATCGCGGCCTCGGCGACGCCACTGGACGCCGCGGTTCCCTGGATGGGGCTCCTGGCGGCACAGGCCTCGGTGTCGCTGCTGCTGGGCGCCCTGTCGGCCGAGGCCGATGACAGCGAGACCCGGCTGCGCCAGATGTTCGCCCAGTCGAGCCAGCCCATGCTCAGCGGCACGCCGGATGGCCGCCTGATGGGAGCCAACACGGCGGCCCAAAGGCTGCTCGGCCTGACGGAGTCGGACCTTCAGGACCTCGGCGAAGCCGGCCTGTTCGATGAGCCGCCGGCAGCGCGTGCGGAGCGCCTGCAGCGGCGCCTGAATGCCGGCCAGGCGCGAGACGTGCTGCACGTCGCCAGCGGCGATGGCCGGGTGCTGCTGGTGGAAGCCAACAGCAGCACGTTCCGCAATCGAGGCGGGGCGATCCTGTGCTTCACCACCTTGCACGACGTCACCGACCAGGAACGCGCGCGGACGCAGCTGCAACGCAGCGAGGAGCGACTGCGGCTCGCGCTCGAAGGCGCCGTGCTCGGCATGTGGGAGTGGGACGGCGTCGCTCGTTCGATTCACCTCGACGAGCAGGCCTGCGCCATGATCGAATGTCCGTCCCAGCACGGCGACGACTGGATCCAGGTCAAGGCGCGACTGCCTGAGGATCAGCTGGCGGCCATCCGCGACGAGATCCGGAAGTCGGCCGCAAGCGACGGGGCGTTCCGATGCGAGTTCCGCATCGACAAGGCCCGGGGCGAACACCGCTGGCTGATGGCCACCGGGCGCATCCGTCGCGACGAGCGCGGCCGGCTGCGGCGGTGCAGCGGCATCCTGGCCGACGTCACCGAGCGGCGCCGCGACCGGCAGCAGCTCGCCGAGTCCTCGCTGGCGCTGGAGCAGGCCGTCGACGGCATCGCGATCGCCGATCTCGATGGCCGGGTTCGCTACGTCAATCCGGCGTGGGCCAGGATGCACGGTCTGCAGCCTGAAGAGGCGGTCGACAGCTCGTTGTCGTTGTTCCACAGCCCCCGTCAGCTGGTCGATCAGGTCCAGCCGGCGCTGGAGCGGATCCTTCGCGAGGGCAGCTTCGCCGGCGACGTCGGACACGTCGATCGCCAGGGTCGCGAGTTCACGACGTCGATGATGTGCACGCTGGTTCGCGGCCAGGACGGAGAGCCCGTCGGCATGCTGGCGATCGCGCGCGACATCACCGAGCTGCTGGAAGCGCGCCAACGCCTGGAGCTGGCCAACGAGCGCCACGAGCGGGTGCTGCGCGGGCTGCACACGCCGGTGGTCATCGTCGACCGGGACGGGCGCGTCAGCTTCCGCAACAACAGCTTCACGCGCCTGATCGGTTGGACCGAGGCCGAGGTGCCGGACCTTCCGGCCTGGTTCGCGCGCACCGTGCCCGACCCGCAGCAGCGCACCGTGGTCGAGGCTGCAAGGCGGAGCGCGATCCAGCAAGCGCTGCTGGAGGGCCGTGATCCCGACAAGGTCGTGCGCAGCGTGCGCTGCCGTGACGGTGCCGACCGAGTGCTCGAGATGTCCGCGACCCGGGTCGGCGACGATCTGGTCGTCACCATGGTCGACCTGACCGAGCTGCGCGCCGCGGAGCAGGCGCTGGTCACCAGCGAGGCCTGCCTGCGCGAGGGCGAGCGCCTGGCCGGCAGTGGGGCGTGGCGTGCCGATGCCTCCGGACATCGGCTCCACGTCACGCCCGGATTGCGAGCGCTGCGGGGCTGGTCCGACGACCACCAGCCGACGCTGGCGGAGCTGAAGTCCTGGCTCATGCCGGTTGGCGCAGCGTCGGGTCTCGAGGCTGGCGAGACCCCCATCCTGGACGCCCACGGAACCCGGCGCTGGATCGAGTACCGCGTTCTTCACGATGCCGAGGGCAGCCAGATCGGCGTGGTGCAGGACATCTCCCTGCGCCGGGCCAGCGATCTCGAGCTGCACGCCTACCGGACGGAACTCGAGCAGCGGGTGGCCTTGCGCACGGCCGAACTGGCCCACGCCAACGACGAGCTGGTGCTGGCCCGCGATTCGGCCGAGGCGGCCAACCGAGCCAAGAGCGCGTTCCTGGCCAACATGAGCCACGAGATCCGCACGCCGCTGAACGCGATCATCGGCCTGGCGCACCTGCTGCGACGCGCGATCCCGGATGGAGCGGCACGCGAGCAGTTGCGGCAGGTCGACGCGGCCGGCCGCCACCTGCTACAGATCGTGAGCGACGTTCTCGATCTTTCCAAGATCGAGGCCGGCGGCATGACGCTGGCGGTGGCCGAGATGCAGCCGGCCGAGGTGGCCCGACGCTGCGTCGAGTTGCTGACCCTGCGCGCAGGCGAGAAGGGTCTTCGGCTGGTGCTTCGCTGTGCTCCGGAAGTGCCGGCCTGGGCCCTGGGCGACGCCTTGAGGATCGAGCAGATCCTGATCAACCTGATCGGCAACGCCATCAAGTTCTCCGACCGCGGGGAGATCCGGGTCGAGATCGATGCCGGTCCGGCTGACCCACGTGGCGCCTTCACGCTGCACCTCGCGGTCATCGACGAGGGCATCGGCCTGAGCGTGGCGCAGCAGGCCCGGCTGTTTCAACCTTTCGTCCAGGGCGACGAGATGACGGCTCGCCAGTACGGTGGCACCGGGCTCGGCCTGTCGATCGTGCAGCGACTGGCCCGGATGATGGGCGGGCAGGCGGCGGTGCAGAGCACTCCAGGTGCGGGCAGCCGCTTCACCGTCGACCTGGTCCTGCGCGTCGGGACGCCAGGCGCAGAGTCCTCGGCGTCCGGGCCCACGGCCGCGACCCCCACAACGTTGCGGCCGCGCCGCATTCTCCTGGCCGAGGACAACGCGATCAATCGCGAAGTGGCGCTGGAACTGCTGCGGGGTTGGGGCTACGAGGTCGACAGCGTCGACGACGGCCAGGCCGCGCTGCAGCGGGTGACCGAGGGCGGATACGGGCTGGTCCTGATGGACGTGCAGATGCCCAAGCTCAACGGACTCGACGCCACGCGGCTGATCCGCCGCCAGTTCGCCAGCGAGGTGCTGCCGATCGTCGCGATGACGGCCAACGCGTTCCACGAGGATGTCCGGGCGTGCCGCGATGCGGGCATGGACGCCCATCTGTCCAAACCGATCGAGCCCGCACGCCTGCGGGCGATGGTGGCACGCTGGATTTCGCCCCCTGTGCTTGAAGAGTCACCGCCGTCGCGGAAGGCACGCGATCCGGTCGATCTCGCGGCACGTGCCCTGGGCGTCGACCGTCAAGCCGGCATCGCCGCCGTGGGCAACGATGCCAGGACATGGGCGCGCCTGGTCGGCATGTTCCGCCAGCAGCACGGGGGCGACGCCGAACGGCTGCTGGCGCCGGACGCGCAGCCGGACGTCGGTCGCCGCCAGATGCACCGGTTGAGGGGAGCCGCTTCGACGCTCGGCATGGTGAACGTGCATCGAGCCGCACGGGTGCTGGAGTCGGCACTGCGGGCCGAGCCGCCGCCGAGTGCGCTCCAGCGCGAGATCGGAGCCCTGCAGCAGGCGTTGGACGCGCTCGCCCTGGTCGACCTGGAGCCGCCTGCGCCGTCGGCGCCAGAGTCGCAGGACCCGGCGCAGCTGATCGACCGGCTTCGGGCCCTGCTTGCCGCGGGTGACAGCGCCGCGGTCCGCCACTGGCAGCGCCACGAGGCGGTGCTGCGCCCGCTCCTCGGCGACCGGGCCGACGCGCTGGCGGCCCATCTCGGGCGATACGAGCTCGGGCCTGCCCTGGCGACGTTCGATCGACCCGACGCCGGAGTCCGCTAACCTCGGGCCATGCCCGCTCCGATCGCGCTGGCCCCCCTGCAAGGCCCGGTGTTCCGCAGCCTCTGGCTGACCTGGCTGGCCGCGAACCTCACGATGTGGATGAACGACGTCGCAGCCGCCTGGCTGATGACGTCGCTCACGTCCAACCCGGTGCTCATTGCGCTGGTCCAGACCGCGTCGACGTTGCCGGTCTTCCTGCTCGGCCTGCCCAGCGGCGCGATGGCCGACATCCTGGACCGCCGGCGCTGGTATGCCGCGACCCAGCTCTGGGTGGCTTTGGTGGCCTTGCTGCTCGCCGCGCTGGCGCTGGCCGGTGCGCTGACAGCGCCGCTGCTGCTGCTGCTGACCTTTGCCAACGGCATCGGCCTGGCCATGCGCTGGCCGGTGTTTGCCGCGATCGTGCCGACCGTGGTCGACCGGGCGCAACTGCCGCAGGCGCTGGCCCTCAACGGCATCGCGATGAACCTGTCGCGGGTCATCGGTCCGGTCCTGGCCGGGGCGTTGATCTCGCTGGTCTCGCCGGCGGCGGTGTTCGTGCTCAATGCCCTGCTGGCCGCCGCTGCGTTTGTCGTCATCCTGCGCTGGCAGGCGCCGCGGCGCGCCAGCGCGCTGCCCGGCGAGCGCTTTGTCGGCGCGATGCGCGTCGGCCTGAACTTCGCACTCCAGTCGCCGCGGCTCAAGGGGGTGCTGCTGAGGGTGTTCCTGTTCTTCCTGCAGGCGTCGGCGCTGGCGGCGCTGCTGCCGCTGGTGGCCAAGCAACTGCACGGTGGCGGTCCGGGAACCTTCACCTTGATGCTGTCGGCGCTCGGTTTCGGCGCCATCGTCGCGGCGCTGCTGTTCCCGCGCTGGCGCGAGCGTTTCGACCGCGACCAGTTCGTGCTCATCGGCACCCTGGTGCATGCCGCGCTGAGCGTGTTGATCGTGCTCGTCGGCGAGCTCTGGCTGGCGCTGCCGGCGATGGTGGTGCTGGGCATGGCCTGGATCTCGGTGGCCAACACCCTGGCCGTCGCGGCCCAGGCGGCCTTGCCCGACTGGGTGCGGGCACGGGGCATGTCGATCTACCAGATGGCACTGATGGGTGGCGCGGCGGCGGGCTCGTTGCTGTGGGGTCAGGTGGCCAGCCTGACCAGCGTCAGGACCTCGGTTCTGGTGGCGGCCATTGCCGGCTGCCTGGCACTGGCCGTGACCCGCCGCATCGCCCTGGAGATGGGCCGTACGCCCGACTTCACGCCTTCGCCCATGCCGGCTTCCGTGCCCGAGCCGGCGTTCGACATCGCGCCCGAGAGCGGCCCGGTGATGGTGACGATCGCCTACCAGATCGATCCGACGCGAGCCGAGGCGTTTTCCGCGGTGATGCAGCGCACCCGGCGGGCGCGGCTGCGGCAAGGGGCGCTGTCCTGGGGCCTGTTCCGCGACACCACCGATCC
>JAJTGU010000243.1 GCA_021297985.1 Rubrivivax sp.
CCCGGCGGACACGGTGCCCGGCGTCATCGCCGAGCTGGGGGCCCGCGGCACGCGCGCCGCGGTGGTGCTGACGGCGGGCTTCACGCCCGTGCAGCAACAGGCCATGCTCGACGCGGCGCGGCGCCACGTGCTGCGCATCCTGGGCCCCAACTGCCTGGGCCTGCTGTCGCCGCCGGTGGGGTTGAATGCGAGCTTCACGCATGCCGACATCGGCAGCGGCGGGCTCGCGCTGGTGTCGCAGAGCGGGGCCCTGGTGGCGGCGATGCTGGACTGGGCGCGTGGTCGAGGGATCGGCTTCTCGCGCGTGGTGTCGCTGGGCGAACATGCCGATGTCGACTTCGGCGACATGCTGGACTGGCTGGCCAGCGATCCGCGGACACGCGCCGTGCTGCTGTACGTCGAGTCGATCTCGGCGCCGCGCAAGTTCATGAGCGCGGCGCGTGCCGCGGCACGCAACAAGCCGGTGCTGCTGGTCAAGGTCGGCCGCAGCGCCGATGGCCAGCGCGCTGCTGCGTCGCACACCGGCGCGCTGGCCGCCAGCGACGTCGTGTTCGACGCGGCCGTTCGGCGCGCCGGCATGCTGCGGGTCGACACGCTGCAGGATCTGTTTGTCGCGGCCGAGACGCTGGCGTACTTCCGCCAGGGCGGCCGGGCGGGCCTGTTTGGCGCCACCGGGCAGGTGACGCTGGTCACCAATGGCGGCGGTGCCGGCGTGCTGGCGGCCGATGAAGCCAGCCAGCGCGGCCTGGTGCTGGCCCGGCTGACCCCGGCGACGCTGCAGGCGCTGTCGGCCGGGCTGCCGGACCACTGGTCGCACGGCAACCCGGTGGACATCATCGGTGACGCTCCGGTCGAGCGTTATGTGCACACGATGGCGACGCTGCTGGCCGCGCCCGAAAGTGGCACCTTGCTGTTCATGCACGCGCCGACGGCCATCGTCCCGGCGCTGGACATCGCGCAGGCCCTGGTGCCGCTGCTGCAATCGCATCCCGGGCGCGTGATCAGCGTCTGGCTCGGCGACGCCGCCGTGGTCGCGGCGCGCCAGGCCTTCCATGCGGCGGGCATCCCGACCTACGACACGCCCGAGCAGGCGGTGCTCGCGCTGGCGATGCTCGCGACCTATCGCCGCAACCAGGAGCAGCTGACCGAGGCGCCGCCGGTCCGCAGCCGCCCGGCCAGTGACTTCGATGCCGTGAGGACCCTCGTCGACGGCGCCCTGGCCAGCGGGCGGACCCTGCTGACCGAACCCGAGGCCAAGGCGCTGCTGGCCGCCTGCGGCGTGCCCGTGGTTGCCACACGCATCGTCGAGCCGACCCCCGAAGCCGCCGCGGCCGCCGCCAGCGGCCTTGGCTTCCCGGTGGTGCTGAAGATCCTGTCGCCGCAGATCAGCCACAAGAGCGACGTCGGGGGCGTCGCGCTGGACCTCGAGGACGCGCCCGCGGTCATGGCGGCTGCCGCCGCGATGCTGCATCGCGTGGCGATCCAGCGGCCCGACGCCACGATCGAAGGCTTCACGCTTCAGCCGATGGTGCGTCGCCCGCGGGCGCTGGAGCTGATCGCCGGCACCTCGGTGGATCCGCTGTTCGGTCCGGTGGTGCTGTTCGGCGCCGGTGGAACCAGCGTCGAGATCGTGGCCGACCGCTCGCTCGCGCTGCCGCCACTGAACGAGCCGCTGGCCCGGGCGATGGTCGCCCGCACGCGCATCGCGCGGCTGCTGGCCGGCTGGCGCGACGTGCCGGCAGCCGATGCCGGGGCACTGCACTCGGTGCTGATCGCGCTGGCCGAGCTGGTGGGCCACGAGCCGCGGATCGCCGAGATCGACATCAATCCGCTGCTTGCCGACGCCCAGGGCGTGATCGCGCTCGACGCCCGCGTGCGGGTCGATGCAGCCGCGCCCGGCGGCGCCGCACGCTTTGCGATCCGGCCCTACCCGGGCGAGTGGGTCGAGTCCTTTGTCTGGAACCACGCCGGCCAGCCGCGGACCGTGACGCTGCGCCCGGTCCGCCCGGAGGACGAGGCGCAGCACCTCGCCTTCCTGGAGGGGATGAGCGCGGAGGACATCCGGATGCGCATCTTCTACTCACGCCGCAACATCGAGCGCAGCGAACTGGCGCGCCTGGTCCAGATCGACTACGAGCGGGAGATGGCGTTCGTGGCCGTGGCGACGAGGGCCGACGGCGGCGAGGAGACGCTGGGCGTCGTGCGATCGCTGGTCGACCCCGACAACGTCGACGCCGAGTTCGGCATCCTGGTGCGCAGCGACCTCAAGGGCAGCGGCCTGGGCAGCCGGCTGATGGACAAGCTTGTGGCCTACCAGCGCAGCCGTGGCACACAGAGGCTGAGTGCCAGTGTGCTGGCCGAAAACCAGCGCATGCGGGCCTTCTGCGCCCGGCTCGGCTTTGTCGAGCAGCCGGAATCGACCGACGCCGACCCCGGCACGGTGCGGATCGAATTGCCGCTCGGACCGCGGTGAGTGTTCCGACCTGGGCGGATCCGGATCAGGCTTGCCACTGCGCCAGCAGCGCGTCGGCGACCTCGATGCCTTCGGCCTCGGCCTTGCGGCGAAGGGCCTCGCGGCGGGCACCCGGCAGGCGCAGACCTTCGTCGGTCAGCATCTCGGCGACCAGGACCTCGACCCGCGCGAAGTACGACTCGCCCGCCAGCGCACGGGGGTCGATGACGATGAAGGTCTGGCCGATGCCCGGTCGGTTGCCGTCGTCGACGAAGAAGCTCGAGGCCTCGAAGCCGTAGTTCGCGCCGATCAGGGCGGTCGCCAGCAGTTCCACCACCAGGGCCAGCATCGCGCCCTTGTTCGACGTGGCGGCCCCGACCGGCAGCATCGAGCCCTTGAGCGCAGCCGCGGCGTCGGTGGTCGGCTGGCCGGATTCGTCCAGCGCCCAGCCCTCGGGGATGGGCTTGCCGGCCTTGGCCGCGACCATGACCTTGCCGCGTGCGGCTTCCGACAGGCTGAGATCGATCAACAGCGGGTCAGCGCCGTCGCCGCGTGGGAACGCCGCGGCGATCGGATTGGTGCCAAACACGGGATGTCGACCGCCCGCCGCGGGCATGGCCGAAGGCGAGTTGGTGAAGCCCAGGCCCACCATGCCGGCGGCGGCCACGGCCCGCAGGTGGTCGACCAGCACGCCACAGTGGTGGCTACGCACCACGCCGGCCAGCGCCAGGCCCTGGTGGCGCGCGGTGGCGATGGCCTCCGCAATCGCCAGGTCGCAGGCCGGGAAAGCCAGGCCCTCGTCGGCATCCACGACCAGCGTCGCGCCCTGGCGCCTGAGCACCCGCGGCACCGCATGGCCCACGGCGCGTCCGTTGCGCAGATGGATCGCGTATTGCGCGACACGCGACAGGCCGTGCCCCGCCTGGCCCTGGGCTTCGGCCAGCACCAGGGCGCGGGCCGTGCTCGCGGCCATCGCAGCGCTTGCTCCGGCACGCTCGAGCGCGGTGGCGACGCGTGCTTCCAGGTCCGCCAGTGGCAGCTTCATCGCGCCGCTCCGGACAAGGCGGAGGCCACCTTGTCGGCAATCAGGAAGCTGACCCGTTCGTTGGCCTCGGACGTCACGCCGGCGACGTGCGGTGTGAGCACGAGGTTGGGGCAGTCGGCAAAGTGCGCACTGGCGGCGAGTGGCTCGATGTCGAAGACATCGAGCGCCGCCCCGCCCAGATGGCCGGACTTCAGCGCCGAGGCGAGCGCCAGCTCGTCGACGATGCCGCCGCGCGCGGTGTTGACGAGCACCGCACCGCGCTTCATCTGCGCGATGCGCGCCGCGCCGAGCAGGCCGCGGGTCGAATCGACCAGCGGCACATGCAGGCTCAGCACATCGGACCCGGCGATGGCCTCGTCGAGTCCGACGCTGCGCGCGCCGGCATCGGCAAACGCCGGGTGGTCGCCATCGAGCATCGCGTCGAAGGCCATCACGTCCATGCCCAGTCCGCGCGCCAGCTTCGCCGTCAGCTGTCCGATCGAGCCGAAGCCGATCAACCCCAGCGTCTTGCCGCCGATCTCGCGGCCGTTGGACAGCGCGTTGCGGGGCCACTGGCCGCTGGCGACCGCGTCGCTGCTTCGGTAGGCCCCGCGCAGCAGCAGCATCGCGGTGCCGATGACGTATTCGGCCACCGACAGCGCGTTGGCGCCTGTGGCCGGGATGACCTGCATGCCGCGCGCCTCGCAGGCCGGCACGTCGATGTTGTCCAGCCCGACGCCCAGGCGCCCGACGACGCGGCAACGGCCGAGCGCGGCCAGCAGCGCCCCGCGCACCTGGGTGCGGTTGCGCACGACGATGGCGTCGCAAGCGGCTGCCTCAGCCAGCAGGCGTGGCGTGTCGTCGACCAGCTTCGGGTCGTACAACACGTCGTGGCCGGCCGCGCGCCACTGCGCCACCGCCCGCTCGTCCATGAACTCGGTGACGACGATGCGCGCCATGCTGCCGTGTCCCTTCAGGCGCTCTCGTACAGCCGGGTCAGCACGAACTCCCGGTGGCCGAGGGCTTCAGCCGCGGTGAGCCGGCCGTTGGCGGTGCGCAGCATGCATTCGAGCAGCTGGTCGCCGGCCTGGTCGAGCGTGATCTGGCGTTGCAGCAGGCCCGAGGAGTCGACGTCGACATGCTCGCTCATCAGTCGGACCGTGCGCGGGTTGGCGCAGATCTTGATGACCGGCAGGATCGGGTTGCCGATGACGTTGCCCTGGCCCGTGGGAAAGAAGTGCACCGCGTAGCCGCTGGCCGCGCACAGCGTCACCATCTCGGCCGCCGCGCTGGACGAGTCCATGAACCACAGGCCCGGGTGGGTCGGCATCTCGGCCTTGTCGATCACGCCGTCGACCGTGCACTTCTTGCCGATCTTCTGGATGTTGCCCAGGGCCTTTTCCTCGATCGTGGTCAGGCCGCCGGCGATGTTGCCCTTGGTCGGCTGGCTTTCGGACAGGTCGGTCGTCTTGTGCCGGTTGATCATGTCCTGGTAGCGGTTGAACATGAACATGAAGCGGTCGGCGACCTCGGGCGTCCTGCAGCGCTCGACGACGATCTTCTCGCCGCCGGTGATCTCGCTCGTCTCGCCGAAGCACAGGTAGTTGCCCAGCGGGTGCAGCTTGTCGAAGGCGTTGCCGACGGTCGGGTTGGCGCCGCAGCCGCTGGTGGTGTCGCTCTCGCCGCACTTGGTGCTGACCCACAGCTCCGAGATCGGGCAGACCTCGCGCTGCTTCTCGCTGGCCCACTGCACGTACTCGCGGGCGACCTTGCTCGCCTTCATGATCGTCGCGTGGTCGCCATGGCCCTCGATGCCGAAGCCGCTGACGGGCTTGCCGGTGGCGGCGATGCCGTCGACGACCTTCTTCGTCCAGCCGTCCTCGATGCCGATCACGACCACCGCGGCCACGTTCGGGTTGCAGCCGGTGCCGATGAGGGTGCGGAAGTGCAGATCCAGGTCGGCGCCGAATTGCAGCCGGCCGTAGGGGTGCGGGATCGCCAGGCAGCCCTTGATGTTGTGCGCCACGGCTTCGGCGGCGGCGTTGGACAGGTCGTCCAGCGGCAGCACGATGACGTGGTTGCGCACGCCGACGCGGCCGTTCTCGCGGCGGTAGCCGAGGAAGGTGGTGTCCTTGGAAACGATGCTCATGGTGTTGATCTCCGAGGGCTTACCAGCGCTTGGTCTTGATGTTGTGCACGTGGGCGTGCTCGCCGGCCGCGATCGGGGCGATCACGCGGCCCATGTCGATGCCGTACTTGATCACCGTCTCGCCGACGGCCATGTCGCGCAGCGCGACCTTGTGCCCGATCGGGATGTCCTGGCGAGCCGTCACCGCGGTCATGCGGTCCTCGTCCATGATCCAGCCGTTGAGTTCCATGCCGGCCTTGACGCCCTCCACCACCACCACGGCCACGCTGTCGTGGGCGTCGTGCAACACGAAGTGATTCATCGCTGCGCTCTCCTTGTCTTTTCCGCCTGAACGGGAAGGCGCGCAGTGTCGGCAGCGCCAGACCCGCTGTCAACTGAGTCATTTAGATGACTTGCATGGGTAGACTGCCCACCGCAGAATCGGCCCGATGTTCGCTGCCATCGCCCCCGACGCCGCCGGCATGCCGCTGTACCGCGCGGCCAAGCGTGCGCTGGTGCAGGCGGTGGAGACCGGCGCCATCGGCCCCGGCGACGCGCTGCCCTGCGAGGCCGATCTGGCGGCGTCGCTCGGGGTCTCGATCGGCACGCTGCGGCGCGCGGTCGACGACCTGGTCGCCGAGCACATCCTGGTCCGGCGACAGGGCCGTGGCACCTATGTCGCGACCCACAACAGCGACCGCTTCCTGTTCCAGTTCTTTCACATCGAGCGCAGCGACGGACTGCGCGAGGCGCCCGAGGTCGAGCTGCTCGCCTTCGAGCGCGGCCGGCTCGACGACGAGGCCGCGGCCGCCCTGGAGGCGCGGCCCGGCGACCCCGCCTTCGTCGTCGAGAACCGGCTCCGGCTGCAAGGCCGCGCGGTCGTCTGGGACCGGCTGCAGTTGCCGGTGGCGCTGTTCAAGGGACTGACCGAGAAACGCCTGGCCGAACGACCGAGCACGATCTACCACCTCTGGCAGTCGGAGTTCGGCATCACCGTCGTGCATGCCCGCGAGCGCCTGCGTGCCGCAGCGGCCGATCGTGGTGCCGGACGCGTTCTGGGCGTCGCACCGGGCTCGCCGGTGCTGCAGGTCCGGCGCACGGCCGTTGCACTCGGCGGCCGGCCAGTCGAATACCGCCTCAGCACGGTGCTGACCGCGCAGCACGAATACGTGAGCTTGCGCTCGCGGGCAGCGGGTTGAGGACGCCCCCAGGACCGAGCGACCCGCAGGACCGACAAACAGCAAGGGCCGTGGGCCGCGGGCGGCCCTCAAGGTGATGTCGCCAGCCTCGATCTCCCTTCGGCAGTCGGAACCCTCCCAGGAAAGGGCAGAATCCGCGTGCCGAAATGGGCCTGATTTGTCATCGCGGGGGGGCAGAAGTGACCATCAACAGACGCAACAACACCCGCATGCTCGGAAGCCAGGGTCCGGTGCTGCTGTTCGCACATGGTTTCGGATGCAACCAGAAGATGTGGGATGCGGTCACGCCGGCCTTTGAAGACAGCCACCGCCAGATCCTGTTTGACTACGTCGGCAGCGGCCAGTCGGACCTCGCCGCGTTCGACCCGCAGCGCTACGGGTCGCTGAGCGGCTATGCGCAGGATGTGCTCGACGTCTGCGACGCCTACGGGTTGACCTCGGGCGTCACCTTTGTCGGACATTCGGTGAGCTGCAGTGTCGGGCTGCTGGCTTCGATCGCGCGGCCCGAGCTCTTCGAGCGCCTGGTCCTGGTCGGCCCTTCGCCGTGCTTCCTGAACGACCCGCCCCACTACAACGGGGGATTCGAGCGCGAGGATCTCGAGGGCTTGCTGTCGCTGATGGACCAGAACTACATCGGCTGGGCGCAGTACCTGGCCCCCGTGGTGGCGGGTGCCGACGGGGCCGGTCGGACAGCCGGCGAACTGTCCGACAGCTTCTGTTCAACCGAGCCCGGTATCGCGCGGGTCTTTGCTCGCGCGACCGTCTTCGCCGACAACCGCGCCGACCTGGCCCATGTCACGCGGCCGTGCCTCATCCTGCAGCACCGCAACGATGCCCTGGCGCCGTTGCACGTCGGCGAGTACCTGCACGCCCATTTGCGAGGCAGCACGTTGAGGGTGCTGCCCGTCGTGGGGCACTGCAGCCACATGACACACCCTCAGCTGGTGGTGGATGCGATGCGCCCCTTCGTGGACGGCGAACAGCGTTGCCCGTGAGACATCGATGGGCGTGTCATGTACCTGATCGACACGGTGCCTTGCCCGGTGCTGGTCACCGATGTCGACGGCGTCATCCTGGCGATGAACGGACATGCGCTCCAGGTCACCGGCGGCAGTGCCGAGTCCCGGGTGGGGCAGCCGCTGGACCGCTTGATGCCGCTGCCCAGCCGCTTGTTCCTGCAGACCCATGTCTGGCCGATGCTGCTCAAGGACGGCAGCGTGCGCGAGATCTATCTTCAGCTCCTGGACGCAGATCGGCAGCTGGTGCCGGCGCTTGTGAACTGCGAGCGCCACCGCGACGGGGGTGCCGAGTGCTGGGTCTGGGTCTTCTTCGTGGCCCGGCAGCGCAGCCGATTCGAAGCTGAGCTGCTGGCGGCACGCACCCGCGCTGACGAGGCCACGGCGGCAGTGGCCAAGCGTGAGCACTTCCTGAAGACCGTGACGGACGCCGTGCCGGGGCTGGTCGGTTACTGGGACCGCGAACTCTGCTGCCGATTCGCCAACCGCGGCTACCTGGAATGGTTCGGCCGACCGCACGGACAGGTGATCGGTGCCGAACTGAAGGACCTGATGGACGAGCGGACGCTGCGTTTCAGCCAGCCCTACATCGACGCCGTGCTGCAGGGGCGACCGCAACGCTTCGAGCGCAGCCAGCCCATGGCCGACGGGCGCCAGACCTTCGCGCTGGTGAACTACATGCCCGACATCGGCGCCGACGGCGGCGTGCTGGGCTTCTTCGTGCTTGTGATCGACATCACGTCGCTGAAGGAGGCCGAAGGCCAGCTCAAGCTGGCGGCCAGCATCGTGGAACACACGGTCGATGCCATCATGGTCACCGACGAGGCGGACCTCATCCTGTCGGTCAACCCGGCCTTCACCGCCGTCACCGGTTACTCAGCGGCCGAAGTCGTTGGCCGGCACGCAAGCCTGCTGCATGCCGGACGCCGCGATGACGACCTGCAGGCCGAGCGGCGCCGTGCGCTGGCGCGCCAAGGCCACTGGAAGGGCGAGGCCTGGAAGCGGCAGCGTGATGGCAACGTCTTTCTGGTGTCGGAGGATGTGACGGCCATCGGCGCCGCTCCCGGAGCGCCGGGGCGTCGGGTCTCGGTGTTCAGCGACGTCACCGAGCACTGGCGCAACAACGAGCGCTTGCGCCATCTGGCCTTCCATGACCCGTTGACCGGCCTGCCCAATCGCATGCTGCTGCTGGAGCGGCTGGGCCATTTGATCGACCAGGCCGACCGCGAGAGTCGCAATGCGGCGATCGCATTTCTGGACCTCGACCGTTTCAAGTGGGTCAATGACACGCTGGGCCATGCGATGGGCGACCTCTTGCTGAAGGCCGTGGCGAAGGACCTGCAGGCGCTGGTGCGCCACTCGGACACGGTGGCGCGACTGGGAGGTGACGAGTTCGTGGTCCTGCTCGACAACGTGGCCGGTCGCGACGAGGTCGAGACGGTTGCCCGGCGCATCGTGGCTGCCGTCGGTCAGGACCGGGTGGTCGACGGACACGCAGTGCAGGTAGGGGCTTCGCTGGGCATCGCGATGTTCCCGCAGGATGGCCGTGACCGCGAGCAACTCATGGTCCACGCCGACCGGGCGCTGTATGCCGTGAAAAGCGCGGCCCGAAATGGCTACCGCTTCTTCGACGAGTTGAGTGACTCCAGGATGAACGGACTGCCCGTCGTCGGTTCGGAGTGACGGGCTGGCCTGACGACACCCCAAGGAACCCCAGTACCCGGCAGACGGGACTGGGCGCAGCGCCGCAGCCCGGTTTCAGGCCGTGGCCCTGTTCAGCCGCACGCACACCCGTGTGCCCTGACCGGTGCTGCTCTCCAGCGAGATCTGGCCGCCCATCAGCTCGACAAAACGCCGGCACACGAACAGGCCCATGCCGGTGCCCTCGATGCCTGAGCTCTCGGCAGCGCCGCGGTTGAAGGGCTGGAAGAGACCGGCCTGATGCTCGGGGCTGATGCCGTGGCCGGTGTCGGCCACGCACAGCAGGACCTGTTCGCCGTCGGCCTGAAGCGTGATGTCGACGCGACCACCCGGGCGGTTGTACTTGACGGCGTTGGACATCAGGTTGATGAGCACTTCCTTCAGCCGCAGGCGGTCGCCGAGCACGCGGCATGGGGCCAGCAGCATGCACTGGTCGTTCAGCGTGATGCCGCTGCGCTCGGCAAGGCCCACCACCATCGGCAAGGCTTCGGCAACAAGGGCCGCCGGATCCAGGCTCTGCAAGCGCACCTCGACACGTCCGGCTTCGATGCGCGACACATCCAGCACCTCGTTGACGAGGTCCAGCAGATGCCGCGCGGCGCTTTCGATCAACGTCACGCGGTGTGGCTTGACCACCAGGTCGCCGCTTTCGGCCTCCATGCGCATCAGCTGGGCGAAGCCCAGGATGGCGTTCAGCGGCGTGCGCAGTTCATGGCTCATGCGCGACAGAAAGGCGCTCTTGGCCTGGTTGGCGGTCTCGGCCGCTTCCTTGGCCGCCAGCAGCCGCAGCGTCTCGTGCTCGGGGCTGCTGTCCCAGGCACAGCCGATCAGTCGCACGACGCGGCCTTGGGCATCGGTGTGGGCGCGACCGGTGATGTGCAGCCAGCGCTCGTGCGCGGCCGGGTCTTCGGTCCCTTGGCGCTGCAGCTCCACGTTCAATGGCATCAGGTGCGTCATCGCGGCGTCGAGCGCTGCGTGCAGATGGGTGCGCTCGTGCACCTGGAGGTGCGGCGCCAGCGCGGTCTGGAGATCGCCCGCCGGCGTCTGGGCCAGGCCCAGCATCTGGCACATGCGCACGTCGAAGACCAGGTGTCCGTGGGCCACGTCCCAGTCCCACACGCCGATGCCGCCGGCCTCGTTGGCGATGGCCAGGCGTTCGGTCAGGTCCCCGAGCTGACGGCGCACCTCGTGCTGGCTGCTGATGTCCTGCAGCGCACCCAGCACGCGCACGACGCCGCCATCGGCCAGTTCGGCCTTGCCCACCGCCAGAACCCGCAGCGGGCGGCCGCTGGCACTTCGCATGTCGACTTCGAGCTCGAAACCGCGGCCCATCTCGGCCGCGGCGATGGCCCGCGCCAGGCCGGCTCTGTCGTAGGCGGCGCAGCAGGCCAGCGTGGCTTCCAGCGAAGCGGGCTGTTCCGGCGGCAGCTCGAGCAGTGCGCGCAGCTGCGTCGACCAGCGCCAGACCCGTGGCCGCAGGGTCAACTCCCAGCCGCCGATGCGGGCGAGCCGCGCCGATTCGGCCATGAAGGTCTCGCTCTGACGAAGCGCCTCGGCCGCCGCCGCCAGCGCGTGCAGGTTCTTCAGGTGCTCGGTGCGGTCGATGACGGCACAGATGTATTGCCCGGTGTCGTTGGACCCGCCTGCGCCGCCGGGCAGGCGCGAGACGTGCAGCTCGCCGCTGAAGCGGTGCCCGCCTTCACCGAAGAAGCCCACCGCATCGAGGGCACTGGCGCCCGTGGAGCGGGCTTCGTGGAATGCCGGCCGGATGCGGTCCTGGTAGTCGCTGGCATCGACCAGCCGGTGAAGGAAGCGCGGTGCGCTGCTTCGCCCATTCAGGTTCAGCAAGCGGGCGGCCTGGGCGTTGAACTCGATCAGCTCGCCGTTGAAGGCCACCAGCAGGCAGGCCACCGGCATGCCGGCGAACAGTGTCGCAAAGCGTTCGGCCTGTGCTTCGGTGCGTGCCTGGCTGGCGGCCAGTTCGTCGGCCTGGGCGTGCAGTTCGGCCTGGTAGACGCGCAGGTTCTCCGTCAGCTCGCCCAACTGGGTATCGTGGCGGCGCAACTCGGCCTCGGCAAGACCGAGCTCACCCTGCGCGAAGGCCGAAAGGACGCGCTCGTTGAGCATCTGGCCGACGTTCTCGGCTTGCAGCAGAAGACGGTCGCGCGCCTCGACGCGCTGCTTGAGTGCACGGGTGCTCATGGGTTCGTCCTTTGCAGTCCCGCTCCGGCCCATGCCGTGATGTCGGTGTGGCTGATGACGGCGCCGCCGCCAGCGTGCGTGACGGGCGCCGCGTGCATCAGGAACCACAGCCGCTGGTCGGCGCTGTCGCAGGGGTACTGCATCGTGAACTGCGGCAGGCGGCCCGCCAGCACGCCGGCCACCCCGTCGTGGGCGGCACGTGCCTCGGGGTCGTCCAGCGCAGCGCTGGCACAGACCTGAAGGTAGTTGCTGCCGGGGCCCGAACGGCGCAGCTCCGGGTCGCCGTTCTGCGCCGCAAAGCGCCGCCAGGCGGCGTTGACGCGCACGATGTTCCCCTGGACGTCGAGCACCGCCAGGTGTTCGGTCAGCGAGTCGAGGATGGCCTGCATGCGCTGGCTGTCCTTCAGCGACGTGACGTTGACGAAGCTCATCACCGCCTTCGTGCTGCCGGGCACGCGTGCCGCATAGGGCTGGATGCGGGCCAGCCACCACTGGCCGTCTCGGCTCTTCACCTCGCGCTCGGTGACCAGGCGTTCGGCCAGGGTGCGGCGCAGGTCGCTGAAGAGCTCGGGGTACTCCAGCAGGTTGGCGAAGTCCTCGAGCGACCGCCCACGGTCGCCTTCGCGCACCTTGAACAACTGCATCAGCTCGGGCGTGAAGCGCATCAGTCGCAGCTCGTCGTCGACAAAGAGCGTCGGCGTGGCAGTGGCCTTGGCGACGTTCTCGAGGTCGGCGTTCACCGAGTTCAGCACGTCGACCTTCTCCTGGTACTCGGAGTTGACGGTGTAGAGCTCCTCGTTGACCGACTGCAGTTCTTCGTTGGTGCTCTGCAGTTCCTCGTTGCTGGCCATCAGCTCCTCGTTGGTGGCCTGCAGTTCCTCGTTGGCGGTTTCGAGCTCCTCGATGGTGGCCTGCAGGCTCTCGTGCGTGAGGTCGAGTTCACGCTCCAGCGTCTCCACACGCTTGCGCTGCTCTTCGTCGAGCATGGCATGGTCGGCGCCGATCGGCAGCGGCAAGTCCAGCGGCTCGAAGCTCAGCAGCGTCAGCGGCATGGCCGCGGTCTCGCCGGCATCACGGTCCAGGCGGCGCGCGACCAGCCGCAGCCGTCGCTGGGCAGCGCCTTCGCCGATCTGCACCGGCGCGGCCTTCTGCGCCGGCCCGCCCTCGGCCGCCACCGCCTGCAGCAGCAGCCCGGCCGGCCAGGACAGTTCACGGGGCAGCAGCTTCAGCACGTCCAGCGAGACCTCGCCTTCGGCGACCTGCAGCAGGTCGCGGGCGTTGCCGTACACATGCAGCAGTTCGCGCAGCGGCCCGACCAGCAACGAAGGCGGCAGATAGGCCTGCTGCAGCTGGCGCTCGGCCTGCATCACCCAGGTGGGCACCTCGTGGCCGGCGGGTTCGGTGGCACGGCGGCGAGCGGCGCGGCGTTGTGACGACGGTTCATGGCGTGAACCGGTGTCCAGCTGCAGCGCCATGCGGTCGCGGCGCAGCAGTCGGTAGAGCTTGACGCGACCCGGCAGCGTCGCGAAGTCGCGGTGCAGCACCCCCAGCGATTCGCTCGGACCCAGCAGCAGGTGGCCACCCGGCACCAGCGCGTACTGCAGCCGCCGTATGGCACGCTCTTGCGCCGCGGGCTGGAAGTAGATCAGCGCGTTGCGGCAGGTGACGAGGTCCATCCGCGTGAAGGGCGGGTCCGCCACGAGGTTGTGCCGCGCGAAGATCACCATCTGGCGGATTTCGGGTCGCACCGTCCATCCGCCCTGACGCTCGGTGAACCAGCGCTCCAGGCGCTCGCCCGAGACCTCGGCGGCGATGGTGTCGGCATAGTGGCCGCTGGCCGCCTGCTCGAGGTATTGCGCCTCGACGTCGGTGGCGAAGATCTTCACCGGCCGCAGGCGGCCGAGGCGGTGGACGGCCTCGGCAAACAGGATGGCGATGGAGTAGGCCTCCTCCCCGGTGGCGCAGCAGGCGACCCAGACACGCAGCGGCTCCATCACGCCTTCGCGCTCCACCAGCGGCGCGATCACCTGTTCGGCCAGGTGTTCGAAGACCTCGGTGTCGCGGAAGAAGCGCGTCACCGGGATCAGCAACTCGCGGCGCAGCACGGCCTGCTCGTCGTTGGAAGTCGCGAGCTCGTCGCGGTAGGCCGCCAGCGACAAGGCCCGCTGCACCTGCATGCGGCGCTCGATGCGGCGCAGCACGGTGGTGGGCTTGTAGTCGCGGAAGTCGATGCCGCTGGAGACCAGCAGCAGCTCGAGGATGCCATCCAGCGGCTCGGCCAGCCCCGGTGGCGTGTTGCCGCCAGACAGCCGCAGGCCGGTGCCGCGTGGCGTGCGCAGATGGGTCGCCAGCCGCTCGGCCAGGGCCTCTGCCGGAGCGACGACATCGGCCAGTCCCGTGCCCACCGCGCTGCGCGGCATGCCGTCGAACTTGGCGTTGGACGGCTCCTGCACGAAGACGAAGCCGCCGGCGGCGTTGACGGCTGGGACCCCGCGCGAGCCGTCGCTGCCGGTGCCTGACAGCACCACCGCAATGCCGCGGTCGGCACATTGCTCGGCCATGCTGGCAAAGAAGATGTCGATCGGCAGCGACAGGCCATGCTCGGGCTTGGGGCTGAGCAGCAGGCGCTCGCCGGCCACGCGCATGCTCTTGGCCGGCGGGATCAGGAACACCGTGTTGGCCGCCAGCGGCATGTCGTGCTCGGCCACGCACACCGGCATCGCGGTGTAGCGCGCCAGCAGCGTGTCCATCATCGACTTGTGGTCGGGCGACAGGTGCTGGATGACGACGAAGGCGGCGCCGGTGTCGCTGGGCAGGGCGCCGAACAGCCGCTCAAGGGCGTCGAGCCCGCCGGCCGAGGCGCCGATGGCGACCACGAAGCCGCTGAATCCGGGGCCCGTGTCTGCCGCTTCCATGCTGTCGCCGGCCCTGACCGTGTGCAGGGGCTCGTTCGGTGACGCGGAAACAGCAGCCGAGATCGAAGGCTCGTGATCCGGTGGTAGCAAGGCCGACAGCTCCTTGTCGTTTGGGGCCTGAGTCCGGCACCGGGCATTGAGCCCAGTCCTACCCCGTTGAGTATGAACCCTTTGCGCCAGGTCGAGCCGGAGTGGCGTCGCTGCTGCCCTGCCGCCGCGGCTTGCGCTTTGGCGCAATGGACTGGCCGGCATCGTGGCGAAGGTCGCGGTTTCGGGCCCCGGCGCGGCGCGGCCCGTCTTGATCCGCAGGCCGGACGGCCGATACGGGCAGGACATGCCGGCACAAGCCGGTTCAGCCACCGCTGACGACCCCAACCGACAGGACCTTCGACCATGCCTCAGCAACCGGCCTTCCGTCCATCCCTGTTTGCGACCCGCCTGCGTCGCGGTGCCGTTGCCGCGGCGGTGGCCACCGTGCTTGCCGGCTGCGGAGGGGAGACGCCCCGGAGTGCCAGCCCGCAGGCGCCCAACAGCGGAACGCCGTCGCCCACCGCACTGACCGGCACGGTCGCGGTCGGCGCGCCCATCAGCGACGGCCGGGTCCGGGTTCTGGACAGCGCCGGCGCGGTGGTCGCCTCGGACATTGCGGTCGCCGCCGACGGCACCTACACCATCCCCGCCCTGGCGGGTACACCGCCCTTCCGCATCGAGGCCTGTGGCAACGTCGGCGCCAACTGGCAGTGCATCTACTCGGTGGCGCAAGGTCCCGGCACGGCCAACGTCACGCCGCTGACCACGGCGACGGTGCTGCTGGCGACCGGCCAGACACCTGAGCAGGTGATGGTCGGCAACGCCGCTGCGCTGGGCAGCGCCGCTCTGGACGCCGCGCAGCAGCAGCTGCGCACCGGGCTGGCACCGGTGCTGGCATCCAGCAACGTCGCCGCCAACCTGGACTTCATCAGCGGCAGCCTGACCGCCGGAGCCCGCACCGGTTACGACCGTGTGCTGGACTCGGTCGGCGTCAACACCGGCGTCGACGGCCAGCCCTTCGTGCAGATCACGCCGCGCCTCGGAGACGGCAACCTGTTCCTGCAGCAGGGCAACTCGAACGGCGCGGTGCAGGTCAGCAGCGGTGCCGCCAACCTCTCGCTGTCCGGACTTGAGGATCTGTTCCGCACCATGAGCGCGGCCATGACCAGCGCGCAGGCCTGCCGCGATTCGGCGACCGGCCTCTTCCGCTCGATGGCAAGCACGGCCCGGATGTCGATGGGCAGCGACCGCGCCGAGGGCGCCACCCAGGTCGCCGAGGCGTTGTGCTCGATGCTGGAGCAGGATCGGATGTACCCGGTGCGACTGCTGAGCCCGGTGCTCGGCCGCTGTGACCTGGACGGTGCCGCACCGGTGTGCCGCGTCGGCTTCGTCGTCGGTGACGGCCAAGGCGGCGCCCAGAATGTCGGCGGACGGATCGGCGTGACCCAGGAAAACGGCCAGTGGAAGTTCCTGGGCGATCTGGACTCGATCGGCCTGTACGCCGGCGCCACCGTGCAGCGCGACCGCCGCATCGACGGCGACACGCCGGTGGACCGCTACATGCGCGCACTGGCGTTCGACATCGCCGCCGTGCCGGGTCTTCAGTGCGCAGCGGTGAGCCAGCGAAACGAGCAGCAGCAGGTCGTGCCGGTGGCGTACTTCAAGCGCTTTGCGGGCGACGGTGTCGAGCGCCTGTCGCTGTGGACGTTGCCGAACCAGGGCAACCAACGCTCGCTGGACCCGGCCAATGGCACGCTGCGCAGCTCCGACGACACCTGGGTGGCACTGCCGGAGGGGGAGGCGGGCGACGAGGTGGTCCGCAACTTCCTCCGCGGCGGCCGTGTGGTGACGGTGCAGCTGTTTGCAGACGAGGCCTGCACGAGCGCCTTCTCGGTGGACGGGCGATCCAGCTTCAAGCTGGAGATCGAGGGTGTGCCGCCGGTCTGGGCCAGCCTGCCGGGCCTGGCCTGGCCGGAGTTGACCGCCGCTGGCCGCGAAGCCCTGCGCGGCATCACGCTGGCGGGCAACGCCAGCGCGACGCTGGACCTGTCCTGGACCCAGCCCCGCGGCCCGATGGGCTTCTCCGAGGCCACGTTCTGCGGCGACCGTGCGACCTGCGGCAGTGGCGGCAATGGCCGCATCGCCGAGGCGACCCTTCGCCCGGGGGCGACCACGGTGCGCCTGAGTCTGCAGACGGGGGGTCTCGCACTGCCTGCAGGCAGTGCACGCATGCTGGCCTTGTTCGGACGCAATGGCGATGGTCTGCAGATCCAGTCCAACCATCTGAGCTGTGCCGGCCGTCCCAGCGGACAGAGCTGCGACCCGTGATGCGGCGGGCGCTGCGGTCGGGCCGCTCAAGTCTTCGGCGCACCCGCCGATAGCGATGACGAGGAGTGGCATCCGCCGCTCCATACGAAGCCGCCGCATGCTCGAACTCCGCCACCTCAGTGTCTGCGCTGCGCTCGCGTTGGGTAGCCTGGCCCCCGCCGAGGCGCTTGCCCAGAGTGACGGCGGGCTGGGCCGGCCCGCCGCCGCGCGCCCCGCGGCCGCGCCGGAGCGCGCCGCGCCGCGGCTGGCGCTGGTGATCGGCAACGCCGCCTACAAGGAAGGCGCGCTCGTCAATCCCGGCAACGACGCACGTGCCATGGCTGAGGCGCTTCGCGCCGCCGGCTTCAAGGTGATGCTGCACATCGACCTCGACCAGCGCCGCATGACGCAGGCGGTCCGCGAGTTCGGCGATGCGCTGCGCAAGTCGGGCGGCGTGGGCCTGTTCTACTTTGCCGGCCACGGCGTGCAGATCAAGGGCCGCAACTACCTCGTGCCCATCGGTGCCGATATCCAGCGCGAGGACGAGGTGTCCTATGCCGCGCTGGACGCTCAGGCCGTGCTCGACAAGATGGACGCGGCCGGCAACGGCACCAACGTGCTCATCCTCGACGCCTGCCGGAACAACCCTTTTGCGCGCAGCTTCCGGTCCTCAGGCACGGGGCTGGCGCAGATGGACGCGCCCGTGGGCACGCTGGTGGCCTTTGCCACCGCGCCCGGCATGGTGGCCAGCGACGGCACCGGCAGCAACGGCCTGTACACGCAGAACCTGCTGGAGGCGATGCGCAAGCCGGGGCTCAAGGTCGAGGACGTCTTCAAGCAGGTCCGCGTGGCGGTGCGGCGGGACTCGGGTGGCAAGCAGGTGCCTTGGGAGTCGACCTCGCTGGAAGGCGACCTCTACTTCATGGCGCCGCCGGCGATGCCGGTCGCTGCTGCGCCAGCGGCAGTGCCCGCGCCCGCCCCTGCACCCGCGCCTGCACCCGCGCCCGCGCCCATTCCCGCGGCATCGCTCGCGCCGGACGAGGCGGTGTGGCAGGCCATCCAGGCTGGCGCCGAGGCGGTGGAACTGCGTGCCTTTCTGCGCCGCTTCCCGAACAGCCGGCATGCCGACGAGGCGCGGCGCCGGCTGGCGCCGGCTCAGCCGTCGATCGAGTCGTTGCTGCCCGAGCCGCGGCCGCGCCTGGCGCTGGCCCAGCCTGCACCGGCCCTGGCACCGGCCCTGGCACCTGCTTTGGCAACGACGCCGGCGACCGTCCCCTCGCCCGCGCCCGCCGGCCCCACGCGCGCCGCGGCGCACCCGCAGGGCTATGCGGCCGGCGACACGTGGAGCTTCCAGATCGTCGACCTGTGGCGCAGCACCGTCGTGCGCAGTTTCACGCTGCGTCTGGCCAAGGCATCCCCCGCGGGCGAGATCGTCACGGGGGGCGGCTCGCGCTTCGACGCCTGGATGCGCGCCGTGCGCCTTGAAGACGCCGCCGGCGACCGCCGCCGCGAGTTTGTCCCCCACATGCCGCGCGGCTGGGAGGACTGGCAGCCCGGGCGCAGCGGTCCCGTCAAGTTCACCGAGACGCTCTCGACGATGGCGGGCCATGCACTGTGGCGCTGCGAGCACGAAGCGACCGTGCGCCACGTGCGCGTCGAAACGGTGCGCGTGCCGGCTGGGGAGTTCAACGCCCGGCGCTACGAGATCGAAGGGGCCTGCCGGCGAAGTGCACCCGGCCAGACCGCCACCTACAACACCTGGAAGAACACCCTCTGGTACGTGCCCGAGCTGCGCTACTACGTGGCCCTGGAGGTGGAGACACGCACACCCTCGGGGCAACTCGACACGCACACGCGCGAAGAGCTCACGAGCGTCCAGGTGCGCGACCCCCTGGTGGCCGCGCGCTAGTCGCTAGTCCTTTGTGGTCGCGCTCTGGCCCGGCCCCGTACTGCCCCGAGCCACCAGCGTCCAGCCAAGGGTCTGTGACGGTACGGGCTGGCCACCCTTCAAGGCGGCGAGCAGGTTGCGTGCGGCGACGGCGCCGATGTCGTAGCGCGGCAACTGCACGCTGGACAGCGCCGGCTGCAGCTGGCGGGCGATCGCGAAGTCGCCGAAGCCCAGGATCGCCAGGCGCTGCGGCACGGCGATGCCGCGGCGCGTCGCCTCGAGCAGCGCGCCGCAGGCCAGGTGGTCGTTGGCGAAGGCTGCCGCGGTGATGGCCGGCTGCGCACCCTTCAGCAGGCCGCCCAGCATGTGCCGCCCGGCGTCGAACGCGTCGCCCGACGGCGCGACCAGCACGTCGACCGCGGCGCCGGCCTCCTGCGCCGCGGCGGCAAACGCCTGGCCGCGTTCGTGGGCGCGGTAGTCCTCGGCGACACCGCTGTCCACGTAGGCGATCCGGCGGTGGCCGGCCCGCAGCAGATGGCTGGCCATCGCGCGGCCGACGTCCTCGTGCTTGAAGCCGACCTGCGTGAAGCCGCTGCCGGCGCGTCCGTGGTGGTCCCAGATCTCGATCACCGGCGTGCCGTTGGCCTGTGCCTGGCGCAGCAGCCGCGACGCGCCGGCGCTGTGGCGCCGCCCGGTGACGACGATGGCCGCCGGGTGCCAGCCGAGCAGTGCTCGCAGTTGCTCCTCCTCGCGCTCGAACGAGTAGCCGGTGGCGGCGATCAGCAGTTCGTGGCCGGCCGCCTGCAGCGTGTCCGACAGGCCCTGCGCCGTCTCGGCGAAGATCGAATTGGCCAGGTTGGGCAGCAGCGCCGCGACGATGTTGGAGCGACCGCTGGCCAGCAGTCCGGCCTGCTTGTTGGGCACGTAGCCGGTCGTCGCCAACGCGTGGGCGATGCGCTCGGCCGTGTCGGCCGCGACGCGGGCGGGCTCCCGCAGGTAGCGCGAGACCGTGATCGACGTGACGCCGGCGGCCTGGGCCACGTCGCGCAGCGTGGCGCGACCATGTCCGGACCGGGCCTTGCGTTCAGCGGGAGAGGTGGGCATTCGAGGTGCCATTGTGTTCGGGACCGTCGCACGACCGCTTCATGGAAGCGGTGTTGACGCGGGGTTATCCAGAATGGACGCTGCGCCTCCGCACGGGCAATGTTAGCGGTAACACAAAAGGCCCCATGACCCGTCGACTCGAAGATCTCCGCAGCCGCCGCTGGTATGCCGAACAGGGCATGCGCGGCTTCGCCCACCGCCAGCGCATGCAGCAGATGGGACTGCGGCGCGACGACGTGCTGACGCGGCCGATCATCGGCATCGTCAACACCTGGAGCGACCTGTCGCCCTGCCACGCCCACCTGCGCGAGCGGGCCGAGGCCGTCAAGCGCGGGGTGCTGATGGCCGGTGGCATGCCTTTCGAGCTGCCGGCGATGAGCCTCGGGGAGGTGATGGTCAAGCCGACGACCATGCTGTACCGCAACTTCCTGGCCATGGAGACCGAGGAACTGCTGCGCAGCCACCCGATCGATGGCGCGGTGCTGCTCGGGGGTTGCGACAAGACCGTGCCCGGCATGTGGATGGGCGCCATCAGCATGGGCATCCCGGCGCTGCTGTGCCCGGCCGGGCCGATGCTGAACGACCGACACCAGGGCCGCGTGGTCGGGGCCGGCACCCACACGCGGATGTTCTGGGACGAGCGCCAGGCCGGCCGGATCGACGCCGCCGAATGGGTGCAGCTCGAGTCGCGCATGACGCGCAGCCCCGGCACCTGCAACACCATGGGCACGGCCAGCACGATGACGTCCATGGTCGAGGCCCTGGGCCTGGCCCTGCCCGGCAGCACCAGCATCCCGGCGATGGACGCCGCGCATCCGCGCATGGCGGCCGATTGCGGAGCGCGGATCGTGCAGATGGTCTGGGACGACCTGACGCCGCAGCGCATCCTCAGCCGCGGGTCCTTCCTCAACGCGGTGGCGGTGCAGATGGCGCTGGGCGGCAGCACCAACGCGGCGGTCCACATCCTGGCCATGGCCCGGCGCGCCGGCATCGCGCTGTCGCTGGACGACCTGGACCGCGTGGCGCGCCGGGTTCCGGTGCTGGCCAACCTGTTCCCCAGTGGCGAAGGCCTGATGGAGGACTTCTACTACGCGGGCGGTTTGCCGGCGCTGATGCAGCGCATCCGTGACGAGCTGTCGCTCGACGAGCTCACGGTCAGTGGCCAAGCCTTGCGGGTGCAGGTCGAGGCGGCCCGGATCATCGACGACAACACGATCCGGCCGCTCGAGCGACCGATCTCGGACCGTCCGGCGCTCGCCGTGCTGCGCGGCAATCTCGCCCCCGAAGGCGCGGTGATGAAGCCCAGCGCAGCGACACCGGCGCTGATGCAGCACCGCGGCCGCGCGCTGGTCTTCGACAGCCAGGCCCAGATGCAGGCGGCGCTGGCCGACGAGTCGCTGGACTGCGACGAAACCAGCGTGCTGGTGCTGCGCAACGCGGGCCCGGTGGGGGCGCCCGGCATGCCCGAATGGGGTGGCCTGCCGATCCCGAAGAAGCTGCTGGCCCGTGGCGTGCGCGACATGCTGCGGATCTCCGACGCCCGCATGAGCGGCACCCACTACGGCAGCTGCGTGCTGCACGCCAGCCCCGAGGCTGCCGTGGGCGGCCCGCTGGCCCTGGTGCGCAACGGCGACGAAATCGAGGTCGACATGGCGCAGCGCCGGCTGCATCTGCACGTGCCGGACGACGAACTGGCGCGCCGCCGTGCCGCCTGGGTGGCGCCGGTGCAACCCTTCCAGCGCGGCTGGACGCAGCTGTACCAGCGACACGTGATGCAGGCTCACGAGGGTGCGGACCTGGACTTCCTGACCGGCACGGCACCGACGCCGGAGCCGTCGATCTACTGAACGCGAGACGCTGCATGGACAACGCCTTTCGCCAGCTGCTGGCACGCCACCCGGCCGAGAGCCCGGCCGAATGTCCGGCGGTGGGCACCTGGATCATGTCGGCCAGCCCCTTGCTGGCCGAAGCCGCCGGCATGGCCGGCTTCGACTGGGCGGTGCTGGACATGGAGCACACGCCGCTCGACCTGATGGACCTGGTGCACCTGATGCAGGCCGTCGCCGGCACGCCGATGGTGCCGGTGGTGCGGGTGCCCTGGAACGAACGCGTGGTCGTCAAGCGCGTGCTCGACGCCGGGGCGCAGACGTTGCTGTTCCCCTTCGTGCAGAACGCGGCCGAGGCCGCCGAGGCCGTCGCCGCCACGCGCTATCCGCCCGAGGGCGTGCGCGGCATGGCCGGCATGGGCCGGGCGTCGCGCTTCGGAACGGTGCCCGACTACTTCAGGGCGGCCAACCGCAGTGTCGGCGTCATCGTCCAGCTGGAGACGACCGAGGCCATCGCCAACCTGGAGGCCATCGCCGCGGTGCCGGGCGTGGACGCGCTGTTTGTCGGCCCGGGTGATCTGTCGGGCACGATGGGCCATGTCGGCCAGCTGACCCACCCCGAGGTGCTGGCCGCGATGGGCGACGCGGCGCGGCGTGCCAAGGCGGTCGGCCAGCGCATCGGCAGCGTCGGCGGAACGCCCGAGGTCGTGGCGCAGTACCGCGCGCTCGGCTACGACTACGTGGCGGTGGCCAGCGACCTGGGCCTGTTCATGCGCAGCGCGCAGGCCACGCTGTCGGCGATCCGCGGCGCGGCGCCCCCGCCGCCCCGGCCGAGCCAGGGGTACTGACGATGGCCGCCGTCGAACTGCGCGGGGTCGTCAAGAGCTACGACGGCAAGAACACCGTCATCCACGGCATCGACCTCGAGATCCGGCACGGCGAGTTTGTCGTCTTCGTCGGCCCCAGCGGCTGCGGCAAGAGCACCTTGCTGCGCATGATCGCCGGGCTGGAGACCATCTCCGGCGGCGAGATCCGCATCGGCGACCGGGTGGTCAACGACCTGGCGCCACGCCAGCGCGACATCGCGATGGTCTTCCAGGACTACGCGCTGTATCCGCACAAGACGCTGTACGACAACATGGCCTTCGGCCTGCGCCTGCGCAAGACGCCCGAGGCCGAGATCGACCAGCGGGTGATGGACGCCGCACGGCTGCTGAAGATCGACCACATGCTCGACCGACGCCCGGCGGCGCTGTCGGGCGGGCAGCGCCAGCGGGTGGCGATCG